>NZ_CP183073.1:2844375-3162500 GCF_048401065.1 Pseudoalteromonas sp. US3C1004
CCCATTATTAATTTTACGCATCGCAATGTTATTACTCGGTGTCGGCTGTTTATTATTTATTTATGCCCCTAGTTTTGAGCTACTGTTACTTGTTCGGTTTTTACAAGGGCTGACTTTACCTGCCGCTTTAACCGCAATGACCAGTTATATTGGTATGAGCTATCAAGCCGATACATTACAAAAAAATATGACTCTTTATATTGGTAGTACTATTGTCGGTGGTTATTTTGGCCGAGTATTGGCTGCGCTCTTTAGCGACTTGTGGTCATGGCAAAGTTTTTATTACTTAATTGCTGCCATGTTGATAATACTCTCGCTTAGCATCCCCCATAAACGCTTTGTCCTGAGTAGTTCTAGTGAGGTGTTATCACCTTTAGATTATATGAAACAACTTAAAGAAGGCTCGGTACTTAAACTTTATGGTGCCATATTTTGTATGTTTTTTTGCTTTGCCGCATTATTAAACTACTTGCCTTTTATTTTAAAAAATACCTTTTTAATTAATAACACCCGCGACATTGGCTTAGTTTATAGTGGTTATTTAATTGGCGCGTTAGCCTCTATTTTTACCCCGTGGTTATTAAAAAAAATGACCTCAGCTTGGCGCTTATTGGCATTGGTATTCCTGTTTTATAACCTCAGTATTGTGTTATTAATGAGTCATTCACTGATGTTGTTTTTAATTGCATTCACACTCTTTTGTGGCGCTATGTTTGTAATTCATTCAACAGCGGCACCATTGGTTAATAAAATTAGTCACGCTCCACCGAGTGTTACTAATGGTTGTTACGTGTCATTTTATTATAGCGGTGGCGCACTAGGATCGTTATTACCTGGGGTGGTTTATCAAGCACACGGGCAAACCGCATTTATGGCAACACTTCTTGCGGTTTGCTTATGTGGGCTGGGTCTTATTTTGTGGGCTCAGCGCGAGGGTAAAAACATCACCCGCGGCTGATGTTCAGTAAAATCAAAAAAACGCAGTAAATCAGGCTTAGTTAATAACCATGTTTGGGTGTTTTCAAATGGATGGCAATGAAATAAATCGCCAAACCAAATATCCTGATCAAGCCAAAGCGTTACATCTCGTTGCTTATCGTTCATTAAGCTGAGCATTGACACACAACCTGGTGCAACTTTTAAGTACTTAGCCAAGCGCTCATTAGAGGCAAACCCTAAACGCGATAGCCCTTGCTGTTTAGACAACGATTTTAAATCGAGTTGTTTATCATGCGCGGTGATCACTAAAAAATGGCGCTTACCTTCGTTATCTCGCAAAAATAGATTTTTTAAACGTGTTCCTGGGCGATTCACCATCAGCTCGTCGGCATCTAAGCTACCATGCAACGCTGGATGCTCAATCACATCATAGTTAATATCAAGTTGGGCTAACACCGCCGCTAATTTTTGTTTATCTGCTAACATACTACAAACAACGCCCTCTTAATTGCACACTTAAATCTCGCCATAGCACTTCGTTTATTTCATGCTTATCTGCACAATAGTTACGTTGTGCAAGCTCTTTATTGAGAAACTCTACCGCTTGATCTTCTAATTGTAACTTGAGCACGCTCGACTCTTCAAAGTGCTCTTGTTCGGCAAAACGCTTTACATCGCTTCGGGTTAGCTTTTTATTAATATTAATTTGCTCACGGCTCTTAGCCTTTACAGAGACCACATAGGCAAAAAGCTTGTTACCTTGATCATCAACAGTGTCATAAAATTGTTGATTATTAATTTCATAGGGAGGCTCATCTACCGAGCTGGCACAGCCAAAAAGGAAAATCATGAAAACTAAAGCGTATTTTTTCATTATGTATTGTCGTTTTAGTAAATATTGAGGCCGAGTTTAACAAAAATTAGTTAAAACGGAAAAATTTGTGAAAAAATACTTGACCGAAAACGTAAAAATATTTAAAGTTCACCCCGCTTAAGACTCAGCACTTAAGCATTTACAGCACATGTAAATTAGGAATGTGGGGCTATAGCTCAGCTGGGAGAGCGCCTGCCTTGCACGCAGGAGGTCAGCAGTTCGATCCTGCTTAGCTCCACCACTTTCCTACCCTCTCCTTTAAGTAATATCCTTATTTTTATATTCTAAATAAACTTCTCTGTTAATAATGCTTTGTATTTTTTAATCTCTTTGTTTGCTTAAGTGTTTAATTTTGCTAAATCGAGATCAAAAATGCCGAGCAAAGCCCGGCATTTTTATTATTTATTGAGTTGGGTTAGTTATTCGCGAACTTGACCAACACCATTCACTAAATATTTTTCAGTGGTTAATGACTCAAGTCCCATAGGGCCATAAGCATGTAACTTAGTCGTTGCAATACCAATCTCTGCACCTAAGCCTAGTTGTGAGCCATCAGAAAAGCGTGATGACGCATTAACCATAACAACCGACGCATCAACACTACGTTGGAATAACTCTGCCGCCGCATCGTCCTTAGTACAGATAACTTCAGTATGATTTGAACCGAATTGAGCAATGTGCTCAACGGCTGCATCAAAACTTGGCACAATACGAATTGCTAACTCTAAGTCTAAGTACTCTTCACCAAATTCATTATCAGCAAGTACAGTGGCATTATCAAAATATTCAGCCGCTTTGGCGTCAGCATTAATTTTTACACCTTCTTGACGAAGTACAACTGCACACAGATTTAAAAACTCATCAGCTACATCTTGGTGTACCACTAAACCCTCAAGTGCATTACATACACCAGTACGCTGAGTCTTACCATTAAGCAGTAAATTTAGTGCTACTTCTAAATCAGCATCTTTATCTACATATAAATGACAAACGCCTTTAAAATGCTGAATAACAGGGATTGTGCTGTTTTCAGTAACATAGTTAATTAGGCCTTCACCACCACGAGGGATGATTAAGTCAATGCTATCGCGTTGTTGCATCAATTCCATTAGTAAAGCACGGTCAGGATCAGGAATCACTGAAATTAGCGCAGTTGGTAGACCATGTTTTGTAAGCACGCTATGCATTACACTGGCAATGGCTTGTGAGCTTTTCAGCGCTTCTTTACCACCGCGTAAAATAACACCGTTACCTGACTTAAAGCACAATGCACCTGCGTCAGCCGTTACATTAGGACGCGCTTCATAAATCATACATACTACGCCAAGTGGTACACGCATTTTACGAATTTTAATACCATTTGGGCGTTCAGTAATGTCACGTAACTGGCCAACAGGATCATCTAATGAAACAATCACTTCGATACCCTCGGCCATGGCTTCAATACGCTCATCATTCAATGTTAAACGGTCAATCATTGATGCTGCTAAATTATTGTCGCGTGCTGCGCTTAGGTCACTTTCATTTTCTTTGATTATAAATTCTTTTTGCTTTCTTAATGCCGCTGCCATATCGGTTAACACTTTGTTTTTAGTCTCGGTATCGAGTAAAGCAAGTGTATGTGCAGCCTTTGCTGCCTGGCGTGATATATCCGTAATTAAACTCATGACTTCTCCAATAATGCGATATCTTTTTCTGAAATAATTGGTCCAATTGAATCCTGCATTTTTTCGCTGAATTCACTCTGCTCGTTATCTGCAATAAAGTTTAACAAGCAGCTACTGTAATTTGCTGTGGCTTTAGCTAAACGCGTACCATCTTCACTGCGAACTAAGATAGTATCGCCCACAGCAAACTCGCCATGTACTTCTCTGATCTCATCGCCACGTAAGCAACCGTCTTCACCTTCTAATGAGTCATCAAATGACCCTTCAACAACGACTTCCCCTTGCTCATTGGCGGTATGTGTCATCCAGTGAATAGAATCTTGCATTGGTTTTTCATAAGGCAAGAATACGCTACCTGGGTTTTCACCGGCTAACAAGCGAGTAAAGGTTTCTTCTTTAAAGCCATTAATAATGTAAGTTGCAATACCATGTGAAGTGGCTTTCTCTGCCGCTTCAATCTTGGTTTTCATACCACCTGTACCTACCGCACTGGTAGCACATCCTGCCATAGCATAAATAGAATCATCAATTGATTTTATTTCAGGCAATAATACGGCATCGTCATGCAGATTTGGGTTTTTATCATACAAGCCATCTACATCAGAGAAAATCATTAATGCATCTGCATCAGCGGCTGCTGCAACCATGGCTGATAAATTATCGTTATCACCCACTTTTAAATCATCTGTTGTTACTGCATCATTTTCATTAATGATAGGTAGCACGCCGTGTTCTAGCAATGTAAATACGGTTTCACGGATACTCTGGTAACGCTCACGGTCACGTAAATCACCATGAGTTAATAATAGCTGTGCTGATGGAAAATCAAAGAAACGATCCCACATGGCCATCATTTCTGTTTGCCCTGCTGCAGCCATCGCTTTTTTCATTACCACTGAACGAGGTTGGTCTGATGGAAATAAATGTGAGCCAGCCGCTACAGAACCAGATGAAACTAAAATAACCTCAATTCCACGTGCGCGACAGCGGACAATAAACTGTGCGATGGTTAATAAATAACGTGAACGACAGCCATCTTGATCGGGTGCAATTAAGGCACTGCCCACTTTAAGTACGATACGTCGCCAATTTAACTTTTGCATAAGTGCTCAACTTTCCATTTAATTTGTATTCATCACATAGATGAATGAAACCAGGTCGCCATGTTTATAAACACAGCGTCGAATTTATTTATCATTGCCCACACTTTTTACACACACGTACACCGTCTCTAAAACTAGCGTTTTAAATTGAGATGCAAAAAATAAATAGTATTAACCCAATAAATAAATCGGATCGTACTAACTAAAAAAATATAAAGTGTTGTTTATGTATCGCTGTAAAAAGCTGTGTGCGGCCTTTTTATTAACAACATACATAGAGCCTCTTAAGTCTGGTACACCAACAGATAGGGTGATGACTTAAGGACCGAGATTTAATCGCCACGATGGGGATTAAATATTGAAAGGTAATAGTTCAACTCAAACTTTTATTTATCTGCATTGAGCAAATAAACACTTTGAGCAAAACCATACCAAAGAGTACGGTAAATGATATTGTGTGTTCAAATATAACAAAACAAAGCAAAAACAATCAGTAAGAGAGTTAAGATGTTTATATCTAACATAATCTAGTATTTAAACTACAAACTTGATTAGATAACTAATTATTCGAACACGAAGTATAATACGTTAAAGTAGCTGCTTAGATCAAGGCTAAAATTCAAGCTGAATAGGTCGACACTACTAAAGCTAGTGTTTTTTGTATTAAGTATCATGCGGTTAGACTACTATAAATATGAATTATATAGACTATAAATTTGATAACATTTTAGAAAATGGCGTTAACACTAAATAAATAAGTATTATTTATTAGCTAAATTGAATTTACACGTGTATACCCACTGTATTACTGGTAGGTAACAGTTATACTTTTAAACATTATTAATATTAAGGAGTTTTTACTCTATGTCAGCAATTTATATAGCCGGTATTGCATTGTGTTCGGTGCTAGCCCAATGGGTCGCCTGGGCGTTCAGAGTACCCGCTATTCTGTTTTTGTTGCTTACTGGGCTTTTATTAGGGCCATTTAGTGGCGTATTAGACCCAGATGCCTTATTAGGCGATTTACTTTTTCCTGTGGTGTCTTTAAGCGTTGCTGTGATTTTATTTGAAGGGTCATTAACACTACATTTTCGGGAGCTTAAAGGGATCAGTAAAGTCGTAAGAAACCTCTGCTCTATTGGTATGCTTATGACCTGTGTCGTTATTAGCTTAAGTGCCTATTGGTTATTAGAGTTAAATTGGCGAGTCGCAGCAGTGCTTGGCGCTGTGCTTGTTGTAACCGGACCAACGGTTATTGCGCCACTGCTTAACTCAATGCGACCCACTCAAGATATTGACCGTATTTTACGCTGGGAAGGCATAGTCATAGACCCTATTGGCGCTTTATTTGCGGTATTAGTATTTGAAGCTGTGATGTTAGTTGGCCAAGGTGAAGTACTTAGTCACACTATAATTGCACTAGTTAAAACCGTTGGGGTTGGTTTAAGTATTGGTGTGGTTTCGGGTTGGATCACAACGCAACTGATGCGCCGCGAATGGTTGCCATTTGAGCTACATAAATTTGGCATTTTAGCGTTAGTGTTAATTAGCTTTTCGATTTCAAACCATTTAAGTCATGAGTCAGGATTATTGGCCGTGACTGTATTTGGTATTTGGTTAGCTAATCAAGATGACCTAGAAATAGATTCGGTGCTTGAGTTTAAAGAAGATCTGTCGATGATTTTGATCTCAACCTTGTTTATTTTACTCGCTGCCAGATTACAACTATCTGACTTAATGATGCTCGACAGCGATGTATTTATATTTTTAGCTATTGTGCTATTTATTGCGCGCCCGTTGTGTATTGCTATTTCAACCTTTGGCACCGATTTACCAATGAAGTCTCGCTTGGTGCTGGCTTGGATTGCGCCTCGCGGTATAGTTGCTGCAGCCGTAGGCTCTGTATTTGCGTTAAGTATGATAGAAGCCGGTGTAGCCGATGCTGAGAAAATGGTGCCATTGATATTCACGGTTATTATCGTCACTGTGGTACTGCAAAGCTTAACGGCTATCCCTGTTGCTAAGTTGCTAGGGGTGCGCCAGCCCTCCCCTAATACTATTTTAATTATTGGTGCCAACCATGTATCTCGTGCTATTGCTCGTGGTTTAAAGGAACAAAACATTCCCGTTCACTTATCAGATCCTGCTTGGGAAAACTGTAAAATGGCACGTATGGATGGTTTGCCTTGTTATTACGGTAATCCACAATCTGAGCATGCTGAACGCTATTTACCTTTAACCACTATTCGCAGTGTTTTAGCGCTTTCACCTAATCGTCATCATAACGCATTAGGGGTGCAGTATTTTTCTCATTTATTGAATGAAAAAAATGTATTTTCACTACGCTCATCTTCATCACATGCTAAAGCAAATAAAGACAGCGCGACGTTCTTATCACGACAAATTCTGTTTGGTGAAAACGGAGCATATGCACGCTTAAGCAGCGTTATTGCCAAAGGCGGTAAAGTGAGTGCAACACGAATATCTGAAGAATTTAGCTGGCAGCAGTATTTAGAAATGAACCCTGAAGCAATTCCACTGTTTATTCTCAAAGGGGATAAAGACAGTGATGAAGACGCTCCAGTGAAAATGAGGCCTTTTACTAGTGACATGGAAAAGCCACCACAAGAAGGCGAGCGAGTGATTGCATTACAGCCGCCTAAAATATCGGTATTAAAAGATCCTGCCAATAACAAAGCCAAAGACAATAAAAAAGACGAGTCATAACTAAAAAAAACGAGAGTGCGGCAAAACACTCTCGCTTTTTTACATAGGTAAGCGCGCGCGGGTAACGACACTGGCTGGCATTTTTTCAGCAAGTTTAGTTAATGCTCGCTCTATTTTTTTATGTGTCGCTTTATCAGCTACCGTGGTGTTAAACAACCAACGATAAGCATCTTCAAAATCTCTTGGACTACCATAACCTTGATTAAACAAACCAACTAATCGTAACTGCGCTTTTAAATTGCCTTGCGCTGACGCCTCACGTAAGTAGGTTATTGCCATGGTTTTGTCTTTTTGGACCAACTGCCCAACGTCGTAGTAGCGACCTAGTTGCTCTAATGCAGCCGCTAAGCCCTGCTCAGCCGCTTTTTTCATGTAATACACACCTAAAGCAACATCGCGCTCAACACACACTTTATAAGCGAGCATATCACCGTATAGGAATTGATATGATGGCAATGCCATTTTATTGGCTCGCGCTTCTATATCTTGCACTAACTGGCAATTATCTGCCTTTACGCGCGCTAGATGAGTGTTCTCATTAATTAAAGCTATTAACTCAGATTCAGTATACAGCGGCACAGCTGCAGGGCTTTCTTCAGCTAAGCTATTGCTTATATTAAATAAAGAAAGTGTAAGTAGTGATAATGACCACACTGAGCAACGAGAAGATAAACGCATATTAACCACTTTAAAAATAAACTTACCAAATAATATACAAAGATCGTTCCACTATTAATAGCGTCACTTTTCTGCAGACATAAAAAAAGCTGCACATGGCAGCTTTTTTTCAACTTAAACCCAATTATGCAAATGGGCTACGAAGTATCATCGTTTCAACACGATCAGGACCTGTAGAGATAATATCAACAGGTACGCCTGTGATTTCTTCAATACGTTTGATGTAATCAATTGCCGCTTTAGGTAAGCCTTCAAGCGATGTTACACCCACTGTATTTTCAGACCAGCCAGGCATTTCTTCGTATACTGGCGTTACTTTATCGTAACCTTCAGCTGCTAATGGCGTCACGTTAGTCACAGTACCATCTTCAAGCTTATAACCAGTACAGATTTTAAGTGTTTCTAAACCATCTAAAACGTCAAGTTTAGTTAAACAAAATCCTGAAATGCTGTTGATTTGAACTGCACGGCGCATAGCCACTGCATCTAACCAACCTGTACGACGTAAACGACCTGTAGTAGCACCAAACTCATGGCCTTTGTCACCTAAATGCTTACCGACTGGGTCTTGCTTATCAAGGCCGTCGTAAAGCTCTGTAGGGAAAGGACCTGAACCTACACGTGTTGTGTACGCTTTAATGATACCTAGCACATAATCAAGGTGTAATGGGCCAAAACCCGCACCTGTAGCAACGCCACCAGCGGTGGTGTTTGAAGATGTTACATAAGGGTAAGTACCATGATCGATATCAAGTAGTGTACCTTGAGCACCTTCAAATAAGATGTTGTCACCGGCGTTACGCGTTTGATCTAAAAGCTCAGTTACATCAACTACCATTGCTTTTAAAATATCAGCAACAGCCATTGCATCATCAAACGTTTTTTGGAAGTCAACAGCGTCTACTTTGTAGTAGTTAACTAATGTGAAGTTGTGGTATTCCAATACTTCTTTTAACTTAGTAGCAAATAATTCAGGATTGAATAAATCACCAACACGTAAACCACGACGTGCTACTTTATCTTCGTACGCTGGACCGATACCACGACCCGTTGTACCGATTGGTTTATCGCCACGCGCAGTTTCGCGAGCTACATCTAATGCAACATGGAAAGGCAATATTAGCGGACATGCTTCACTGATTAAAAGACGTTCACGTACAGGTACGCCACGCTCTTCAAGCATGCCAATTTCTTTCATTAGCGCTTCTGGTGATAAAACAACACCATTACCAATCACACATTTAACATTGTCACGTAATACACCCGATGGAATAAGGTGTAGAACTGTCTTTTCACCGTCGATCACTAAAGTATGGCCTGCGTTATGACCACCTTGATAACGAACTACTAAAGATGCTTTATCTGTAAGGAGGTCAACTACCTTACCCTTACCTTCGTCACCCCATTGGGTGCCTAGTACAACAACGTTTTTACCCATTGCAAATTCACTTAGAGAAAATTAGGACGAGATTTTACCAGAAAACTAAAGCAATGTTCACCCCGTTTAGCTTATTTTTTCCTCGTGCGGGTAGTAAACATCAGTGTTTCGTTAATAATCACATAAATAACAGTCATTTATAAACTTAAAATTCAGATAACAAAAAGCCCTGCAATTGCAGGGCTTTCAAGTTTAACTAAAGCTATGATTACTGAGCTTTCGCGCCTTTCATGTATTGGAAGAAGTCGCTATCCGGTGATAACACCATCACGTCTTGCTTGCCTTTGAAAGTTTGTTTGTAAGCTTCTAAAGAGCGGACAAAGCTAAAGAACTCAGGGTCTTTATTGTAAGCACTAGCGTAAATCGCAGCAGCGTCAGCATCACCTTGACCACGAACAGAACGAGCATTACGTTCGGCGTCGGCAAGCATTACTGTTACGCGACGGTCAACGCCTGCACGAATTGTTTCTGCTTTTTCCTGACCTTCAGAGCGGTGCTCTTTAGCAACTGCAGTACGCTCAGCGCGCATACGTTGATAAATAGAGCTACTCACCTCTTGTGGTAAGTTAATTTGCTTAACACGCACATCAAGTACTTCAATACCCAGCTCACTAGCACTTTCAGATGCTTGTACTAACGCTTCTTCCATCAGCTCGCTACGCTCACCAGATACAATTTCACGAATAGTACGCGTACCAAAGTTAGTACGTAGGCCATTATTTACTTTTTGCTTAAGCAGTGTTTCAGCGTATTGCTTGTCACCACGTGCACGCAGGTAGAAAGAGCTAAAATCGTTTACGCGCCATTTTACAAACGAATCAACGATTAAGTCTTTTTTCTCGCTAGTTACAAAGCGATCCGGTGTGCCATCTAGTGTTTGAATACGTGCATCAATACGACGTACTTGACTAAAAAATGGGACTTTTAAGTGTAGACCTGGGCCATAAACTACTGCCTCATCGTCGCTGTCTTTTTGCACTTTACTAAATAAAAGTACAATCGCTTTTTGACCTTCAGAGACCACGAACACCGACGAGAAAGACATCACAATGGCGGCTAATAGGATTACTAAACTAAAGTTTTTCATTGCTCTTATCTCCCGTCGTTAAAGCGATCATTGTTAAAGCGATCGTTACCACTATTAACAGTGCTGTTGCGTGACGTATTTACCTTGTTACGTAAATCGTTTATATCGCTTGAGCTAGGTAAAGCAATACGTGTTGATGAACCCTGTTTTTCCATGATTTTATCAAGTGGTAGGTACATCATGTTGTTGCCGCCTTTAACATCAACCAACACTTTAGAGCTATTACCTAACACTTCTTGCATCGTGTCTATGTATAAACGCTCACGTGTTACTTCTTTAGCTGCTTGGTATTCTGGAAGTAATTTCTCAAAACGGGCCACTTCACCTTGCGCTTCTAAAGTAATACGTTCTTGGTAACCTTCAGCTTCTTGCGTCATACGAGTCACTTGACCACGCGCACGCGGTTCAATTTCACGGGCATACGCTTCTGCTTCACGAATAAAGCGTTGCTCATCCTCTTGGGCCGCAATTGCATCATCAAACGCATCTTTAACTTCCATTGGTGGACGAGAGTCCTTGAAGTTAACGTCAGTTACGATTAAACCTAAGTTGTAAGGTTCGATGATTTGATTTAGCTCATCCCAAGTATTTTGACGTACAACTTCACGGCCGTTTGTCAGTACTTGGTCCATTTTTGAATGGCCAACAACATAACGCAGCGCACTATCTAATGCTTCTTCAAGGCTGCTGTCAGCGTTAGTGACACTAAACTTGTACAAGTAAGGGTCGATTACTCGATACTGTACTTCAAATTCAACGCTTACTACGTTTTCATCTTCGGTTAGCATAAAACCTGATGCTGATAACGAGCGAACAGCTTCGATATCGACTGGAATAACCGTTTCAACAAAGGTCATTTTCCAACGCAAGCCAGGATCTGCAATTCGGTCAAACTTACCAAATTGAAGAACGACGCCGCGCTCAGCTTCTTTCACCGTATAAATACCGCTTAACGCCCATACAATTGCAGCGATAATAAGTACAAATGAAATACCGGCTCCGCCAAGTCCACCGCCGCTACCATTGCCGGATTTTTTACCGCCAAATAAGCCGTTAAACTTGTTACTGAATTTGCGGAACACCTCGTCTAAATCAGGTGGGCCTTGATCACGTCCGCCTTTGTTATTCCACGGATCTTTGTCATTGCCATTATTACCCGGTTCATTCCAGGCCATAGCTATACTCCATTGTTATCTAAATAAATTCGGAAATTGTGTTAAATCTAACAAATCTTCTGCGTTTCTTATACTAAAACCGACATTAATCTTGCAGTTTTTAATCTCAGCTAATAAAACTTTCAATTTCAGGGCCAAAATCTTTAATTAAACGGTTCCACTCAATCACAGGCAATCGTACATCAAGCAACCAATTACCTTGTTCATCAAACCGCTCATTGTGTACTGCACTTAAATTAAATAGTGATGCTCTTAAACGCCCATATTGTGGTGCGAGTAATAACGTTTCATTAAGCATTTGCTTAGCGAGTAAATCGCTAATAGCTTCACTAAGTAATTCACAGCCTTCGCCAGTTTTTGCAGATAGCCATACCCTTATAGGTTGGCCCTCGTCATCACGATCAATACGTGGCGTTACCTCATCCAGCGCATCAATTTTATTATAAACTAATAACTGCGGTACCTCGTCGGCTTCAATTTCTTTGAGGACTTCTTGTACCTGTTCAATATTTTCTTTTCGGCGAGGGTCGGCTACATCTATCACATGCAGTTGTAAATCGGCTTCACGCGTCTCGGTCAGAGTTGCTTTAAATGCAGCCACCAAATCATGCGGTAAGTGTCGAATAAACCCTACAGTATCGGCTAAAATAACAGAACCAACATCACCAATATCGAGTTTACGCAGTGTTGGATCTAGTGTGGCGAATAACTGATCGGCTGCATATACATCTGAATCGGTAATATAATTAAACAGTGTTGATTTTCCGGCATTAGTGTAACCCACCAGCGACACTGTTGGAATTTCATTGCGCGTACGAGCACGTCGACCTTGTTCACGCTGTACAGCGACTTTAGCAAGTCGAGCACGAATATTTTTAATACGTGCACGCAATAAACGTCGATCGGTTTCTAGCTGAGTTTCACCCGGACCACGTAAGCCTATCCCCCCTTTTTGACGCTCAAGGTGGGTCCAACCACGAATTAAACGTGTAGACATGTGGCGAAGCTGAGCCAGCTCTACTTGGAGTTTACCTTCATGAGTTCGGGCACGCTGAGCAAAAATATCAAGAATAAGTGTTGTTCTATCAAGTACCCGACATTGACAAACACGCTCTAAATTGCGTTCTTGAGACGGGCTCAACTGATGGTTAAAAATGACAACATCGGCATTGTGGATTTTGACAATTTCAGCTATTTCTTCCGCTTTGCCGGTACCGACAAATAGTTTGGGATGTGGTGCTTGACGGCTGCCTTGCACAACCGCCAAACTACTAACACCAGCAGAAGATACCAACATTTCTAATTCATGAAGATCTTCGCGATCCCCATCTTTAGGTAAGTCGATATGGACTAAAATTGCCTGTTCGCCAGATTCATAGCGGTCAAACAAGCATTACGCTCCTAATTTAAAAGTTTCCTGGTTCAGTTTCTTCAGTGTCTTCATTTCCCTGTACACCTTGGAAGTTGACTGCGCGTGCAGGTACAACTGTTGAAATTGCATGTTTATACACCATTTGATTAACAGTGTTTTCCAGTAAAATTACAAATTGGTCAAATGACTGAATTTTACCTTGTAATTTTATGCCATTTACCAAAAAAATTGATACTGGAATGCGCTCGCGGCGTAATGCATTTAAAAATGGGTCTTGTAACGATTGGCCTTTTGCCATGTTATTATTCCTTCGTTCTAGGTGTTATTATAATTAAGTGGCTGAACTAATTTAATAAAGCTAAATTTTGTCCAGCTACTACTAGCTTAGCGAACTTACTACACGATGCAAGTTTTCTTCATCACCGGTTGTTAACCACGTAACGTCAGGCCAACTTCTTAACCACGTTAATTGACGCTTAGCCAATTGACGAGTGGCAGCAATACCGCGAAAAACCATTTCATCATGGTCTATTTCACCCGCAAGGTAATCCCACATCTGTCTATAACCTACACAACGAATAGAAGGCATATTGGGATGTAAATCCTCACGTAGATATAGGGTCGAAACTTCTTTTTCAAACCCCTGTTCAATCATTATTTTAAACCTTTCTGCAATTCGCTGATGTAACTCTTTACGATCATCTGGAGCAATAGCAAATTGATGAAAAGTATAAGGTAAAGGTGGCTGTTTTTGCTTTTGCAATTCAGTCATTGTTTTACCTGTTATACGGTAAACCTCTAAAGCGCGATTAATTCGTTGTGAATCATTTTCACTCATCTTTTTCGCAGCTTGTGGATCTACTTTTAATAGCTCTTGATATAAATGTGGCCAACCGTACTGTTTCGCCTGTACTTCAAGCTCAGCTCTTATCTGCTCATCAGCCTCTGGTAGAGGGGATAACCCATCAATAAGGGCTTTAAAGTACATCATTGTACCTCCAACCAGTACAGGCACTTTACCTTGTTGATGAAATTTATCAATTTTTTCTATCGCATCGCGTCTAAAATCAGCTACTGAATAGGTTTCGCTTGGGTCGAGTAAATCAATTAGGTGATGGGGTGCACGTGCTAGTTCGTCGGCATCCGGTTTAGCGGTACCAATATCCATACCTTTATAAACCAGTGCCGAATCAACACTGATAATTTCAGTATTTAAATGCTCACACAGTGAAATTGCCAATGCTGTTTTACCAGCAGCGGTGGGGCCCATTAAAAATATGACCGGTAAATTACTCAACACGAATACCCTAATTAAATTGCGCTAGATAAGACTTTAGATCTATTTTAACTGCTTTTTCACGTAAACGTTCAATTGTTTGCGCATTATTTTGTAAGCGAGTTTGCTGTACTGCAAAGGCTTTACTGGCATAGAACCGTGTAGGTATTACATTTACCTGCCACGCTAGCCACTGATCAATACTTTCTAACTGAGCTTTACACCCATCAAGTAAGGCATCTACCGCGGTACTCACGTCAAGTAAGTACAAGCAAACAGGCAACTTCTTAACCATAACAAATTGTTTTTCAATTAAAAGTTCAAAGCCAAGCAAAGTAAACCATGATTGTTGCGTAGCCAGCAGTTCGATATCTTGTTTTGAGACATTGACCCGTACGGGTAATAACAATGCTTTGCCCTCAAGGCTGCCTTGCTCTTTAATTTGTGCAAGCCAATCATCCGCTAGCGCATATTTAAAGTGTGAACAATAAAGTTGGTTTTCATCATTAAACACACAAGCGCCCTGTTCAATGGTTATTATATCGACAGTACGAAGCGCTGTATCTGATACTTGAGTCTCATCTGATTGCACAAATGGTGCTGGATTATCAAAGTGATGTGCTTGCTGCTCACTCACTCCTTGATAAAACGCATTTACGTCATGGTAATTTCGACTTTCGGCACGTTGTTGATTACCTGTACCTTGAGTTGCACCACTATAAGTTGTGCTATGCGCTAAAGATGACCGACTAGGCTGTAATGACGACTTAGGGTAATCAAACGGTTCACTACTGGTAGTAGTGTGTGCATTAAATGCAGCCACCGGTGGGCTATTATCATTAGCTTCACTGGAGTTTGAAAACTCAGCTTGCAGGGGCACAACAACTTGTTTTATCGCTTGCAAAATAAAGTCGTGTACTAAGCGCCCTTGATGAAAGCGCACCTCATGTTTAGCAGGATGAACGTTTACATCCACTTGACGTGGATCTATATCAATATAAATCACAAACCCGGGTAACTCTTGCTCACCGCTGACTTCTTCAAATGCTTGGCGAATAGCATGCAAAATTAGTTTATCGCGCATCATACGATTATTTACATAGGTGTACTGTGTAGTATTAGCCGAGCCAACCGGGAGCACCCAACCATGTAGTTGCAGCCCTGCTTCACCTGATTGAATATGCAGTCCTTGCTCTGCAAACGCTTTACCCGCCACTTGGGCAACTCGTGTAATCGCTTGAGCAGGTTCGGTTTTAGGACGATACTGACGCACCACTTTTTCGTTATGGGTTAACGTAATTGATACGTCAAAGCGACTCAGTGCAATCCGCTTTATAAGCTCATCAATATGGCTAAACTCAGTTTTTTCGGTACGTAAAAACTTACGCCGTGCTGGGGTATTAAAAAATAAGTCTTTTACTTCAATTGTAGTACCGCTGGGATGTGCCACAGGCTTTACCTCCACGGCCATATCTCGACCTTGTGCAAAGGCTTGCCAAGCGGCTTCTTGCTGTTCGGGCTTTGAGCTTAAGGTTAAGCGAGATACCGAGCTAATAGACGCGAGAGCTTCGCCTCTAAAACCTAAAGAGCAAATATTTTCTAAGTCATCGAGCGACTTTAGTTTACTGGTAGCATGGCGAGAAAGCGCTAATGTGAGCTCCTCTTTTGCAATGCCTGAACCATTATCACGAATTCGAATCAGCTTATGACCACCGCGTTCAATATCTATTTGAATACGTGTCGCACCTGCATCTAGGCTATTTTCTACTAACTCTTTAACCACCGACGCGGGACGCTCAACAACTTCACCCGCCGCAATTTGGTTTGCCAAGCGCGCAGGTAATATTTCAATACTCATAAAAACCTTAAATGTTGTGCGCTTTTAAAATTAACTCTGAGGAATATCAAGTTCCTGGCCAATAAATAGCGTATTTGAACTGAGCTTATTAACCTGTTTTATTTTACTAATACTAACGCCATATCGACCAGCCAACATACTCAGTGATTCCCCCGGACGTACCTTGTGCTTTGTCGGGTATTGAGATTTTAATGACGCAAACAGTGAGTCGTCAGGCGGGTTGCGTAAATAGTAATTTTTAATTGAGGTAAACATCGCTTTCGCCAAACGCTCTTGGTGATTGGCGCTTTTTAGTAGTCGTTCTTCACGAGGATTAGAGATAAACCCAGTTTCAACTAAAATAGACGGAATATCTGGCGACTTCAATACTGCAAGGCTGGCATGTTGCGGTGCCTTTTTGTGCATTTTTGCTACTTTTTTTAATTCTTTTATCACTTCATCTGCAACACTTAGCCCTGTTTTCATGGAATGATCCATCGACATATCAAGCAAGGCTTGTGCTAAGTACTTTTCATTTGCAGCATCTTTAATTACATCGGCAGCACCGCCAAGTAACTCTGAGTGTTTTTCTTTATCCTCAATCCATTTACCAATTTCCGAATTGGCACGTCGCAGCGACAACACCCATACAGAAGCACCATTGGGTCCCGGACTGGTAAACGCATCTGCATGAATAGAGACAAAAAAATCGGCTTTTTTCTGGCGAGCGCGATTAGTTCGTGTATTAAGTTTAACAAAGTAATCGCCACTGCGAACCATACGCGAAATCATGCCTCGCTCAGCATCAATCATGCGCTCTAAACGCTTGGCAATCTGCAAAGTGATGTCTTTTTCGTAAGTACCTGATGGGCCAATGGAACCTGGGTCTTCACCACCATGGCCTGCATCAATGGCAATAACAATGTCGCGTTCTTGGCTTAACTGGCGTTTTTTAGCTGCCGTTTGTGCCGGACTGACCGCCCCTTGAGATTGACTCTTGTCGTATAAGTCGACCACTAACCTGTTTTTATAAGGCCCCGTAGGTGCCAATGCAAATACCACAGGCTTGACCGGTCCGCTTAATTCAAACACTAAACGCACGCTGTGTTTATTTTTAGGTTTTGAGTAGCGTAACTTACTAACTATTTGGTGCTTTGATGGCACACCTGGCAATGTTTTCAACTCATCCGTATTTTCTAAATCAACCACTAAACGACTTGGGTTTTTTAACATAAAGTAACTAAAGTCGGGTTTATCGTCGAGATCAAACACCACCCGTGTGCTATCAGGTGATGGCCAGACACGCACACTATTAATAGTGTTTTGCGCCCACAATGGCAAGCTCACTGTAAAAACCATGAGGTAAATAAAAAGTTTAACTAAACCACGACTCATTTTGATAATCACTGCCTTAACTATTTTATTATCTATTATTTAGTTTTTTGACAATTGCTACACCACGCTCACTCGCACTGTTAATAACAATTTTACGCTCATCACCTACATAACTTAGCGTAGCATTTAGATCGGGAACAGGAATAAATTCTCCGCCTTTTTCCGGCCACTCAACTATACAAGTTGCCGTTTCTGAAAAATAATCGCGAATCCCCATAAATTCAAGCTCTTCTGGGTCACCTAATCGATATAAGTCAAAATGATAAACATTGCCACGTACAAGCTCGTAGGGTTCAACAAGTGTATAAGTGGGACTTTTAACCTTACCTGTATGACCAAAACCTTGCACTATACCGCGAGTAAATGTCGTTTTACCGGCCCCTAAGTCACCATGCAAATAAATAACTGCGCCCTGCTCTATTATGGCAGCTAATTTATTACCCATAGCAACAGTGGCATTTTCATCGACTAAATGAAAATTAAAACTACACGACATGATTACCTCAAAATTTACGAAAAGCGCATATTTGTTAATCATACCAGATTATTTATTTAAGGTGATACTGCCTCTTTTTTAAAGATAAAAAAACCGGCTTAAGCCGGTTTTTAATTAGCATGGACTTTACAGTCCTAATTTCTTCTCAAGGTAGTGGATATTTGTACCACCATTTTTGAAGTTTTCATCTGCAAGAATACGTTTATGCAGTGGCGTATTGGTTTTAATACCATCGATAACGAGTTCATTAAGCGCATTACGTGCTCGGGCGATAGCGACATCACGGTTTTCACCGTAAGTGATCAGCTTACCAATCATAGAATCGTAATGTGGAGGAACGGTGTAGTCAGCGTAAATATGACTGTCCCAACGAATACCTAAACCACCAGCTGGGTGAAAACGGGTGATCTTACCTGGCGATGGAATAAAGGTTTCTGGGTCTTCAGCATTAATACGACACTCAATAGCATGACCACGAATAACCACATCTTCTTGAGTGAATGACAAAGGCTGACCAGCGGCAATTTTTAACTGCTCTTTGATTAAATCAACACCGGTAACCATTTCAGTTACAGGGTGCTCAACCTGAATACGGGTATTCATTTCAATGAAGTAAAATTCACCGTTCTCGTATAAAAACTCAAACGTACCCGCACCACGATAACCAATTTCAATACATGCGCGAGTACAACGCTCACCTATGAACTTACGTACTTCTGCAGTAATCCCTGGTGCTGGTGCTTCTTCAACTACTTTTTGGTGACGACGCTGCATTGAACAATCACGCTCACCTAAGTGAACCGCATTGCCTTGACCGTCGGCCAATACTTGTACTTCGATGTGACGTGGGTTTTCAAGGAATTTCTCCATGTAAACCATGCTGTTGCCAAAGAACTGCTTTGCTTCTTGTTGCGTAAGCGAAATTGAATTGATTAACTCAGCTTCGTTGCGAACAACACGCATACCGCGGCCACCGCCGCCGCCAGCTGCTTTAATAATTACTGGGTAACCAATACGCTTAGCAATTTGCATGTTGCGTTCTTTATCATCCGATACCGGACCATCAGAGCCAGGTACACAAGGAACACCCGCTTTACGCATCGCTTCGATTGCCGATACTTTATCGCCCATTAGACGAATAGTATCGCCACGAGGACCGATAAATACAAAGCCACTTTGCTCAACTTGGTCGGCAAAGTCTGCATTTTCAGCAAGAAAACCATAACCTGGGTGGATAGCGACTGCATCAGTAATTTCTGCTGCGGCAATAATGCGTGGAATGTCTAAGTAACTTTCAGTTGCTGCTGGTTTACCAATACAGATGGTTTCATCTGCTAGTAATACGTGCTTAAGATCGCGATCCGCCGTTGAATGCACAGCAACCGTTTTGATCCCAAGCTCTTTGCAGGCGCGCAATATACGAAGTGCAATTTCACCTCGGTTTGCAATGACTACTTTATCTAACATGAGAGTTGGCCTTTTACGTTGCGCTATTATTCAATGATGAATAAAGGTTGATCAAATTCTACTGGCTCGCCGTTTTCTACTAAGATAGCTTTTACTGTACCGGCTTTATCTGACTCAATTTGGTTCATCATTTTCATTGCTTCAACGATACATAACGTGTCGCCAACTTTAACCTGAGAGCCCACTTCAACATATGCTGGTGCTTCTGGAGAAGCTGCTGCATAAAAAGAACCTACCATAGGTGATTTAACTTGATGGCCTGTAGGACCTGCAGGTGCTTCAGACTCTACGGCTGCAGGTGCTGATGGTGCAGCCGCGGCTGGAGCAGGTGCTGCTGGGGCGTATTGCTGAGGTGCGAATTGCGCATACGCAGGACCGGCACTCATGTTATTACGGTTAATACGTACTGATTCTTCACCTTCAGTGATTTCTAGTTCTGCAATACCTGATTCTTCTACTAATTCAATTAGTTTTTTGATCTTGCGAATATCCATAAACGGCCCGCCTATTAGTTTGTTAGTTTAAATTTAGTTTGAGTTTTGCAATCGGCTGACTGCTGCATTTAAAGCAGCGTGATAACCCATTGCACCTAATCCACAAATAACGCCTTGCGCCACATCAGAAAAATAAGAATGATGGCGAAACGTTTCACGTGCATGCACATTACTTAAGTGCACTTCAAAAAACGGAATATCAACGCTTAGCAATGCATCACGTAATGCGACGCTTGTGTGCGTAAATGCTGCAGGGTTAATTATTATGTAATCAACCGTTTGCCAAGCATCATGAATGCGTTCAATGAGCGCTTGTTCACTATTACTTTGAAAATGCGTTAACTCCACACCTAAACTATTAGCAGCGCTGTTTAACTCGCTCACAATATGCTCTAAAGAATGCGAACCGTACTTATCAGGTTCACGCTTTCCTAGCATGTTTAAATTTGGGCCATTTATAACTAAAATCTTTAATTTTGCAGCCATAATACGCGATATATCCTATAAGTAATGAGTTAAGCGGTTACTAACTAGTTTTTCTCTAAAAAGTAAGCAGAAAAAAGTAAGATAGCAACAATTTCTCACGTTAACCAACTATTATAGTGATTTCGAAGTAAATAGCAGCAAAATACTGGTCTAATCTCTATTTCGGGGACTATCTTAAGGGGAGAATAGTGGCACAACATTACCAATCATGTTGTGCCATAAAGAATGGTTATTCAGCGCTGGCACGCACTGCAGCTAGGTGCTTAGCAAAATCATCTGCATTTAAAAAGCCAGTTACACGTTGTGTACTTAACTCTTCACCTTGAGTATTGAAGAATAAAATACTCGGTAAACCAAACACTGAATATGCTTCCATTAGCTCAATTGTTTCATTATCGCTTTGGGTTAAGTCAATTTGAATCAGTTGATAATGACTAAACTCACTTTGCACTTGCGGGTCAGGAAATGTGTAATGCTCAAACTCTTTACACGCTACACACCAGTCAGCGTATAAGTCCACCATTACCATACGACCCTCACTATTTGCTTGTGAAACTGCTTGCTTCAACTCGGCTAAGTTAGCAACGTGCTTAAACTCATTGCTTTGCGTGGTTGTTTGCAAGCTCACGTTTTGTGTTGGCCAAAAATAATTTTTGGTTAAATTAAAGCCCGTAAGCACTAATAAAACAGCAATAACCCACAATAAGGTTTTTAATTTACCTTGTGCTTGGGCGCTTTGCCAATGATGAAAATAAAGCGCTGTGGCGATAGCTAATAGACCTGCTAATAGTAAAATTATCTCGATATCGATAATTCGCTCTAACAAAATAAGTGGCACAACTAACATAATAAAACCAAATAAGGTTTTAACTTGTTCCATCCATCCGCCAGCTTTCGGTAATAACTTACCTCCCGATGTACCAAGGAGTAACAACGGTAAACCCATTCCTAGGCTAAGTACATAAAGCGTTAGTCCACCCACTAAGTAATCGCCGCTTTGTGCCACAAATAATAATGCGGCTGATAAAGGCGCAGTGGTACAAGGTGATGCAATAAGCCCTGATAAAACCCCCATCAGGAATACCCCAATGTAGTTACCGCCTTTTTGATTGTTACTCACTTGGGTTAGCTTGTTCATCATGCCGCTGGGTAACTTTATTTCGTACCAACCGAACATCGACATAGCCAACAACACAAACAATAAGCTAAAACTTATCAATACATATGGGTGCTGTAAGTAACCTTGTACTTGTCCGCCTAATGCAGCAACCACTAACCCCAATGCGGCATAGGTAACCGCCATACCTTGAATATAAACAAATGATAGGGCAAATGCTTTTTTGGTAGACAGGTTCTTTTGCCCTGCAATTAAGCTAGATAAAATAGGAAACATCGGAAATACACAAGGTGTAAATGCCAAACCTACGCCCACAGCAAAAAATATAGCTAAATTAACCATTAAGCTTTGGCTGGCTAACTGCTCTGTATAGGTGAGCTCTTTCTCGGGTGTTGCTGTAGTAACAGGTTTTTCTACAGGTTGGCTAAGTGCCGCAAATGCACTACTTGCTGCTGTATTTTCATTAGTATTAGTTTCACTTGCCAGTACACTTAATGGAATGCTGATGATTTCAGGTGGATAACACAGCCCTGCTTTTGCGCAGCCTTGATAGCGCACCTTAACAACGCCATCTTCACTGATATTACTCAACTTGCTAATAACGCTGATAGAATTAAAAAACACCTCAGTTTTGCCAAAAAACTCATCTTCAATTATTTCACCAGAGCCCAACTCAGGCACATCAATGCTGGCACCTTTGGCAATAATTTCTATTTTGTCTTTATATAAGTAATAGTCATCAGCGATATCCCAACCAACAAATAACGTACTTCCTTGCTGGTCAAAATCAAATACAAACGCTTCATTGACCGGTAAAAATGTGTGCTGAGTAGGTTTGAGAAAATCCTCAAGGGTATTTTGTGTTGCCCAAGCAGGCGCCATTAAAACGCCTAATAAAAAAAATAAAATAAAGCGCATTAATGAAGCACCTCATCCATCCAATTAAAGTAAGCCAAGTTACCCGTTGCCACATCAACAACTTGTATTTCTGGTACTTCGTAGCTGTGAAGATCTTTTAAGGTTAAAAATACATCGTTCATTTTGTCAGCCTTAGTTTTAATTAGTAGCTTTACTTCAGTTGCCTCGGCTACTTCACCTTCCCATATGTAAATAGAACTCATGGCCGGTAAAATATTTACACAAGCGGCTAGTTTCTTTTCTATTAGAGCCATAGCCAATAAACGGGCTTCATCGTTATCTTTGCAAGTGGTAAAAATAAGTTTAAATTGCGTTGTCATAGTGAACCTTTACTTGTTTACGGGGGTCTAGCCCCATAGTAGCTGATAGCGGGTGTAATGTGTAGACACGAACTCTGTCTACATTTTGGGTCTTTGCAGTAAATTGATTTAGACCCGCCACCTGCAACTTTACTTACATTAAAGTCTATTACTTACTCTTATTAGCTTGAAAATAGACCCGACAACCCTCACTTATATTTCATTAGCACCTTAATAAGTGTCATTTTTTTAGAGAGTCTTATGTTTAGAATTTTATTTTTGCTGTTTATCATCATCCCAATTATTGAAATTGCCTTACTAATTCAGGTTAGTGACGTGATAGGTGGCTTCGCAACAATTGCTTTAGTGGTACTAACCGCGATTGTGGGTGCGAAAATGGTGAAACAGCAAGGAATGGGCGCACTACAAAACGTACAAGTGCAAATGGCTCAAGGGCAAATGCCGGCTAAAGAGTTGTTTACGGGTATTTGTGTGATTATTGCTGGCGTACTTTTACTAACACCCGGCATTATGACGGATGTATTTGGCCTACTGCTTCTTACTCCAGCTATTCGCAATAAATTAGCCGCAGGGCTTGCCAGCCAAGCAACGGTGAGAATGAGCGCTAGTATGCATCAAACAGGTACTTCAGGATTTTCACAACCTCATCAATCAATGCATCATGAGCAAGATGAAAACCGTCCCAATACTATAGATGGTGAATACGAGCGAAAAGATTAAAAATTTATCATTTTTTCTCTTGGAATTTTTCACTCTACCCCCATTAATGAAAGCAAATTAGATACACTTTTTTCTGTACTGTTCAGAAACTGTTAGGAGAACTAAAAACATGAACATTCGTCCTTTACAAGATCGCGTAATCATCAAGCGTCTAGAAGAAGAAACCAAGTCTGCTGGCGGTATTGTATTAACTGGCTCTGCAGCTGAAAAATCAACTCGTGGAGAAGTTGTTGCCGTAGGTAATGGTCGCGTTTTAGAAAACGGTGACGTTCGCGCGTTAGAAGTGAAAGCCGGTGACACTGTGTTATTTGGCTCATATGTTGAAAAAACTGAAAAGATCGAAGGTCAAGAATACCTGATCATGCGTGAAGATAATATTTTAGGCATTGTAGGCTAAACCTACTTTTCGTTTAACACACATTTTAAGAATTTAGAGGAAATTAAACATGGCAGCAAAAGAAGTACTGTTTGCAGGCGACGCACGTGCAAAAATGCTAACTGGCGTAAACATTTTAGCAAACGCAGTAAAAGTAACATTGGGCCCTAAAGGTCGTAACGTTGTACTAGACAAATCATTTGGCTCCCCAGTAATCACTAAAGATGGTGTATCTGTAGCTAAAGAAATCGAACTTGAAGACAAGTTTGAAAACATGGGCGCACAAATGGTTAAAGAAGTAGCGTCTAAAGCAAATGATGCTGCTGGTGACGGTACCACTACCGCAACCGTGCTTGCTCAATCTATTGTTAACGAAGGTCTTAAAGCGGTTGCTGCGGGTATGAACCCAATGGATCTTAAGCGCGGTATTGATAAAGCAATCATTGCTGCAACAGCAGAACTTAAAGCTCTTTCTGTTCCATGTGCTGATACTAAAGCAATTGCACAAGTAGGTACTATTTCAGCTAACTCTGATAAAGAGATTGGTGAAATCATTGCTGATGCAATGGAAAAAGTAGGCCGTAATACTGGTGTTATCACGGTTGAAGAAGGTCAATCACTTGAAAACGAACTAGATGTTGTAGAAGGCATGCAGTTTGACCGTGGTTACTTATCTCCATACTTCATCAACAACGCTGAAAAAGGCGCAGTTGAACTAGATAACCCATTTATCTTACTTGTAGATAAAAAAATATCTAACATCCGTGAATTATTACCAACATTAGAAGCGGTTGCAAAAGCAAGCAAGCCTCTACTAATCATCGCAGAAGACCTTGAAGGTGAAGCGTTAGCGACACTAGTAGTTAATAACATGCGTGGTATTGTAAAAGTATCAGCGGTTAAAGCACCTGGCTTTGGCGATCGTCGTAAAGCAATGCTACAAGATATCGCGGTTTTAACTGGCGGTACTGTGATTTCTGAAGAAATCGGCCTTGAACTTGAAAAAGCAACAGTTGAAGACTTGGGTACAGCTAAACGTGTAGTAATCACTAAAGATGACACAACAATCATTGATGGTGCTGGTGAAGAAGACGGCATTAACGGCCGTGTTGCACAAATCAAAGCACAAATTGAAGAAGCGACTTCAGACTACGACAAAGAAAAACTACAAGAGCGCATGGCTAAGTTAGCTGGCGGTGTTGCAGTAATCAAAGTAGGTGCCGCTACTGAAATTGAAATGAAAGAGAAAAAAGATCGTGTTGAAGATGCATTACATGCAACTCGCGCAGCGGTTGAAGAAGGCGTAGTACCAGGTGGTGGTGTTGCATTAGTTCGTGCTGCTAGCAAGCTAGTTGAGCTACTTGGCGACAACGAAGATCAAAACCACGGTATTAAAGTGGCACTTCGTGCGATGGAAGCACCACTTCGTCAAATCGTTACAAACGCAGGCGACGAAGCATCAGTTGTTATTAACGCAGTTAAAGGCGGCGAAGGTAACTACGGGTACAATGCAGCCACTGGCGAATACAACGACATGATTGAAATGGGTATCCTAGATCCAACGAAAGTAACGCGCTCTGCATTACAATTTGCAGGATCGATTGCTGGTCTAATGATCACTACAGAGGCTATGGTTGCTGAAATTCCTAAAGAAGAAGCAGCTGGTGCACCTGATATGGGTGGCATGGGCGGCATGGGTGGAATGGGCGGCATGATGTAATCATCCCCTAAACACTTAGCTCAAATAAAAACCCAGCTTCGGCTGGGTTTTTAGCAATAGAGATAAAATAAATTCACTAAACAACAATAAAATTAACTCAGTGTATTCCAATGCAACTGAGTTCCTGCAAGCTATACCAGAGTAAATTTTATTTAACATGATTAAGGATATTAAGTTGAATACAAAACCTGAAATTATCATTTCATCGCTGGATGCAGATAGGTTGTATGCACTGATGGAGTCGTTGCCTGCAAACAGCTTTGCGGGTGAAAAAGAACTTGAAGCAGAACTTGCACGAGCCAGCATAGTTGAGCCGCACGAAGTTCCCGCAACCGTGGTAACCATGAATTCAACTGTGAACTTTGTTGTTGAATCTACAGGCGAAGAGTTTACTTTAACGCTTGTTTACCCAAAAAATATTGATTCAATTGGCGACAAAATATCAATCTTAGCCCCTGTAGGTAGTGCATTACTTGGCCTTTCACAAGGAGATCAAATTGAATGGCCAAAGCCTGGCGGTGGATTAGTAACAGTAACCATCAAAGAAGTTACTTATCAGCCTGAAAGAGCTGGTGAGCTTCACAGATAGTAGCCAAAACAAGCAGCGAAGACATTAGCTAGCACAGCCAGTCACTGCTGCTTTTACTATTTATGATTGATCAGTGCTCTTACATGCGCAAATAAGTCACTGGCTAACATTCCTCTTTGCCCTGATTGTTCACAGGCTCTATCACCCGCCTTTGCATGTAACACAACGCCATAACATGCTGCCTCACTGGTATTTAATCCTTGAGCCATTAACGCCCCAATTATACCACTAAGCACATCACCACTTCCTCCTACAGCCAAACCAGGGTTACTATTTTCACATATCCAAGTATGCTCGGTATTATCGATTAGCGTACCTGCGCCCTTTAAAATAGAGGTCGCTGCGAAGTTGATCGCACATTGTCGAGCATAATAAAAACGATCAGACTCAACCTCAGAGGTAGTTAAGTTTAATAACCGTGCAGCCTCTGCAGGATGAGGCGTTAGCACGGTATTATTTAATTTATGAGAAGATGATTGCTTAGCTAATAAGTTTAAGGCGTCTGCATCAATAACAGTAGGGATATTGTTTTGCTGGCAATAACGGATTGCCTGCTCAAAGGTTTTTTGGGCCCATTCATCTTGGCCTAAACCTGGACCGATAACTACACACGTTGACCATGCTAGGGCATCATCCAAGTGTTCACTAGTTACCATAAGCTCTGGTCGCCCGATGCTCACAGGTAAAACGGCATGTTCATGGGTATACACTTTTACCATTCCAGCACCAGACCTTAATCCACTTTCAGCACTTAATCTAATAGCTCCTGCAGAGCCGTGGTTTCCTCCTATACATAATAACTTTCCATGACTACCTTTATGGCTACTCACTGAGCGCTCAGGCAAAGGTTTAAAGCTGTCTATATTAATAATCTGAGCAGAAGGGGTGGCTAATTTCATAAATTGCTCGCCAATACCTAACTCATCGAAATACAACTGCCCGGCATGCTGCTTTCCTTTAGCCGTGGTGAGTCCTTGCTTTATCCCAACTAATGTCATTGTTTTGGTGGCCATAATGGCTGTTCCTTGAGTACAGCCTGTATCTGCATTAATACCTGACGGCACATCAATACTCAGTATAGGTTTAGTGCTTTCATTTACCGCTTTAATAATAGTAGCAACATTATCGCGTACCGTATTCTCAAGACCAGTGCCGAGTAATGCATCAATTATCACATCACACTCATCGAGTGCATCAGCGCTAAAGTTACAAATTTCACCACCGGAATCAATCCATTGCTTTTGTGCTTTTGCTGCATCTCCGGATAAGGCTTTATTCGGATTAATCGCGCAAACAACTACATGCCGATCTGCTTGTTTGATTAACCGAGCTACCTCATAACCATCTCCAGCATTATTTCCATTACCTGTAATAACTAACGTTTGTTTTGCATTAAAGGTTTTCCAACAGCAAAAAACAGCCTCCGCGGCACGCTGCATCAGCGTGTAAAGGTCTGCGCCGGTAGCATGGACTGCTTGTTCTTCATACCCTTTTATTTGTTTTGACAAATAGGTCAATTGCTCGCACTTAGGTGGCGTTAGTAGTAATGACATAAACAGCTCAATTTAATAAGAATACTTAATTTCATTTTGGGCTTTATAAATTCTTTTTCAAGTAAAACATAGTTATGTAATCTATAAGGCTTTATTTAAGGAGCTATTAATTTTATATAACGAGGATAACCATACAAGAGAAGTTAATAGGAGGTCAGCGTAAAGCAGGGCTTATTTTACCTAAAGCCGGATGCTTTGCACTTCTCTTACATTTGGAGTCGGTGTGCTACTTCGAAGCGACAGCAAAGTAGTATGTCCTGGAATCGGCTCTGATCAATTATCTTCCTTTAGCCTAATACCTTTAACCTTTTACATTTTTTTTTCACTTCCCTGCAGATACAAAAAAGCTCGGCTCTTTCGAGTCGGGCTTTCTTGTATTTAGAGTCGGTGCGCTACTTCGTAGCGACAACGCAGTAGAATGTCTTAGTGCCCACAGCGATGGAGAGCCACATAACAAATGCTACGCTCTCATCCTCTGTCGTGTTCTTTTATCCGTGGGTTTCGAGATATTCAACCGACGCTACGATGGTCAGGTTAACGCTGTGCAGCTGATAGCTGACGGCTGACGGCTGACGGCTGACGGCTAATATTTTCACTTTTCTGCAGACGTAAAAAAGCCCGACTCTTTCGAGTCGGGCTTTCTTGTATTTGGAGCCTGGTAATGTCCTACTTTCACATAACAAATGCTACACTATCATCGGCGCTGTTTCGTTTCACTACTGAGTTCGGCATGGGGTCAGGTGGGTCCAAAACGCTATTGTCACCAAGCAAATTTGGGTGTCAGTCCGTATTACTACGCACTAACTAAAATTTGGAATTCTGATAATAAAGTCTTCTAGTATCTACTTTAGTTATATTAACTTCTTCGCTTGTTTCACTATCACATAAAACGCGTTTGGCGTTGTATGGTTAAGCCTCACGGGTAATTAGTACAAGTTAGCTTAATGGCTCACACCACTTCCACATCTTGCCTATCAACGTTGTAGTCTTCAACGGCCCTTCAGAGACTTTAAAAGTCTAGTGAGAACTCATCTCGAGGCCTGCTTCGCGCTTAGATGCTTTCAGCGCTTATCAGTTCCGAACGTAGCTACCGGGCAATGCCATTGGCATGACAACCCGAACACCAGCGGTTCGTTCACTCCGGTCCTCTCGTACTAGGAGCAACCCCTCTCAATTCTCAAACGCCCACGGCAGATAGGGACCGAACTGTCTCACGACGTTCTAAACCCAGCTCGCGTACCACTTTAAATGGCGAACAGCCATACCCTTGGGACCGACTTCAGCCCCAGGATGTGATGAGCCGACATCGAGGTGCCAAACACCGCCGTCGATATGAACTCTTGGGCGGTATCAGCCTGTTATCCCCGGAGTACCTTTTATCCGTTGAGCGATGGCCCTTCCATTCAGAACCACCGGATCACTATGACCTACTTTCGTACCTGCTCGACGTGTCTGTCTCGCAGTTAAGCTGGCTTCTACCATTACACTAACCGTACGATGTCCGACCGTACTTAGCCAACCTTCGTGCTCCTCCGTTACTCTTTGGGAGGAGACCGCCCCAGTCAAACTACCCACCAGGCACTGTCCGTAACCCCGATTCAGGGGCCAACGTTAGAACATCAAAACTACAAGGGTGGTATTTCAAGGACGACTCCACAAAAACTAGCGTCTCTGCTTCTAAGTCTCCCACCTATCCTACACATGTAGGTTCAATGTTCAGTGCCAAGCTGTAGTAAAGGTTCACGGGGTCTTTCCGTCTAGCCGCGGGTACACAGCATCTTCACTGCGATTTCAATTTCACTGAGTCTCGGGTGGAGACAGCGTGGCCATGGTTACACCATTCGTGCAGGTCGGAACTTACCCGACAAGGAATTTCGCTACCTTAGGACCGTTATAGTTACGGCCGCCGTTTACCGGGGCTTCGATCAAGAGCTTCTCCGAAGATAACCCCATCAATTAACCTTCCGGCACCGGGCAGGTGTCACACCGTATACGTCATCTTGCGATTTTGCACAGTGCTGTGTTTTTAATAAACAGTCCCAGCCACCTGGTCACTGCGGCTCCAATCAGCTTAGAGAGCAAGTCTCATCACCAATCGGAGCGTACCTTCTCCCGAAGTTACGGTACGATTTTGCCTAGTTCCTTCACCCGAGTTCTCTCAAGCGCCTTAGTATTCTCTACCTGACCACCTGTGTCGGTTTGGGGTACGATTCGGTATAATCTGAAGCTTAGAGGCTTTTCCTGGAAGTATGGCATCAGCAACTTCATCACCTTGGTGACTCGTCTCGTGTCTCAGCCTAACAGCAACCCGGATTTACCTAAGTCACTAGCCTACACACTTTCACATGGACTACCATCGCCATGCTTGCTTAGCCTGCTCCGTCCCCCCATCGCAATTATACCAAGTACGGAAATATTAATCCGTTTCCCATCGACTACGCCTTTCGGCCTCGCCTTAGGGGTCGACTTACCCTACCCTGATTAACATGGGATAGGAACCCTTGGTCTTCCGGCGTGCGGGTTTTTCACCCGCATTATCGTTACTCATGTCAGCATTCGCACTTCTGATACGTCCAGCATACCTCCCGGTACACCTTCAACCGCTTACAGAACGCTCCCCTACCACTCAGAATAAATTCTGAATCCGCAGCTTCGGTGCATAGTTTAGCCCCGTTACATCTTCCGCGCAGACCGACTCGACCAGTGAGCTATTACGCTTTCTTTAAAGGATGGCTGCTTCTAAGCCAACCTCCTGGCTGTCTGGGCCTTTCCACATCGTTTCCCACTTAACTATGACTTTGGGACCTTAGCTGGCGGTCTGGGTTGTTTCCCTCTTCACGACGGACGTTAGCACCCGCCGTGTGTCTCCCGGATATTACTTTACGGTATTCGGAGTTTGCAAAGGGTTGGTAAGTCGGGATGACCCCCTAGCCTTAACAGTGCTCTACCCCCGTAAGTATTCGTCCGAGGCTCTACCTAAATAGATTTCGGGGAGAACCAGCTATCTCCCGGTTTGATTAGCCTTTCACTCCTAACCACAGGTCATCCCCTAACTTTTCAACGTTAGTGGGTTCGGTCCTCCAGTTGATGTTACTCAACCTTCAACCTGCCCATGGCTAGATCACCGGGTTTCGGGTCTATACCTTGCAACTATTCGCCCAGTTAAGACTCGGTTTCCCTACGGCTACCCTAATCGGTTAACCTCGCTACAAAATATAAGTCGCTGACCCATTATACAAAAGGTACGCAGTCACCCTCGAAGGGCTCCTACTGCTTGTACGTACACGGTTTCAGGTTCTATTTCACTCCCCTCACAGGGGTTCTTTTCGCCTTTCCCTCACGGTACTGGTTCACTATCGGTCAGTTGGGAGTATTTAGCCTTAGATGATGGTCCACCTATATTCAGTCAAAGTTTCACGTGCTCCGACCTACTCGATTTCACTTAAAATGCGTTTTCATGTACGGGACTATCACCCTGTATCGTGGCACTTTCCAGAGCCTTCCATTAACACATAATAAGCTTAAGGGCTGTTCCGATTTCGCTCGCCGCTACTATCGGAATCTCGGTTGATTTCTTTTCCTACGGGTACTTAGATGTTTCAGTTCTCCGCGTTCGCCTCGTTAACCTATGTATTCAGTTAACGATACCTGCAAGCAGGTGGGTTTCCCCATTCGGAAATCCTAGTCTCAAGTGCTTTTTACTAGCTTGACTAGGCTTATCGCAAGTTAATACGTCCTTCATCGCCTCCAACTGCCAAGGCATCCACCGTGTACGCTTAGTCACTTAACCATACAACCCAAACGGGTCTTTGTTTTGTGACAGTTTAACTTCGCCAGAAGTTAATATTGAATACTAAAGTAGATACCAATTAATCCGAGGATTAAATGGCACTGAATGATACTGCTATCATTCTTTTTTACTTTTGAAAACTCTGTACAAATACAATGTATTCATACGAATTTTATTATCAGCTTTTCCAAATTTTTAAAGAGCATATTAATTAGTTAACCCAAAGGGTAAAACTAACTAACAATCATCTGTGTGGACACTACGAACAAATAAGTTCTAAATCGTATAAGGAGGTGATCCAGCCCCAGGTTCCCCTAGGGCTACCTTGTTACGACTTCACCCCAGTCATGAATCACTCCGTGGTAAACGTCCTCCCGAGGGTTAGACTATCTACTTCTGGAGCAACCCACTCCCATGGTGTGACGGGCGGTGTGTACAAGGCCCGGGAACGTATTCACCGCGTCATTCTGATACGCGATTACTAGCGATTCCGACTTCATGGAGTCGAGTTGCAGACTCCAATCCGGACTACGACGCACTTTAAGTGATTCGCTTACTCTCGCGAGTTCGCAGCACTCTGTATGCGCCATTGTAGCACGTGTGTAGCCCTACACGTAAGGGCCATGATGACTTGACGTCGTCCCCACCTTCCTCCGGTTTATCACCGGCAGTCTCCTTAGAGTTCTCAGCATTACCTGCTAGCAACTAAGGATAGGGGTTGCGCTCGTTGCGGGACTTAACCCAACATCTCACAACACGAGCTGACGACAGCCATGCAGCACCTGTATCAGAGCTCCCGAAGGCACCAAACCATCTCTGGTAAGTTCTCTGTATGTCAAGTGTAGGTAAGGTTCTTCGCGTTGCATCGAATTAAACCACATGCTCCACCGCTTGTGCGGGCCCCCGTCAATTCATTTGAGTTTTAACCTTGCGGCCGTACTCCCCAGGCGGTCTACTTAATGCGTTAGCTTTGAAAAACAGAACCGAGGTTCCGAGCTTCTAGTAGACATCGTTTACGGCGTGGACTACCAGGGTATCTAATCCTGTTTGCTCCCCACGCTTTCGTACATGAGCGTCAGTGTTGACCCAGGTGGCTGCCTTCGCCATCGGTATTCCTTCAGATCTCTACGCATTTCACCGCTACACCTGAAATTCTACCACCCTCTATCACACTCTAGTTTGCCAGTTCGAAATGCAGTTCCCAGGTTGAGCCCGGGGCTTTCACATCTCGCTTAACAAACCGCCTGCGTACGCTTTACGCCCAGTAATTCCGATTAACGCTCGCACCCTCCGTATTACCGCGGCTGCTGGCACGGAGTTAGCCGGTGCTTCTTCTGTCAGTAACGTCACAGCTAGCAGGTATTAACTACTAACCTTTCCTCCTGACTGAAAGTGCTTTACAACCCGAAGGCCTTCTTCACACACGCGGCATGGCTGCATCAGGCTTGCGCCCATTGTGCAATATTCCCCACTGCTGCCTCCCGTAGGAGTCTGGGCCGTGTCTCAGTCCCAGTGTGGCTGATCATCCTCTCAAACCAGCTAGGGATCGTCGCCTTGGTGAGCCATTACCTCACCAACTAGCTAATCCCACTTGGGCCAATCTAAAGGCGAGAGCCGAAGCCCCCTTTGGTCCGTAGACATTATGCGGTATTAGCAGTCGTTTCCAACTGTTGTCCCCCACCTCAAGGCATGTTCCCAAGCATTACTCACCCGTCCGCCGCTCGTCAGCAAAGTAGCAAGCTACTTTCTGTTACCGCTCGACTTGCATGTGTTAGGCCTGCCGCCAGCGTTCAATCTGAGCCATGATCAAACTCTTCAATTAAAAAGTTTTATGTCTTTCGACAGCTCAATGAATTCTGAATTTATTTAATATCTTTCGATATTGAATTGACTGTGCTGCAATTCTTTCCTTAAGTAAAACCTAAGTAAGTTATTGCTGTTGGTCACTCAGTTTCAATTGAGACTCTAAATTTGTTTGCCTCACTACCTAAGTAGCTTGGCTGTTAGAACTCAATCTGTACGAGTGCCCACACAGATGATTGCTTTATATTGTTAAAGAACGTTGCGATTAAAGCGTTAAACTTTATCTCGCTAGGGCTGCGCATATTACGCTTTCCTATTTTTTTGTCAACACTTAATTTTGTTAAACTTTAAAGTTTTCAAAACTAAGTTTTACTCGACTCACTGAGTAGCTCGTGCCTCGCTATGCGTTGCGTTCTGCCGTCTCAGTGGGGTCGCATTATAGGGAGATCCGAAAACAGATCAACCCTTTTTTGCAGAAAACTTGAAATAAATGACTGTTCGCTGGATATTTGAACGATAGGTGCTAAAAACACAACATAACTATCAATTTATTAACAATAAACGCGAAACTTAAGCCTTTAATCATTGTATCAACTTGAATAAGCTTTATTAAAACACTCGCAACTAAGATGATCATAATGATCACTAGCAATAATCTACCCGAATAGATCCCATATATAACAAAGTCTGGAAAATAAGACGCTGCAGCTAGCATACTTTTAATGTTACTACGGTGAATTGAAGTAGGTAAGAGTGATACCACAGTATTAATAAAATCACGGCTATTAATAGTGCCTACCTGAAGGTGGCTTTTGTTTATGTGTATTAGCAAAGCCTTAATATAAGTAGGAGTTACTGTTGCTCTATTTTAAGCAAAATAAAGCCCCGCATTTGCGAGGCTACTATTTATGCTACACCGTATTGATCCCGGTAAGCTTTTACCGCGGCTAAATGCTCATCCATAGTTCCTTGGAGCTCTAGGTAACTAATTAAATCAGCCAATTTAACGATTGAAGTAACTTGAGTATTAAAGTCACGTTCTACTTCTTGTATAGCAGAAAGCTCTGCTTTACCTTTTTCTTGACGATCAAGTGCAATTAAAACACCACTTAAATCTGCGCCATTATCCGCAATTATTTCCATTGACTCGCGAATAGCTGTACCGGCGGTGATCACATCATCAACTAACATGATCTTACCTTTAAGTTCAGATCCAACTAAGCTACCACCTTCACCGTGTGCTTTTTTCTCTTTACGGTTAAAACAATAAGGTACATCTTTATTATAATGATCAGCTAACGCAACTGCGGTTGTTGTTGCAATTGGAATACCTTTATAAGCAGGACCAAATAGTACATCATATTCAATTGCTGCATCTTCAAGTGCCGCTGCATAAAAGCGACCTAAGCGCGCTAAGTCACGACCTGTATTAAACAAGCCCGCATTAAAGAAGTAAGGGCTAGTACGGCCAGACTTTAAAGTAAACTCGCCAAACTTTAATACCTGCTTTTCTAAAGCAAACTCAATAAACTCTTTTTGATATTCTTTCATTGCCAGTTACCTATTTATGCTAGTGCTTGCTTTTGTACATCAATAATTTCACGAATTGAATGCTTAGCGAGTGTAAGTAGCTCATCAAGTTCGTCAAACGAGAAAGGTTCACCCTCAGCGGTTCCTTGTACCTCAATAATTTTACCGGTTTCAGTTAAAATTACATTCATGTCAGTTTCAGCGTCAGAATCTTCTAGGTATTCTAAATCGCTAATCGCTTGGCCTTTATATATACCAACAGAAATAGCAGCGATCATATGTTTAAGTGGGTTTGAGTTAATCATCCCTTTTGCACGCATATACGTTAGTGCATCAACTAGCGCAACGCATGCACCGCTGATAGACGCTGTACGTGTACCACCATCAGCTTGGATTACATCACAATCAATAGTAATTGTGTTTTCACCGAGTGCTTTTAGATCGATTGCTGCACGTAAAGAGCGAGCAATCAGACGCTGAATTTCCATTGTACGACCGCCCTGCTTACCTCGCGTTGCTTCACGACTATTACGTGTGTGTGTTGCGCGCGGTAACATGCCATATTCTGCGTTTACCCAACCTTTACCTTGGCCTTTCATAAAGCGTGGTACGCCAGCCTCAACTGTCGCAGTACAAAGTACCTTAGTGTTGCCAAACTCTACCAATACTGAACCTTCAGCATGCAGAGTGTAGTTACGTGTAAACGTAACCGGTCTAATTTGATTAGGTGTTCTTTCGCTTGGACGCATTGACGATCCCCTTAATTCTGAATTTGCCACATTATATGTTGATGTGAATACAGATGCCATGTTGATTTATATTAAAGTGTGTTTAAAAAACACTCAGCAGTGTTAAATTTTCTTTAGAGCTTGGGCAGTGTTACGGTATAATAATCGTAATATTGTATTTAAAAATGTAGGAAAACATCCATGATCCACAGTATGACAGCTTATGCGCGTCGCGAAATAAAAGGCGAATGGGGCACTGGCACGTGGGAAGTTCGCTCAGTGAACCAACGTTATCTTGAAACCTTTATTCGTGCACCAGAGCAATTTCGTGGCATGGAGCCCGTTATACGCGAGCGTCTGCGTAAGCACTTACAGCGTGGTAAGGTCGAAGTTTTCTTAAAATTTGTAGCAAACCCTGCACATGTTGGTGAATTATCAATTAATCAATCTCTTGCTGAGCAGCTAATTAATAGTGCTAAGTGGGTACAACAACAAAGCAATGGTGATATTAATCCTGTTGACATTTTGCGTTGGCCTGGCGTGATGGAAGCGCAAGAAATTGATATGGATAGTGTAAATACAGCACTCATTACTGGGCTTGACCAAGTAATTGAAGACTTTAAATCGGCACGTGGTGATGAAGGTGCAAACCTTGAAGAAATGATAACTACACGATTAACCGCCATTTTAGAGCAAGTTGATATTGTTGAAGCACACATGCCAGAAATTACTAAATGGCAACGTGAAAAGTTAATACAAAAACTTGAAGATTTAACAACAAATATTGATGAGTCACGTCTTGAGCAAGAACTGATTTACCTTGCACAAAAGCAAGATGTAGCAGAAGAACTTGATCGTTTAAAATCGCACGTTAAAGAAACTCGCAAAATCCTGAATAAAGGTGGTGCTTGTGGTCGTCGTTTAGATTTTATGATGCAAGAGTTTAATCGTGAAGCAAACACGTTAGCATCTAAATCTATCAATAGTGACATCACCAACGCAGCTGTAGAGCTAAAAGTACTGATTGAGCAAATGCGTGAACAGATCCAGAATATTGAGTAACTTTTTTTGGCTTTACCACTCACTTGAGCATAATTAGCTAAATAAAGTACAATATAATAATTGAAGGCTTGAGCTGTTTATAGTTCGAGCCTGTTTATTTTTAGATAGAGAAAATCATGGCACACTCTCGCGGAAACTTATTCATTTTATCGGCACCTTCTGGGGCAGGTAAATCTAGCTTAATAAATGCACTACTGAAAAAGCATGCTGATATGAAAGTATCGGTATCGCACACCACTCGCGCACCGCGCCCTGGTGAAAATAATGCAGAACATTACCACTTTGTATCAGTTGATGAGTTTAAAGCGCTGATTGCCAAAGATGATTTTTTTGAATGGGCACAAGTATTTGATAACTATTATGGTACTTCTAAGCAAGCGATTGAAGAGCAACTCGCCGCAGGTATTGATGTATTTTTAGATATTGACTGGCAAGGCGCTCGCCAAGTTCGAGAAATAATGGACGACGTAAAAACTATCTTTATTCTTCCGCCATCAAAACAAGAACTAGAGCAACGTTTAAATAATCGCGGCCAAGACTCTGCTGAAATTATTGCAGGTCGAATGGCGCAAGCTCAATCAGAAACCTCTCATTACAACGAATACGACTATGTTGTAGTGAATGATGATTTTGATACTGCTCTATGCGATTTAGAAACCATAGTAATTGCACAGCGATTAACGCTAAAAGCACAAACAACACGTCATCAAACTTTAATTAATGAGCTGCTCAAGTAATCTAAATTACGATTAATTTTCGGTTCATGCCTTAAAATAGATAAAAATTAACCACTGGCTATTGGCGAAACTTGCTGCGTGCAGTAAACTACGCCTTTGCTTTTAAATTATTTTGGAGTGCTAAGATGGCTCGCGTAACAGTTGAAGATGCAGTAGATGCAATTGGTAATCGTTTTGACTTAATTTTAGTTGCGGCCCGTCGTGCCCGCCAAATTGCTGTTGGTGGTAAAGATCCACTAGTAGATCCTGAGAACGATAAGCCGACAGTTGTTGCTTTACGTGAAATCGAACTTGGTTTAGTTGATAATTCTTCAATGGATGTTATTGACCGTGAAGAACAACAACATCAAGAAGCGGCAGAACTAGCTGCTGTTGCTGCCATTGTTGGTGGCAACCAATAATCAACCGCCCGGTCTGATTTAGCTAACGGCATAGTTTTTCAACTATAGCCGTTGGCAATCCTTTGTTTTCATCGTATATTCGTAACTTATCCTAACTTATTTGCTTCACGAGAACATTGGAGTGTGAATGTATCTTTTTGAAGGTCTTAAAAAGAAAATCTCAAAATACTTGCCAGCAGACGATGTTGAGCTAGTTCAAAAAGCCTACGTGGTAGCCCGAGAGGCTCATGAGGGTCAAACTCGTTCAAGTGGCGAGCCTTACATTACTCACCCCGTTGAAGTCACTCAAATATTAGCAAGCATGCATCTTGACCATGAAACGCTCATGGCAGCACTCATGCATGATGTGATTGAAGATACCGATTTTAGCCAACAAGATTTAGCTGAAATATTTGGTGAAACGGTGGCAGAACTCGTAGAGGGTGTGAGCAAGCTTGATAAATTGAGCTTCAAAGATAAAAAAGAGTTCCAAGCTGAAAACTATCGAAAAATGATTATGGCAATGACCCAAGATATTCGGGTTATTTTAATCAAGCTAGCTGATAGAACACACAACATGCGCACATTAGGCGCACTTCGTCCTGATAAACGCCGCCGTATTGCTCGTGAAACCCTTGAGATTTATGCACCAATTGCTAATCGCTTAGGTATTCATGATATAAAAAATGAGCTAGAAGATTTAGGTTTTCAAGCACTGTACCCTATGCGTCATCGTGCACTTAAATCGGAAGTGGCTAAAGCGCGTGGTAATCGCAAAGAAGTTATTTCAAATATTCAAACTGAAATTGAAGCTCGCCTTGAAGAATCTGGCATAAAAGCGACCGTATCAGGCCGTGAAAAGCATCTATACAGTATTTATAAAAAAATGCTCAACAAAGAGCTGCTGTTTAACGAAGTCATGGATATTTACGCATTTCGTATTGCAGTAGACTCTATGGATACCTGTTATCGCGTACTTGGTGTAGCTCATAACTTATATAAGCCAATTGAAACCCGCTTTAAAGACTATATTGCTGTACCAAAAACTAATGGTTACCAATCATTACATACTTCTTTAGTTGGCCCGCATGGTATTCCTGTAGAAATTCAAATCCGTACTTTAGATATGGATCACATGGCTGATAAAGGGGTCGCAGCTCACTGGATGTATAAAAAGTCGGGTGACAATGCGGGTCATACTGCACAACAGCGCGCACGCCAATGGATGCAAAGCTTATTGGAATTACAACAAAGCGCAGGTTCCTCGTTTGAATTTGTAGAGAATGTAAAAACAGAGCTATTCCCAGAAGAAATTTATGTCTTTACCCCAGATGGTCGGATTATTGAACTTCCTATGGGTGCAACAGCGGTTGATTTTGCTTATGCCGTTCATACTGATGTAGGTAATACTTGTGTCGGTGCACGTGTGAACCGCAAGCCTTATCCTTTAAGTAAAGCCATTGATACAGGGCAAACAATAGAAATTATTACCAGTTCAGGCGCTCACCCTAACGCAACATGGCTTAACTTTATTGTTACTGGCAAAGCACGCTTAGGCGTACGCAACTACCTTAAAAGTCAACAGCATGAAGAAGCGTTATTACTTGGTCGTCGCTTACTTGACTCAGCGCTAGGGGAAAACAAATTTGATAACCTGCCAGCTGAAAATATTACACGAGTGCTTGAAGAGCATGAGCTTTCCTCTACCTTAGAACTGCTAGTAGAGATTGGCTCAGGTAACTTAATGAGTATGCTGATTGCTAAACGCTTGTTACAAAACGACAATGATGATTTAAACGACATCGCAAAGCGTGCCAAGGCAACTATTATTGGTACCGAAGGCATGTTGGTTAATTATTCTAAATGTTGTCGTCCTGTACCTGGAGACGCTATTACTGCCCATGTTAGCCAAGGTAAAGGTTTAACCGTTCATCGCCAAGAGTGTAAAAATATTCGTGGTTGGGAAAATGATCGTTCGAAATACCTAGTCGTAAAATGGGATGATAATCCAGAAAAAGAATATATAGCGACTTTAAGAGTAGAAATCATTAACCACCAAGGTGCGCTGGCTAAATTAACCAATGTGGTCGCCACTACGCAGGCCAATATTGTAGAAATAGCTACCGATGAAAAAGAAAGTAATTTATACGTGATAGACTTAGGGATCACAGTTAAAAACCGTATTCATGTCGCCAATATTATGCGCCGCATACGTGTTATGCCCGATGTACAAAAAGTCTATCGTAAAAAATAAAATAGGAACATCATGAATAAAGCATTTATATCAACGGATAAAGCACCTGCAGCAATTGGTACATATAGCCAAGCAGTAAAAGTGGGTACAGCTGTTTATTTATCAGGGCAAATACCACTTGTCCCAGAAACAATGGACGTTATTTCTGAAGACTTTAGTGAGCAAACACATCAAGTATTTAAAAATATCAGTGCGGTTTGTGAGGAAGCTGGCGGTTCTATTCAAGACCTAGTAAAAGTTAATATTTACCTTACTGATCTTTCAAACTTTGCCATTGTGAACGAAGTTATGAGCCAATATTTTAAACAGCCTTACCCTGCGCGTGCAGCTATTGGCGTTCGTGCACTCCCTAAAGGTGTACAAGTAGAAATTGACGGTATTATGGAACTTCCTTCAACAAACTAACCTCTATAAGCTATGAGCGCCGCTCATAGCTTTTATCCCATTCTATAGCTACACTTTGATGAATTCTTGACTCAAAACTAAAATTCTAGCACTCTGTAATCACGTTATTTTATTAAACCTTACTTTTGTAGTAGAAAAGGATAACTTGTGTTTAAGCTTGCTCATAATGGCAATGTATTGCTCGATACGAGTAAATCTGCACCCACCAGTGCTGCTTTTATCATTGAAGCAATTGAACAATCGCCTTACAGCGAGTGTGAAATCGATCATGACGCCATAAATAACTATTTCAGTAGTGCAACACCTGAACGAATCTTAGTCGTTGCAACACGCCACGATGCAACCTTAATCGTTGAAATCAGCGATGATAAAATGCTAGCCACTGGCACGCTCACTCTCGCCAAAGGTGGCGCAACACTCAGTTTTGATGAAGCTAAAAAAGAATTAGTGAAAGCGCATGTTGCTAGAGGTTATAAACAAGCATTTTTAGAGCAGCTTTTACAAAAGCAATTTGAGCTTCCTCCGGGCTCTGTAGTTAGCGGACCACTCGCTAAAGGACGTTTACCTACTGACGGCCAAGATAGTAAATTTAAAGCCATGGTTAAAACCTTAAAAGACCGCCTTAAAACACCCAAACTAAAAGAAGATGGTAGTGTTGATATGCGTGATTTTGGTAAATTAGCAAGTGTTAAACCGGGTGAATTACTAATCCAGCAGCAACCTGCTACTCCTGGTCAAGAAGGGTTTACCGTGATAGGTGATGTTTTACCAGCCAAACCAGGGCAAGTTCATGCCCTAATTGCAGGTGAGGGTACTGAAATATCAAAAAATAACCCGATGGAATTACTTTCAACTATTGCCGGCGTGCCTGTTGAAATAAATAACGGAATGCGTGTTGACGATATTTTCACTGTTAACGATGTGTCTGTAAAAACAGGCCATATCGACTTTGAAGGTAGTGTAATAGTTAGTAAAAATGTAGAGCCAGGGATGAGGATAAATGCAACAGGTGACATTACCGTTTTTGGTACAGTCGAATCTGGAGAATTAACCGCCGGTGGCGATATACTTGTAAAACAAGGGGTGATTGGCCATCAAAAGCCTGAAGATAAATCACTGTCTTGCAGAATAATTTGCGCAGGTGATGTGCATGCCTCACACTCTCAATATTGCTACATTGAAGCTAACAGCATATTGCTTGACCGCCAAGCCAGCCACAGCTCAATGAAAGCAAAAAATATAATTCAAATTGGTCAATCAGAACTACCTAAAGGAAAGTTATTTGGAGGTGAAATTTTAGATGCCACTAAACTAATTGCCGGAGAAATTGGTAACGAATCAGGGGCTAAAATGGCAATTAATTTAGCCACTTCAGCTACTCAAATGACCAAAGATATTGATAGATATTTTAGTGAATTAACAGCTGCAAATGAACAGGTTGATAGCTTACAAGCTGCATTAGAAAAAGCAGATTTAATTAAAGATGCTGATAAAAAAAGCGAGCTCATGAATAAGATTGGATCAACTCAGATACATCATAGTCAACAAGCTGAACAACTAGAAAAGCAGATAGCGAGTTTAGAGCAAAAACTAAATACCATGCTCGATGAAGCCATTTTAACCGTAAATACCGTTTTACATTCTGGAGTGGAAATCCATATATTCAATAAGTTACTTAAAACAACTCGTAACTTTCCACCAAGTAATGTTAAGTTAGAAAACAATAAAATAGAAATTGAGTTTAAAACTTAATTATAAGGGGCTGTTAGTAACAGCCCCTTATTCTTTATAGTAAGCCGTCTACACTGTCATAGGTTTGCGCTGGCCACACACCTACCTGCACTTGCCCTATGTGTTGTTTTTGTAATAACAGCATAGCCAAGCGAGACTGACCAATACCACCACCAATTGTTTGAGGAAATTTACTTTCTAACAATGCTTTATGCCAATCAAACTCTAAACGGTCTTCGTCACCGGTAATTCCCAATTGAGCTTGCAAAACTTCAGGGCTCACTCGAATTCCCATAGATGATATTTCGAAAGCATCTTCAAGAATTGGATTCCATACTAAAATATCGCCATTTAATCCCATATACTGATCACATGTTGGTGTTGACCAATCGTCGTAATCTGGCGCTCTCACATCATGAATTTTACCATCACTTAATGCTCCGCCAATACCAATTAAAAACACAGCACCATATTCTTGAGCAATCGCTTTCTCACGCTGCTTAGCGCTAAAGTCAGGGTACATTTTACGAAGCTCTTCACTGTGTACAAAAGTAATTTTAGCTGGCAAAAATGCTCTTAAGCCAAAGCTTGCACTAACATATTGTTCAGTGGCTTTAATACCTTGGTAAATTGTTTCAACCGTTTGCTTGAGAGTAGATAGCGAACGCTGCGTACTTTCACAAATAACTTGCTCCCAATCCCATTGATCAACATAAACAGAATGGATTGGGCTTAGTGAATCTTCATCAGGTCGCAACGCTTTCATTTGCGTATAAATTCCCTCACCTTGTGAAAAGCCATATTCACCCAAGATTTTACGCTTCCACTTAGCAAGAGAATGCACCACTTCGTAACGGCTATCTGCAATCGCTTTAATATTCACAGCCACGGCGTTCTCGTGCCCACTTAAGTTATCCTGTGTACCGTCGCCTACTTTAGCTAAAATAGGCGCTTGAACTTCAATTAAGCCCAGTTTTTGTTCTAATTGCTGCGAAAAGAACTGCTTAACTTTACTTATTTGCTGCTGCTGCTGCACATAATGTGAACTCATAATAATTGGCCTCATTCCCAGTTATTGTATTTACTACTTAGCGCAAATTACGCTTCAATGAGGTTATCGTAACAATTAAACTATTTAATTCAATATCCCATAATAAAAATAGCTTTACGATATTAAAACCATTAAAAAAGTGGTATAAAAACAACTAATACCATAATTTAAGGCCGCTATATCTATGGAAAATTATCAAATCGATAATCTTGATAAACAGATTCTGCATGCATTAATGGATAATGCGCGTACACCTTATGCTGAATTAGCAAAACGCTTTAGTGTAAGCGCAGGAACAATTCATGTGCGAATCGAAAAAATGAAACATGCAGGGATCATCACAGGTACTCAACTAACCATTAATACAAAGCAATTAGGTTACGATGTGTGTTGTTTTATTGGTATTAATTTGAACAACGCGCGCGATTATCCGCAAACACTTATAAAATTAGAATCATTAGAGGAAGTGGTCGAAGCATATTACACCACTGGTAATTACAGTATTTTTATTAAAGTAATGACCCGCTCTATCGATCATCTACAAGATGTACTAATCAATAAAATACAGGCAATAGAAGCCATTCAATCAACCGAAACCCTGATCTCATTACAAAACCCGATTAGTCGAACAGTGGTGCCTTAAGGTGAAAAATCTCGTATAATTTGCCGAAAAAGAGGACTCCAATGCAGCAAACTCGTTACCAAAGAATCGAAAGTGTACTTTCACGTCGTCAAACCGACCTTACCGTGTGTTTAGAAGACGTACACAAACACCATAACTTATCAGCAATTGTTAGAACGGCTGATGCCGTTGGTTGTCATCATGTGCATGCCGTGTGGCCAGAAAAACAAAAGTGGCTAACCAATAATACCTCTGGTGGTAGTAAAAACTGGTTAGACACACATCTTCACACAAACATAGATGATGCCGTTGCAAGTATGCGTGCTCATAATCCTGATGTACAAATTTTAGCTACGCATTTAAGTGAAGATGCTGTCGACTTCAGAGAAATTGATTACACTAAACCGACTGCAATTATTGTCGGTCAAGAAAAAACGGGGATCTCTCCACAAGCCTTAGAGTATGCAGATCAAAACATCATTATTCCAATGCAAGGCATGGTGCAGTCGTTAAATGTATCCGTTGCAGCAGCCCTAATTTTATTTGAGGCGCAGCGTCAACGTGATCTAGCTGGTTTATACAATAGAAATATGCTGAGTGAAGAAATTAAGCACCCAATGTACTTTGAAGGCTGCCACCCAATTATTGCAAGGCAATGCAAACAAAAAAACCTACCTTACCCTGCTCTTGATGAAAACGGCGAAATTGTTGCTGATGAACAGTTTTGGCAGGCGTTAAAACATACTTGATGCATATACAGTGTATCAGTACACTTAACTTACTAAATAATAATAATTGAGCCTACATTGTCTAAACCTAGCTTAAGCCAATACCCAATCACAGAACTTAAAGGCGTTGGTCCTAAAATGGCTGAACGGCTTTTAAAGCTAGGTATTAGTACAGTACAGGACATGCTATTTCATTTGCCGCTTAGGTATGAAGACAGAACCCGTATTTATACAATTAGTGAGTTGACCCCTCATAGCCACGTAACTGTTCAAGCAACCATTGAAACCAGTCAAATAACCTTTGGAAAGCGGCGCATGCTGGTTTGCCAAATAAATGATGGTACAGGTAGGTTAACACTACGATTTTTTAATTTTACCGCAGCACAAAAAAATGCATTTAGCACAGGCAAAATAATTCGTTGCTTTGGCGAAATACGTCGCGGACGTATTGGCTTTGAAATGAGTCATCCTGAATACAGTATTAGCGACACTTTTGAACAACAACCAACATCATCAACACTTACGCCAGTCTATTCAACAACCGAGGGGTTAAAGCAGCTCTCTATTAGGGCGTTGAGTGAACAGGCAATAGAATTACTTCAAAAGTATGCAGTAGAAGAGCTACTTCCCCAACAATGGCAACCATCGCAACTACCGTTAAGTGATGCGTTATTATTACTGCATCGCCCTCCTAATGATGTTGATATAAGTGCGCTTGAACAAGGGACTCACCCAGCTCAGCAGCGGCTCGTATTTGAAGAATTACTGGCGCAAAATCTCAGTTTATTAAAAGTAAGAGAACAGGGACAACAAGTTAAAGCCGTTGCACTTGAGCCCACTAATTCATTAGAAACACAATTTTTAGCACAATTACCCTTTGCGCCAACCAATGCACAAAGCCGTGTGGTATCAGAAATTAAAGCAGATATGCAACACGCTTACCCTATGATGCGACTTGTCCAAGGGGACGTTGGCTCTGGTAAAACACTAGTCGCAGCACTGAGCGCGTTAACTGCGATAGCAAAAGGCTACCAGGTCGCATTAATGGCGCCAACAGAGATATTGTCAGAGCAACACGGAATCAACTTTTCTAGCTGGTTTGAAAGCCTTGGAATAACGGTTGCTTGGTTAGGTGGTAAAACAAAAGGTAAAGAGCGCGTAAGTACACTTGCAATGATCGCCTCAGGTGAAGCGCAAATGATTATCGGTACCCATGCGTTATTTCAAGATGAAGTAAAATTTAACAATCTTGTACTTATCATTATTGATGAACAACACCGCTTTGGAGTTCATCAACGTTTATCATTGCGTGAAAAAGGCCGTTTTGGTGATTGTTATCCACATCAGCTAGTAATGACAGCAACTCCTATACCACGTACGCTGGCGATGACTGCCTATGCAGACTTAGAAACCTCAGTGATTGACGAATTACCACCTGGGCGGACTCCTATCACTACAGTTGCGATTCCTGATACTCGTCGAGATGACATTATTAGTCGCGTAAAACTTGCCTGTAACGAACAAGGTCGACAGGTTTACTGGGTATGTACACTAATAGACGAGTCTGAAGTACTACAATGCCAAGCAGCGGAAGACAGTGCATTACAGCTAAAAGAAGCATTACCTGAGCTTGCTATTGGCTTAGTCCATGGGCGAATGAAAGCTACGGAAAAGCAAGCCATTATGAGCGACTTTAAAGCGGGTAAAATTCATGTACTTGTGGCAACAACCGTGATCGAAGTTGGGGTTGATGTGCCTAATGCGAGTTTGATTATTATCGAAAACCCTGAGCGCCTAGGTTTAGCACAGCTTCACCAACTACGTGGCCGCGTAGGCCGTGGAGCTACGGCATCTCACTGCGTGCTTTTATACCATGCACCACTTTCACATACCGCACAGAAACGGTTAGGAGTACTGCGCGATAGTAACGACGGATTTGTTATCGCAGAACGTGATTTAGAAATACGCGGCCCAGGTGAAGTTCTTGGGACCAAACAAACCGGCTTAGCAGAATTTAAAATTGCAGACTTAACAAGAGATAAGCAAACCTTAAATCAAGTTAGACCCATAGCACAACAGATGTTGAAGCAATATCCTCAGTATGTAGACCCTCTCATTCAACGCTGGTTAGGCAACAAGTCAAATTACGCACAAGCTTAGTAACTTATTCGCATAAAGCCACATATTAATTTTCCCAACTAGTTATTCCCTATACCACAACTATTTCCCTACACCTTGCGCCTGTTTTTTCACTTCCCTGCAGATACAAAAAAGCCCGACTCTTTTGAATCAGGCTTGCTTGTATTTAGAGTCGGTGCGCTATTTTGCCCATGGGTTTAGTAATACTCAACCCTCGTAACGCTGTGCAGCTGATAGCTGACGGCTGACGGCTGACGGCTGACGGCTGACGGCTAATACTTTCACTTTCCTACAGACGTAAAAAAGCCCGACTCTTTCGAGTCGGGCTTTCTTGTATTTGGAGCCTGGTAATGTCCTACTTTCACATAACAAATGCTACACTATCATCGGCGCTGTTTCGTTTCACTACTGAGTTCGGCATGGGGTCAGGTGGGTCCAAAACGCTATTGTCACCAAGCAAATTTGGGTGTCAGTCCGTATTACTACGCACTAACTAAAATTTGGAATTCTGATAATAAAGTCTTCTAGTATCTACTTTAGTTATATTAACTTCTTCGCTTGTTTCACTATCACATAAAACGCGTTTGGCGTTGTATGGTTAAGCCTCACGGGTAATTAGTACAAGTTAGCTTAATGGCTCACACCACTTCCACATCTTGCCTATCAACGTTGTAGTCTTCAACGGCCCTTCAGAGACTTTAAAAGTCTAGTGAGAACTCATCTCGAGGCCTGCTTCGCGCTTAGATGCTTTCAGCGCTTATCAGTTCCGAACGTAGCTACCGGGCAATGCCATTGGCATGACAACCCGAACACCAGCGGTTCGTTCACTCCGGTCCTCTCGTACTAGGAGCAACCCCTCTCAATTCTCAAACGCCCACGGCAGATAGGGACCGAACTGTCTCACGACGTTCTAAACCCAGCTCGCGTACCACTTTAAATGGCGAACAGCCATACCCTTGGGACCGACTTCAGCCCCAGGATGTGATGAGCCGACATCGAGGTGCCAAACACCGCCGTCGATATGAACTCTTGGGCGGTATCAGCCTGTTATCCCCGGAGTACCTTTTATCCGTTGAGCGATGGCCCTTCCATTCAGAACCACCGGATCACTATGACCTACTTTCGTACCTGCTCGACGTGTCTGTCTCGCAGTTAAGCTGGCTTCTACCATTACACTAACCGTACGATGTCCGACCGTACTTAGCCAACCTTCGTGCTCCTCCGTTACTCTTTGGGAGGAGACCGCCCCAGTCAAACTACCCACCAGGCACTGTCCGTAACCCCGATTCAGGGGCCAACGTTAGAACATCAAAACTACAAGGGTGGTATTTCAAGGACGACTCCACAAAAACTAGCGTCTCTGCTTCTAAGTCTCCCACCTATCCTACACATGTAGGTTCAATGTTCAGTGCCAAGCTGTAGTAAAGGTTCACGGGGTCTTTCCGTCTAGCCGCGGGTACACAGCATCTTCACTGCGATTTCAATTTCACTGAGTCTCGGGTGGAGACAGCGTGGCCATGGTTACACCATTCGTGCAGGTCGGAACTTACCCGACAAGGAATTTCGCTACCTTAGGACCGTTATAGTTACGGCCGCCGTTTACCGGGGCTTCGATCAAGAGCTTCTCCGAAGATAACCCCATCAATTAACCTTCCGGCACCGGGCAGGTGTCACACCGTATACGTCATCTTGCGATTTTGCACAGTGCTGTGTTTTTAATAAACAGTCCCAGCCACCTGGTCACTGCGGCTCCAATCAGCTTAGAGAGCAAGTCTCATCACCAATCGGAGCGTACCTTCTCCCGAAGTTACGGTACGATTTTGCCTAGTTCCTTCACCCGAGTTCTCTCAAGCGCCTTAGTATTCTCTACCTGACCACCTGTGTCGGTTTGGGGTACGATTCGGTATAATCTGAAGCTTAGAGGCTTTTCCTGGAAGTATGGCATCAGCAACTTCATCACCTTGGTGACTCGTCTCGTGTCTCAGCCTAACAGCAACCCGGATTTACCTAAGTCACTAGCCTACACACTTTCACATGGACTACCATCGCCATGCTTGCTTAGCCTGCTCCGTCCCCCCATCGCAATTATACCAAGTACGGAAATATTAATCCGTTTCCCATCGACTACGCCTTTCGGCCTCGCCTTAGGGGTCGACTTACCCTACCCTGATTAACATGGGATAGGAACCCTTGGTCTTCCGGCGTGCGGGTTTTTCACCCGCATTATCGTTACTCATGTCAGCATTCGCACTTCTGATACGTCCAGCATACCTCCCGGTACACCTTCAACCGCTTACAGAACGCTCCCCTACCACTCAGAATAAATTCTGAATCCGCAGCTTCGGTGCATAGTTTAGCCCCGTTACATCTTCCGCGCAGACCGACTCGACCAGTGAGCTATTACGCTTTCTTTAAAGGATGGCTGCTTCTAAGCCAACCTCCTGGCTGTCTGGGCCTTTCCACATCGTTTCCCACTTAACTATGACTTTGGGACCTTAGCTGGCGGTCTGGGTTGTTTCCCTCTTCACGACGGACGTTAGCACCCGCCGTGTGTCTCCCGGATATTACTTTACGGTATTCGGAGTTTGCAAAGGGTTGGTAAGTCGGGATGACCCCCTAGCCTTAACAGTGCTCTACCCCCGTAAGTATTCGTCCGAGGCTCTACCTAAATAGATTTCGGGGAGAACCAGCTATCTCCCGGTTTGATTAGCCTTTCACTCCTAACCACAGGTCATCCCCTAACTTTTCAACGTTAGTGGGTTCGGTCCTCCAGTTGATGTTACTCAACCTTCAACCTGCCCATGGCTAGATCACCGGGTTTCGGGTCTATACCTTGCAACTATTCGCCCAGTTAAGACTCGGTTTCCCTACGGCTACCCTAATCGGTTAACCTCGCTACAAAATATAAGTCGCTGACCCATTATACAAAAGGTACGCAGTCACCCTCGAAGGGCTCCTACTGCTTGTACGTACACGGTTTCAGGTTCTATTTCACTCCCCTCACAGGGGTTCTTTTCGCCTTTCCCTCACGGTACTGGTTCACTATCGGTCAGTTGGGAGTATTTAGCCTTAGATGATGGTCCACCTATATTCAGTCAAAGTTTCACGTGCTCCGACCTACTCGATTTCACTTAAAATGCGTTTTCATGTACGGGACTATCACCCTGTATCGTGGCACTTTCCAGAGCCTTCCATTAACACATAATAAGCTTAAGGGCTGTTCCGATTTCGCTCGCCGCTACTATCGGAATCTCGGTTGATTTCTTTTCCTACGGGTACTTAGATGTTTCAGTTCTCCGCGTTCGCCTCGTTAACCTATGTATTCAGTTAACGATACCTGCAAGCAGGTGGGTTTCCCCATTCGGAAATCCTAGTCTCAAGTGCTTTTTACTAGCTTGACTAGGCTTATCGCAAGTTAATACGTCCTTCATCGCCTCCAACTGCCAAGGCATCCACCGTGTACGCTTAGTCACTTAACCATACAACCCAAACGGGTCTTTGTTTTGTGACAGTTTAACTTCGCCAGAAGTTAATATTGAATACTAAAGTAGATACCAATTAATCCGAGGATTAAATGGCACTGAATGATACTGCTATCATTCTTTTTTACTTTTGAAAACTCTGTACAAATACAATGTATTCATACGAATTTTATTATCAGCTTTTCCAAATTTTTAAAGAGCATATTAATTAGTTAACCCAAAGGGTAAAACTAACTAACAATCATCTGTGTGGACACTACGAACAAATAAGTTCTAAATCGTATAAGGAGGTGATCCAGCCCCAGGTTCCCCTAGGGCTACCTTGTTACGACTTCACCCCAGTCATGAATCACTCCGTGGTAAACGTCCTCCCGAGGGTTAGACTATCTACTTCTGGAGCAACCCACTCCCATGGTGTGACGGGCGGTGTGTACAAGGCCCGGGAACGTATTCACCGCGTCATTCTGATACGCGATTACTAGCGATTCCGACTTCATGGAGTCGAGTTGCAGACTCCAATCCGGACTACGACGCACTTTAAGTGATTCGCTTACCTCTCGCGAGGTTCGCAGCACTCTGTATGCGCCATTGTAGCACGTGTGTAGCCCTACACGTAAGGGCCATGATGACTTGACGTCGTCCCCACCTTCCTCCGGTTTATCACCGGCAGTCTCCTTAGAGTTCTCAGCATTACCTGCTAGCAACTAAGGATAGGGGTTGCGCTCGTTGCGGGACTTAACCCAACATCTCACAACACGAGCTGACGACAGCCATGCAGCACCTGTATCAGAGTTCCCGAAGGCACCAAACCATCTCTGGTAAGTTCTCTGTATGTCAAGTGTAGGTAAGGTTCTTCGCGTTGCATCGAATTAAACCACATGCTCCACCGCTTGTGCGGGCCCCCGTCAATTCATTTGAGTTTTAACCTTGCGGCCGTACTCCCCAGGCGGTCTACTTAATGCGTTAGCTTTGAAAAACAGAACCGAGGTTCCGAGCTTCTAGTAGACATCGTTTACGGCGTGGACTACCAGGGTATCTAATCCTGTTTGCTCCCCACGCTTTCGTACATGAGCGTCAGTGTTGACCCAGGTGGCTGCCTTCGCCATCGGTATTCCTTCAGATCTCTACGCATTTCACCGCTACACCTGAAATTCTACCACCCTCTATCACACTCTAGTTTGCCAGTTCGAAATGCAGTTCCCAGGTTGAGCCCGGGGCTTTCACATCTCGCTTAACAAACCGCCTGCGTACGCTTTACGCCCAGTAATTCCGATTAACGCTCGCACCCTCCGTATTACCGCGGCTGCTGGCACGGAGTTAGCCGGTGCTTCTTCTGTCAGTAACGTCACAGCTAGCAGGTATTAACTACTAACCTTTCCTCCTGACTGAAAGTGCTTTACAACCCGAAGGCCTTCTTCACACACGCGGCATGGCTGCATCAGGCTTGCGCCCATTGTGCAATATTCCCCACTGCTGCCTCCCGTAGGAGTCTGGGCCGTGTCTCAGTCCCAGTGTGGCTGATCATCCTCTCAAACCAGCTAGGGATCGTCGCCTTGGTGAGCCATTACCTCACCAACTAGCTAATCCCACTTGGGCCAATCTAAAGGCGAGAGCCGAAGCCCCCTTTGGTCCGTAGACATTATGCGGTATTAGCAGTCGTTTCCAACTGTTGTCCCCCACCTCAAGGCATGTTCCCAAGCATTACTCACCCGTCCGCCGCTCGTCAGCAAAGTAGCAAGCTACTTTCTGTTACCGCTCGACTTGCATGTGTTAGGCCTGCCGCCAGCGTTCAATCTGAGCCATGATCAAACTCTTCAATTAAAAAGTTTTATGTCTTTCGACAGCTCAATGAATTCTGAATTTATTTAATATCTTTCGATATTGAATTGACTGTGCTGAATAACTACCGAAGTAATTATTCTGTTGGTCACTCAGTTTCAATTGAGACTCTAAATTTGTTTGCCTCACTACCTAAGTAGCTTGGCTGTTAGAACTCAATCTGTACGAGTGCCCACACAGATGATTGCTTTATATTGTTAAAGAACGTTGCGACGTTGTCGCTAGGGATGCGTATAATACATCCTTTATTTTTCGAGTCAATACTTAATTTTAAACTTTCTTACGATGATTTAAACTTAAGTTTTATTTAACTCTCTGAGTAGTTCGTGCCTCGCTATGCGTTGGCGTTCCCCGTCTCAGTGGGGTCGCATTATAGGGAGATCCGAAAACAGATCAACCTTTTTTTTAGATCTTTTTACTGTTTGCTCAACTTTCAAGCAAATACTATTGAAATGGTATGGAAAGAGCTTACTTTAGGTCGTTTTTTGCACTCTTATTAACTATTTACTATAAATTTCATTGCTATGTTCAATTAAGACGTTAAGATAGCAAGCTCACAATGTTAAATTAATGTTTATTTCCTGTTTATTGGTAGATCAAAATGAAATTACCCGATCAAAAATCTTTTATCTTTGCAGTTATTCTTGCTGTTGTTGGTTTTGTTATCGTTAAGTTTGTACTTGCAAGCCTAGCATTAGACCCTGCACTACTATTTGGTGCTGGTTTATTAATTGGTGGACTTGTCATTGCTGCAATGTCATCAGTAAGTGCAGAAGAAGCCGAAGTAAAAACAAAAACACTTTATGTTGGCAATCTTCCTTATCGCGCAAATGAAGGCGTTGTACGTGCTTTGTTCGAAGAGCAAGGCAAGGTATTTAATGTTCGTTTATTGAAAGATAAGAATACTGGCAAACGTCGCGGCTTTGGTTTTGTTGAAATGGCTCAAGCTGATGCGGATAACGCAATTGCTAAGTTAAATGATAGTGAGTTCCAACAACGTACTTTAAAAGTACGTGAAGCAAAACAAAAACAAGAAGATGATTCTAACTCTTATCGTTCAGAGTCGGATCAAACAGTGTAACTTGCTTAACGGCTAGTTTATCACTACATATATCAGCCGTTGCATAATACCGCAGCGGCTTTTTTATGCCTGCTTGATCATCGCTTAAATTCAGTAAAGATCTAACTCGCTTAGCAATAGCCGCACCAGAATCTAACAACTCTATATGTGCTTTAAAGTAATCACTAATTGGTTTAGCAAGAATAGGAAAGTGAGTACAGCCTAATACCAGCACATCGATATCTTTATTAATATTTAATCGGTTTAACTCAGTGTGCAGCTTTTCTATATCTAAGTATTGGGTAAAAAAGAATGTTTCTGCCAGGGTGACCAATTCAACACTACTATATAAGCTTGTAGTTATAAGTGAGGCATGCTCTTTAATCAGTGTATCCGTATATGAACTTGCTACTGTAGCAGGGGTTGCCAATAATCCAATATGCTTTGATTGTGTTATTTGTGCTGCGGGCTTAATCGCAGGTACAACCCCTACAATTGGAATATCTGTTATTTGACGTACCGCACTTAATGCAGATGTTGAGGCGGTATTGCAGGCTATAACAATTAAGTCGACATTGAGCGACTCATTTTTGATAAATTGGATTAGTCCACATAAGCGACTAATTATAGTCTGCTGCGACTGTGCACCATAAGGCAATAATGCATTATCCATGAAGTAACTATATTGAGCGTGAGGAATGCTTTGCTGAATATGCTCAAGTACTGTGGTTCCACCTATACCTGAATCAAATACCATGATGTGCGCTGACAAACTACCATTCCTACTCTTTACTTAGAACGGCAGTTTGCCATGAGGCTTTTATAAAAGAAAGTAGTTTTACTCAGCGTCTAGTTTTGCAGTAGCTGTGTTTAATTTATCTAAGTTTTCAAACATGGTGTTAGTGTAATCAACCAGTTTATCTATTTCTTGTTGATCTTGATTTAGCCATTGAATGATACCTGATAGCTGGCTTTCTAATCCTAGTGCTTGCGCTTTAGAGTAAGCCGATTTTAGATCATCATTAAAAGGCGCGACAGTTTCGGCAATGGCCTTTTCTGAGGTTGGCTTAATTTGTTCATACTCTTTAATAGCTGCCACAGTTTTGCTTTGACGTAAGTCCATTGAAAATGCCACCAGCTGTTCATTTCCTAAGCTGAGTTCTTGGGCTTGTTCAAATGCTTTATCTAAGTCGCCACTGAAAAAGGTTTTACTTACATCTTGTAACTCTGCCATTAAATCATTTATAGCTTGCTGTTCGTCTTCATTAAGCTCTCCATTTACTGACATAGAAAATGACAACTCGCGAGATTCAGAAAATTGCGTACTAAATGCTTGTGAGCTTTCAGTTTGCTGATAGCGACTAGATGACTGAGATTGATAAGCATCTGCAAAACTAATACTCACCTCATCACCTTCTGCGGTGGTAAAAGTGTAATCAGCGCTGTTACTAAGGTTCACATATTGCGATTGACTAACCGTTACGCTTGCTGGCTGAGGATTAAATAAGTTCTGCTCAAATTTATCAAGGCCATTAAAGATGCCCTCTTTTGATTTATCAATACCCTCTTCAAGCTCTTGATTAAATACGCCCATACCTTTTAATTCATCGACAGCTTCATCAACACCTGTTTGCACGCCTTTACGTGCCTGGTTAAGTATATCTTGTAGCTTGTCATCATCGGCACCATTGGCTTTGGCTTTTTTTACTGAGCTTGTGACAAAGTCTAAAACATTTTTGACTACTTCATTAAAATCAAACAATGGTTTGTCTTTTTTCGCTTCAGCAACCGGCAAGCCTAATTCTTTTGCCATTTTGTCACCCAATACGGCAGCAGCCAATTCTTTTCCGCGTTGCTGATAGCTAGTTGGTGGGGAGTCTATTTTAGGCTGTGGCATTGCTTGCTTAGTATTGTATTTATTGGCATTGCTGTTTGGAACAAAACTAAAGTTACCTATTTTCATGAGAAGACTCCTATTTAGACATACTCTTATATCGGCCAAGTAAGCCTATACTGTAGTAAAATGCTTAAAAAAGCTCACTATATTTGATCAAAACTAGACAAATACGCTTCGCTCCCTACAATAGCGCCGATAAACAGATCTCAACGATAAGGTTATACCGTTAATGGCAGTTATAAATATAGATACCACGCAGTACGATGCACAATTAAATGAAAAAGAGCAGCGTATTACAGAGCAGTTTCAACGTTTCGGTGTAAAACAGTTAGAAGTATTTAGCTCTGAGCCTATTAACTACCGTCAACGTGCAGAATTTAGAGTATGGCACGATGGCGACGATCTGTTTCATATTATGTTTGATCAACAAACGAAAGATAAAATACGTGTCGATACCTTTGATCCTGCAGCTCCTTTAGTAGGTGAAGTTATGCAGATAATGATTGATAACTTAAAAGGCTGCGAAGTACTGCGTCGTAAATTATTCCAAATAGATTATTTATCGACCCTCAGCGGTGAAATTTTAGTGAGCTTGCTTTATCACAAGCCACTTGATGAACACTGGTTAACTGAGATTAATGCCTTAAAGGAAAAGCTAAGTAGCCAGTACAAAATTGACTTTATTGGCCGTGCACGTAAGCAAAAAGAAAAATTAGGCGATGACTTTGTTACTGAGCGTTTAATGGTAAATGGCCAAGAGCTAATCTATCAACAGGTAGAAAATAGCTTTACTCAGCCTAATGCGAAGGTGAATATTAAAATGTTAGAGTGGGCACAAGAGCTATGTAAACCACTAAACAATGATTTACTAGAGCTGTATTGTGGTAACGGAAACTTTTCAATTGCACTTGCGGGCTCATTTAATAAAGTGCTGGCAACAGAAATATCAAAATCGTCTGTGCATTCAGCGCAATATAATATTGCTCAAAACAAAGTAACTAACTTAGATATTATTCGCATGTCGAGCGAAGAGTTTACTCAGGCAATGAAAGGCGAGCGTACTTTCTCTCGCTTAGATGGTATTGACCTTAGTAGTTACAACTGCCAAACCATTCTAGTCGACCCACCTCGTGCCGGCATGGATACCCTAACGTGTGATTTAGTGGCTAACTATGAGAATATTATTTATATCTCATGTAACCCAGATACGTTAGAGCGTGACCTTGATCACTTATGCCAAACCCATGAGGTTAAGCGCTTTGCAATATTTGATCAATTCCCATACACACACCATATTGAATCTGGTGTATTTTTACAGAAAAAATAAAATCCAATACTATAATGCCAGCGCCTTGATAAGTGCTGGTATTTGCTCTTCACTAAATACTTTAACTTGATGCTTTACCAATAACTTAGCGGTCAGCCCCATGCCTTTTACTTTCACCCCACTATGGCTTCCATCATAAATTGTATTACGGCCACACGAAGGACTAGACTCTTTTAGTAAAGCAAAGCGAATATTATGCTTATTACAAAGGGCTAATGCTTTATTAGCGCCAGCTTCAAATGCACTTGTTACATCCTCGGCAGTATTTGTAATAACTCGATTTTGCTTTATCTCAGCGGGCGCTCTAGGCACGAGTAAGCCACCAGCAATCTCAGGACAAAATACGATTAATCTATTTTGCTTTTGCCACAAATTAAGTTGAGGGTGCAATATTGTTTGGCCTTTACCATCATAACGAACTGGCAAACCTAACAAACAACTTGAGATTAAAATTTTTTCCATAATGAATTTTCTTCTCCAAATAAAAAAGCTCCTTTCGGAGCTTTTTTATTTCACTAAACTACTTATTTATTTGCTAAGTAGTTAATAAGTGCGCTTACATCTTCTGGCGATGAAATACCTGACTCGCCACCTAAGTTAAGCTTATATTTACCATTAACAATAAATGTTGGAACGCCACGCAGTGCCCCTTTTCCTTTAAAGTAATCTTGGTCGCGCTTCATTTTAGAGCTCAGTGTACGTACCGAGAAGCTTTCAAATAATTTATCAAATTTGTCGCCATCCACACCTTGCGCTAAAAATACATCTTTTACATCTGCAAGCTCATTAAAACGAGCACGCTTTGCGTGAATGTGGTCAAACATCGCTGAAATAATTTTATCTTTTTGCGGTAGTACTTCAGCAGTAGCTAGTGCTTGGCTGATCATGGTTTGATGTTCTGGGTCACGAACGCCCACGAAATCCACATGGCTTTTCTTAAACTTTACGTTTTTGTCTAGCTTAGGTTTGATCTCAGCAAGCAGTGGCTCCATGTTATTACATGCAGGGCAGTAAAAAGAGAAAAACTCTTTTACTTCTGGCTTTCTGGTTGCACGATCAGAGACGACATCATAATGTACGCCCTCTTCGTAAGTGGCAGCAAAACTGGTTGCAGCTAAAGGGAGTAATACAGCAAGCAACCCTGCTTTAACTAATTTGATCATTATTATGGTGCTCCAAAAATTATAGTTTTAGTAAAAAGCTAATTAACTCATCAAGTTCTTGTTGGCTCTTGATTGTATTAATATTGATTTTATATTTGTCATTTACGATAAATGTAGGTACGCCAGTTAATGCGCCAAGCTCAGAATATTTATTCTGCTTATCTTGCATGGCACGTTCAGCTGCTATGATAGGCAAACTAGCAATATCATTATCAAATGTGCTGTTATCAATTGCGTTAAGCTCTAATAACTTCTTAACGTCTTTAATTTCTGTTAATGGTGCACGCTGAATATGGATGCTTTTAAAAATTTGCGCTGTTACTGCTTCGGCTTGACCATGTTTTTTTGCAATTAAGTAAGCAAAGCTCAGGTTACTTTGTGCTTGTGGTGAAACGCCCCCTAAAAAGTTAACATGATTTTTTACAAACTCAGCCCCTTCAGGTAAGTTTTCTGCAATCCCTTTTGCTACCGGCTCAAATTTAAAACAGTGCGGGCAATAGAAAGAGAAGAATTCGGTTACGTTTGGCGTTTTACTCTTTTCAACGTCAATCACAGTATATTGATTACCTGCTTCAAAGTTGGCAGCTAGTGCTGCGAAAGGTAAACATAGGATCAGTAAACTTAGTTTTAATTTTTTAAGCATGAATATCTCGTTATACTTCTTTTTTAAATAAAAATATTATGGCAATAATTTTAACGGGGTTTCTTGCAAAGCTGCAAGCTGCTCTTTAAGCGCTAAAATTTGTTGCTCCCAGTATTTGTCATCTGCAAACCATGAAAAGTTCCGTACAAAAGCTGGATCGCTCCAACGTTTTGCAACCCAACCCATGTAATGAATCATACGCATGGCGCGAAGCGGTTCGATCAGCTTCAGTTGTGAGTGATCAAAATCACAAAACTCTTCATACGCATTCACTAAAGTGTCTAACTGTAACAGCTGTGTTTGTCGATCGCCACTGAGCATCATCCATAAATCTTGAATTGCAGGTCCTTGGCGGCTATCGTCTAAATCAACAAACATCAGCGCATCCCCAGCCCATAAAATATTACCAGCATGGCAGTCTCCGTGTAAGCGAATACTGTCTACATTTTTATATTGCAGCTGCGCTTGGGCAATAACTAAATCTAAAATAGTGTAAAAGGAAGTTTCTAATCCCATAGGAACTAAATTACTTTTTTGTAAGTGAACTTTAGCTGTATGCAGGTATTCATCGCAGCTAACAGTTGGTCTTTGGGTAAAGGGCTGCGTTTTCGCTACTTGGTGCATGCGACCAATTAAACGCCCTAGTACGTCAAGCTGATCTAAATTATCGACTTCAAATAAACGCCCGCCTACACTTGGGAATAAAGTAAATAAATACCCTTGGTGTTCAAATAAGCTTTGCCCATTATGCTTTATTGGCGCAACCACCGGTACTTCTGCGGCTGCCAGTTCAAAAGCAAAATCATGTTCCTCTTGAATTTGTGCTTTGCTCCAGCGCTCAGGCCGATAAAACTTAACAACGTAACGTTTTCCACCCTCAGCTACAAATTGATACACTCGATTTTCGTAGCTATTTAGCGCTAGCAACCCTGACTCAGCGTAAATATCAACGCTTTCGATGGCATCCAAAATAAGATCTGGGGTTAAGTCAATAAAGCTAAATTTACTCATATACTTCTTATATAAAAGAAAAGCGGGAATATCCCGCTTTTTTGTTAATATCAGTGTTCGTCTTTTAATACAGACTCTTTATCGCGCTTTAAAAAAGTTACTTTGCTGCGATATTTGGTTATCGGGTTCGTTTATTGGCGACAGTACAAAGTTAAACTCGGTCATTGGCGCTTTTAAATCATAAGGGTCCATTACTAATGATAACGGCACATTATGCGATTCACCAGCGTTCACCGTAAAGGTGGTATCACCTATGTATTTATAGTTATCTAACCCTTTAACATCAATAGAGAATGTTTGCTCGTACTGTGCCTTATTAATCACTTTTAAGGTGTAGGTGTTTTCAACTAAGCCATTAAAATCGACACGATACAACTGATTGCGATCACGGATAATATCAAAGTCCATAGGTTTACGCATGGCTATATTGGCTATCAACGCACCGGTAAGTAAGACTAAAATAATACTGTAACCAATCAGTTTAGGACGCAGCGGATGAGTTTTATTCTCTGGGGTTTCCAAGTTCCGCTCGGTGGTATAAGAGATTAGGCCTCGAGGATAATTCATTTTGTCCATTACGCCGTCACAGGCGTCAATACACGCGCCACAGTTTATACACTCGTATTGCAGACCATTACGAATATCAATCCCAGTTGGGCAAACTTGCACACACAAGTTACAGTCAATACAATCACCTAACCCCAGCTCTTTTGGGTCTTGTTTACGTGACCGTGGCCCGCGGTTTTCACCACGCGCTTCATCGTAGCTTACAGTAAAGGTGTCTTTATCAAACATTGCTGACTGAAAACGTGAGTATGGGCATATATGTAAACACATAATCTCGCGCATCCAACCCGCGTTACCATAAGTACAAATAGTAAATACAATAATACTAACTAAGGCATAACCGCCTACGTTAAAGGTAACAAATTCAGGGAGTAGTTCGCGAATAGGCGTAAAATAACCAACAAAAGTTAACGCGGTATACAAAGAAAATAACACCCAACTAGTGTGCTTTGCGGTTTTTCGCCAGAATTTGTCAAAATCCATTGGCCGTTGGTCTAACTTTTTACGTTGGTTAGCACTGCCCTCAAACTTTTCTTCAAACCAAATAAAAATAAAGGTCCATACTGTTTGCGGACAGGTATAGCCACACCATACGCGACCATAAAAAGTAGTCACTAAAAATAGAGCAAACGCCGCAAGCATAAAAATAAATGCAAGAATAGTGAAGTCTTGTGGCCATAGGGTTAAACCAAAAATATTAAACTTTTGCTCCATTAGCTCAAACAAAACAGCTTGCTGGCCATTAAAGTTGATCCAAGGCAATAACATAAACGCTAACATGCCTAAAAAGCCGATACGTTGTCTTAGTAATTGATGAAGCCCTGTAACCGCACGTACATAAATGCGATTGCGGGGGTTAAATCTATCTTCTTGACGGCTCAGATCAGGTTTTTGGATCTTAACCTCTGTTGGTATGTTTTTTACTTTAATTTGCTTATCCATTGAAGTTCCTCAACGCCGCTAGGAAATAAAAATTCAGCAATCTTTTTGTACTTTTCGCCTAAGTGTAACAACTTGCATGCTAAACATAATACGCTTTAAGTCGCACTTGTGTACTTTCAGATATTTCAGAAATATCTAACTACTGCCTCTTATTATACGCATATTAGCTAAAATTACTGACTAGATTGCTAATAATTTATTCAATTTGTGACTTGCTTTTAAAGTGTATTTTATTACACTTGCCGGCTACTAAAGTGTTGTTTGGATCAAGGTTTGTATATTTATGAAGAAATTTTTTATACTAGTGGTTGTGATCCTAGCATTTTTTACCGTTGATCATCCTTTGGTAAAAGAGCCGCGCGAACGGTTGCTCGGTGATGGTATCGGTTTGTTAAGCAGCTCAACTAAAGTAGATCGCTTTCCTGTAGCAACCATGACGAGAAATAAAGTGAATCAACAGTTAGCACTTTCTCGTTCTGAGCAAGACTATGTTGCTAAAACATTTACTACGGATGAATCAGTCAAGTTATTTGAACTACGCTATTGTCGCCAAGGTGATCTAAACCTCTATTTTTACGAAGAACGATTACTTACTGTATGTCGTATTATCAAAGAGTCATTAGCGCAAGCGAGAGTAAAGTAATGGATTTTTCTGGATTAAATAAAAAAGCAAGTAACTCATTTCATAAACATCGCACCATGCTTAAGCAATTGGCACAGGGTAAAACGTTAAAATGCGAACATTGTAATGGCGTATTAACCCTTAACTTAGCCACCAGCGAACCCGGTAAAGGAGTAATACAGTGCAAACAAGGTTGCACTGATATTGAATTAGAAATTGGCGGTTAGGTGTTAAGAACAACGTTTAAGCGCTAGAAAACTTACTCCTCCCACCCTTCATCAGTATATAAACCACTGTTAAGCGCTACAATTTCGATAAGTTCAGCAAAACCTAATGCAAAGTCGCCCATTAACTCGTACTGCTGCTCACATAAGTGTAATTCATCAATATTATTTTGCTGTGCAATTTGCTTAATGATTGGTTTATCGAGTGCAAAAAAACTGAGCGTAGCCTGTGCGCTTTCAAGCGCTTGCTTGTATTGAATGTCTAGTTGCTCACTTGCTAATAACTTATGGGTATACGCTTGGCTTGCGGTTAAAAAACCCGCAGACCAGTGCTGGCAAAAGTCATATTCAAACTCAGCGGGTAACTTATAACCCAGCTCAAATACTTGCTCACTCACTTGATGATGTAACGCCATAAATAAAAACAATATGTCTTCATCAAGGTCGTTTGCTGTATCAGGGAGAATATTTTCTAACCATTGGTGAACTTCTAATGGCTCAGGTGAACATATAACGCCAAATAAATAACCTTGGCTTTGGGTAAGGCTCATTGCGCCTGATTGGGTATTTAAAAACTCGCTGAGCAGCTTAGCATGCTGCTCAGTAAACTGAGGTATTTGCATTAAAACTCTTTATATAAAATATTAAAATTTAAGTGGGTAACGACCTTGGTTATCTGGTCTGCCTAAAAACTTCACCGCGTCATGAACTTCTTTGGGTAAAGTTAGATCAGGTTTAACGTATCCCGCAACTTTAAAGTCAAAATTAGCCTTTAGTGTAGCATCTGCCTCTAGCCCTAATCTATTGTCTGGCTCGATGAGTATAGCAACATCGCCCGACTTACAACTTAATTTGCCACTAAGATCACCAATATTGAACCAACCAGTTAAACCTTGTACGTCAATATCAGGACTGGCTATTTCACCTTGTAGTGATTGGCAATATGGCGCTCCAGAAACGTATTCATCAAGCTCTAAGATTACACGTCCTTTAGCAGTAACTGGTAACGGTAAATCAATTCGCTGCATTGCTCGCTCAACCGTTGAACGCACTACGGTATCAGTTATTTTAAGTTCATCATTTGCTAGTGAATAACTAATATCTGCATAGCCCGATATGTCACTGCGTTCGCGAGGATTACCAAAGCGTAAGTTAGTATTCACTTGAGCTTTAAATAACGCCCAGCCAGATATATCCCAGCGTACATTATTTAATTGCTCACCTTCAAAGCGCAGCTGCATCACCTGTCCCTGCCACAACGTGCCGGCAGTTTGTCCTATTTCTAGCTGCGGTGGAAAATACGGTTTAGCTAAATTTACAGCAACCGCGGCCGGTAATTTAATAACGCTAAAAACAATAAAGCTCATTAAAAAAACGATGGATAATATTATTATTTTTTTCATTAACTACTTCTCTAATACTAAACGGCTTACGCGTACATAACCGGATTTATCATCTTGGCTTAAATCTAGATTTTCTACGCTTAAACCATGCTGATTAACGAGCTCGTCAATCCATTGGATTAATAGATTAAACTCTACTGAGTCGAGCGTTAAACGAAGTGAGTTATCATTAGGCTGCATTTTACTAATATTAATGCTGTAACGGCCGCGCGTATTATTAACTATTTGGCTGAGATTTTGATTACTCACAGCTTGCGTTTTACCCGCGGCTTTGAGCTTAACAATACTCTCGTCTACCCAGGCTAACAATTCTTGCTGTTTTATTTGTGATTGCTGTGCCCGCTCTATCGCAGTATTTAAAGGCCTAAAAACCCCCATCACCAAAACAAAAATGATAAATACACCGCCTGCAACCATAATTAGTTGTTGCTCTTGCTCTTTTAATGAACGCCAATATTGCATGAACTGCTGCTTCATTGTGCACCTCGCAGTCTGATTTCGCCGACGATAAAATCGCCATCATTATTTAACGAGCCCTGCTCAACAGTAACCCCTTGCTGCTCGAGAATGGCTTTAACCTTACCAAAAGTTTGAAAGTCTTTACCACGCGCTCGAATGCGCAATTCATTACGGCGTTTGTCAAAGCGTAATGTTTGTGGCGTAAACTCATTCACTTGCGAAAACACGCTAACCAATTTACTGGTTAAATCTAAAAAGCCAGCATCGCTAACACCTTGTACTTTATTCAATGCACCCTGTATTTGATTTTTAATTAAATGAGGTCGCACCCGCGTGCCAGGAAAGGCTTTTTGATATCGCTCTACTACTTGCGATTTAGCTACTTCTAGCTGCGAATTAAGCTGATGCAATTCAACCGCTTTAATAGTCACACTTGATACCAAGGCAATCACACTAATAATGGCAGCACTTTTCCAGTAACCCCACCATAACGCAGTTTTCTTTTTAAGGGTGTAAGGTCCTTGACGCAAATTAAACTTAAGTTTATCAAGTTGTTTAGCAAATAATGCTAACGGTAACTCATAGTCACTTGTTTGCGGATATAAGTTAAGTGCTTCAGGAAATTGATCAGCAGGGCTGTAATGCTTGATATCAGGATTGCCTAATGCTACTAAATACTCGTTTAGCCAACTGTTTTCAACCGCGCTAATATGCCAGTCACCTTGTTTAAAGAGCCACTGTTTATTAAGTTCGATGGCAGTAACACATGGCTCTTCAGCGCCTGGCAATAGCAATGCATCCGGTACCATTTGATACGGGGTGAGTTGATGTTGTTCAAATACTTCTAACCAGTGCTCAAACCAATCACGGTTCGTTAGCGCAATCTTAATTGCATGCTGCTCATCAACCATAGTTGGCTCTCCAAGCGCGATATAAACGTCGTCTATATCACATGCAATATCTTCTTCTAGCATATAGGGCAATGCTTGCTCTAATTTACGGCTCCACTTTGTTGGCAGTGTCACCGTTTTTAATTGCACTTGGTCACATGGTAAAAGTACCACAAGCTCTCGGGTTAATGCTTTTTCAGTTAGTTCACTTAACTGATTGGCATTTTGTAGCTCGCCACTGGCTATTATTTCTTGTTCTTGTGGTGAGTATATTAACCAGTTAAGTAAATCTTGCTCGGTTTGACCCGTGCGGATCAACAGTATCTCTGTCACTGTACGCCTCCAAATTTTCGCGCCAGTATCGTTACCTCGCCATTGCTGGCATACAGTAATGTGGTCATCGAAAAACGCAAATCAACAAATTTTGCCTGCGTTTGTAATTTAAAATATTCACTTTTTAAACTAAAAAGCTTTTCTACTGCTTTGATATTTTTGCCGCCTTGTTGTTTAACAGACTCAAAAAACTCTTCAATATTATCAAAGCCATTTTCAGGTCGCGCTGCGATTACCGCTTGAGCACCCGAAACACTCAGTTCGTCTATTAGGCCACTGAGCAATAAAGCTTGCTCTTCAGTGACTGTATTAACATTAATTGAAAGTAACGTACTGCCTGGGATCACACAGACATAAGGCAACACCTTTTCCATCACTAAAGGGTTAAATCCTTTAATTAAACGCAGTTCAGATACCGAAGCAAATAGGCTATTTGCTGTCATATACGGAAACTGACGCGATAAATACTCGCCTTCTTCAGCTCCTGAGCGATACGTAATACTATTTTTATCTAACCAGTCAAAAACACTATCAGCCATACCTTCTTCAGACTCATCACTGGGTAAGTCTTCTATATTTTCTAATATGGCAAACAACGCTTTATGCGCAGGGTTCGTTTTATTAGTACTGTTTGGGTCAGGCTCAGCACCAAGCGCATTTAAGTTTAAACAGGCTTGTAAATCAGTTAACTGACCGCTTAACGTGCCGTTATCAACTGGATACTTAACATCACCTTGCTTTGCCCACGGCTGCGCTAAGGTGGTTTTTTCTGGATCGTCTTTTTTACTTTGAATTAAGCCTTTAATAGCTAACTCTTCAGCGCCATAAGCATACCATTTAGCCTGTTGCTGACTCTGCAAGTTAGTACTTCTTTGTACTTGTACCATTAAGTTAGCACTCATTTCTACGGCTAAAATAGCAGCCAGCGCGACAATAAATAACACAATAACTAACGCCGCGCCGCGTGATGTTTTTTGATTCATCAAGGCGTTCCTCGGCCATTTGGTTGCGATTGGTTAGTACCATCATTAACTGGTTTAGTTAACTCTTTACCGAGTCCTGGCACTAAAAAAACGCGCCTAATTGGTTCTGCGTTCATTTGCTTTAACGTTACAGCTACCGCTTTAGGTAACGCCTTAATTTGCCAGTTTTCTTGCCACTCTGCGTTACCATCTAAAAACTCAAATTTAAGCTCTTCTACGTCAGCTAAAACAACTTGGCTACGAGGCTCCATATTATCAAGTTGATCAACATAAATGCGATATACTCGTTCTAAGTTGTCATCAATTACTCGATAACCAACAGCTTGCAGCTCTGAGCGAGGAAGCAAATTAATGGGATTCATCCAACCATCACGCACAAAGGCAATGCCATCAAGCTGGCTTTCTAAAATGTAGCGCCCTGCAAGTAAGTAACTCTCTTGAAAATCCCCTGCTTCATTACGCACTTGGCGTTTAGTCATTTGGCTAAAGTCTTGATCCATTAGCCTGAAGGCTGTTTGTAACCCATTTAGCTCAGCAATTTTTTCATCTGATGCTTCTTTGGCACGCGTGGTGGTGTCAAGTATTTGGTGGGTGGCCATAATAACAAACGCCAACACCCCTAGTGCCACCATCACTTCTAATAATGTAAAACCGCGCTGCTTCACTTATGGCTTACCTTTATTTAAGTAAGTACTTAACTCATAAATTGAATTTTCATACTTATCATCTGTAAACACATTAATAGTGACCTTTACAAAGCTCTTATCAGCAGTGGGCACAACATCTTGGCGCCAAAACCATTCAATCCCCGCCATCATCTCAGTACCGCGGGTACCATTTTTACCTTGCCATTTTTCGCCTTTCGTTCGTTGTTCTACCAATACATTCTCGGCTACCCATGAGCCATACGTTTGCTCTTCAATACTCGATAAGTGATGAATATGCTCACCAGTTGCTTGCATTGCAGCAATACCCGCCATAGCACAAATACTTAGCGCAACTAAGACTTCTAATAAGGTAAAACCTTGGTATTTTTTCATTATTGGGGCTCTCGACGAAAATCAACTGGCGCTGCAAATTTACCTTCAATAAAATATACCGGCTCCGCCTGATCTTTTAACTCAAGCATAAGCTGAAATGCACTTACATCAGCAGAGGATAAAAGAAGTACTTGAGGAACTTTTAATTTTTTAAGTTCTAATAAACTATCTTCATTATCGCCACTCATTAACTCACGCCAGTTAGACTGCTCTAATAAGTTATCTTGTGCCCAAGGTAGGTCTTCTAGATTAAGTGTTACTTTAAATTGCTGGTCAAACTCAATTGGTTTAAATAACTCTTCCCGCTTAAAGCTGGTCCACTTTTCGCCATCAAACACTAAAAACTCAAGCGTATTTTGATCAACAAATAAACCTAACTCTACCTGATTAATTACGGCAAATTCCGATGCGGCATTAATGGTGGTATGCAGCCTACTTGCTTGCTTATCTAGCTCTTCCTCTGCGCCGCCATCTAAGCTGTATACCACCATTTTGGTGGCAAAGGCGATGATCACCAATACCACTAAAATTTCTATTAAACTAAAACCATATTGCTTCGCACTCAGGTGCTTAAGGTTTACCCGCATGGTAAACCCCAATCAACTAAGTTTAAGCGTATGATTAAGTTAATGCCCATTACTGCTTATCTTCACCCCAGTTACCAATATCATCCTCAGTAGCCGGTTCGCCATCAGGCCCCATTGAAAAAATATCAATTTTACCTACTTCACCTGGGTAAATAAGTTGGTAAGGGTTGCCCCATGGATCTTCTGGCAATTTACTAATAAAACCGCCATCAGGAAAACGCTTTGGAATAGGCTCAATGCTGGTTTTAGTTACCAACGCCTCAAGCCCTTGCTCTGTACTCGGGTAGCTTTTATTTTTTAACTTGTAAAGGCTAACGGCATCTTCTAACTGCTGAATATCTAAATGCGCTTTATCAATAGCCGCTTCTTCTTGCTGACCCATAATATTAGGTGCCACAATCGACATGATCATCCCGATGATAACCAATACCACCATCACTTCTAATAAAGAAAAACCTGATTGTTTATTCACGTTATTACCTCGTTATTCTAAAAACACTAAACAAAAATGATTTAAGTAAATCATTAATATAAAAAAATAATTAAAGGCCAACAGCCTTATTCATTGCCATAATTGGCTGCAAAATTGCCATTACTATAAACAGTACAATGACTGCCATAGAGGCAATCATTGCGGGTTCTAATAATTTTAATGACACATTGACCATACTTTCAAACTCGCGATCTTGATTGTTAGCGGCTCGCTCTAACATTTGCTCAAGTTCACCAGACTTTTCACCACTGGCTATCATATGCAGCATCATTGGTGGAAACAACTTAGTTTGCTGCAGTGAAGCACGTAGGCTTGCCCCTTCACTTACTCTTTCTGCGGCATCAGCCACAGCTTGTTTGATTTTTTCGTTAACTAATACCCCACCAGAAATACGCATTCCTTCTAGTAGCGGTACTGAACTTGACGATAAAATACTTAAAGTACGAGCAAAGCGCGCGGTGTTAATCCCTCTAGCAACTTTACCAATGCCTGGCATATGTAATACTTTTGCATCCCACCAAAACCGTACCTTAGGTTTTTTAAGCGCATACTTGATTCCAACCGCGGTAGCGGTGATCACCAGTAAACTTATAAACCAGTAATTTTGCACAAAATGACTACCAGCCATAACCCACTCGGTAGTCCAAGGTAAAACTTGTTTGGTTTTTTCGAACGTTTTTAATATTTTAGGTACTACAGTACCTAATAACACCGAAACAATACCAATAGCAAACACCACCAAAATAATCGGATACACCATAGCCTGCGTAATTTGACTGCGCATATGTTGGCGCTGCTCGGTATAATCAGCTAGCCTGTTGAGCACTTGATCTAAGTGACCTGACTTTTCACCTGCCGCCACCATAGCGCGGTATAAATCGTCAAATACATGCGGAAACTCACTCATACCATCAGCCAGGGTATAACCTTCCACTACTTTAGAGCGCACCGACATTAACATACGTTTTAAGCGTGGTTTTTCACACTGCTCAGCAACCGCCATCACCGCCCCTTCTACAGGAAGGGCAGACTGAATTAGGGTTGCAAGCTGACGAGTGATCAAAGCGAGATCGGCAGTTGATATGGTTGGTTTAAATAAAGAACCGAGTAAAGGTACTTTTTGACCTTTAACTTGTTTGTCATCTTGCGCAGCAGGCACCACCTCAAGTGGTGTGAGCTTTTGATCGCGCAGAAGCTGACGAACTTGCTTAGCTGTATCGGCTTCTAAAATACCTTTTTTTTCTTTTCCCCGGCCATCTAATGCACGGTATTCAAACGCCGCCATTGTTAGCCTTCCTCACGGGTTACGCGTAATACTTCTTCAAGCGTTGTTTTACCCGCAAGTACGCGGCTGCAGCCATCTTGACGAATACTTGGGCTGCGTTTACGAATATATTTCTCTACGCTTTGCTCACCTTTACCGCTGTGGATCATTTCACGAATAGTTTCATCAACGACTAATAATTCGTGAATACCTGTACGACCTCGGTAGCCATTAAAGTTACACTCTTCACACCCTACCGCGCGGTAAATCGTCGGAGCATTATCAAACGGTACGCCGAGTAATTCACATTCACGCTCATCTGCAATATGCCCTTCTTTACAGCTATTGCATAAGGTACGTACTAAGCGCTGTGACAATACGCCGAGTAATGATGACGATAATAAGAATGGCTCAACACCCATATCTTCCATACGGGTAATTGCACCTGAGGCGGTATTGGTATGCAATGTAGACATAACTAAGTGACCAGTCAGCGATGCTTGTACACCAATTTGAGCGGTTTCTAAGTCACGTATTTCACCGACCATAACTACATCAGGATCTTGACGTAAAATAGCGCGCAGACCACGGGCAAAAGTCATATCAACCTTGGTATTAACCTGTGTTTGGCCAATGCCAGGAATTTCGTACTCGATTGGATCTTCAACCGTTAAAATATTGCGATCCCGCGAGTTAATTTGGCTCATACCGGCGTACAAAGTCGTACTTTTACCAGAGCCTGTAGGGCCTGTTACTAAGATTATACCGTGAGGCTTGCTAATTAAGTCGGCAAACAGCTCTCGGTTTCGAGCTGTCATACCTAAGTCTTCTAGATTTAAACGTGCATTGTTTTTATCAAGCAAACGCAGTACCACGCGCTCACCAAAGCTCGATGGCATAGTCGACACACGCACATCCACTGCGCGCCCAGCTATACGTAAACTAATACGGCCATCTTGCGGTATGCGTTTTTCTGCAATATCGAGTTTGGCCATTACTTTAATACGCGATACCAGCAAAGAGGCTAGTTTACGATTAGGCTTTAGAACTTCCTTGAGTACGCCATCCACTCGAAAACGAATAACCAGCTCTTGCTCAAATGTTTCAATGTGAATATCAGAGGCACCTTCTTTAATTGCCTCACTGAGCATGGCATTAATCAGCTTTATAATTGGCGCATCGTCGTCACCGGCAAGTAAGTCTTCAGTTTGAGGTAGCTCATCAGCTAGTGAGAATAAATCAACCTCATTACCAATGTCTTCCATCATTTGCTGAGTTTCTGAGCTATCACGTTGATACGATGCTTCTAGTAATAGCTCAAACTTATCATCTTCTAGTTGCTCAAGTGTAAAGCCATGTCCTGCAATACGGCGCACTTCTAATAATACATCAACATCCAACTCGCCACGGTAGTAAACAACTCGGTTATCCTTATGTTTACTAAGTAACGCACCCACTCGTCTGGCATATGAAAACGGCAAACGCTTTGCTGGCAGCTCAATTAAGTCATCTTGAGCAAGCTGTTCATCATTACTGTGAGTAATTGGATGAACAACATCTTGATTAATATCTTCTATCGCATTAGTCATCATTACGCTCTTGTGCATTTTGTTTGCGTAAATGCTCTTCGTACGTAGGAGGTAGCACTAGTTCGTCATTCCACTCAGGTAAAATAGGCGTGTCTGACTTTGGCATCAAATTAATACCATCTTCACGTTTTTTAAATTGCTCGCCGCGAATAAAGTTATATTTATTAAAGCTAAGTTTATTCATGCTAACGCCATCGCGAATTATGGTCGGTCTTATAAATACAATAAGATTACGCTTACGTTTTGTTGTATTAGTTGACTTAAATAAGTGCCCTAAAATAGGGATGTCACCTAGTAATGGTACTTTTGACACGCTTTCTTGTACATCTTCATCAATCAAGCCGCCTAATACCACCATGCCGCCATCATCTGCCATTACGGTTGTTTTAATTGCACGCTTATTGACTGAAATATCAACTGCCGTTGCACCACTTACACTAGAAACTTCTTGCTCAATGGTTAATTGCACTGCAGAACCATCGTTAATTTGTGGTGTCACTTTAAGTTTTATACCCACTTCTTGACGCTCAACCGTTTGAAATGGATTTTCATTGTTACTACCTGTTTGTGAACCGGTAATAATAGGCACTTCTTGACCAACTAAAATAGACGCCTCTTCGTTATCCATAGTGGTAATAGATGGAGTCGCTAGGATATTAGAATTAGTATCGGTAGATACTGCTTGTACGATTGCACCCCAATCATTTTTAATTACCCCCATGGCCAAACCATTAATGCCACCAAGTAATGATGCAAGCGGGCCGTAGTCGCCTTCTTTTGTTTCATCATATTCAGTTGGAGTACCCGTCTCTGTTCCAATAATCGTTTTAGTTACTGTTTTATCTCGTGCTTGCTCAGCAGCTACGGCTAAAGCACCGACAGGCACAGTGGTACCATTATTAAATTGCAGCATGCCGCCTTCTTCTGAAATCCATTGCAGGCCAAAGTTAACGCCATCGCCTTCCATTACTTCAATAATAATGGCTTCCACTAGTACTTGTGCGCGGCGAATATCTAAGCGCTCAATAACAGATTCTAGTGAACGCATAGTATCTGGCTGGGCGGTAATGACTAATGAATTTGAATCTGGGTGAGCTTCAATGCTAGTGTCGTTTTTATTACTACTACGTGATTTAGTAGCTCCACCTTGCGTGTCCTCTGCTAGCGATTTGCTCACACCTTGGAGTACTTTTACTAAATCTTCGGCCTTTGCGTAGTTGAGGTAAAACACTTTAGTATTACCTTGGCTTTCCAGTTCGCCATCTAAACGTTTAATGAGCTCAATGGCCCGTGTGCGTGCTTGGCCTTCACCACTAACAATCACACTATTAGTACGACCATCAGCCACCACTTTAGGAATTAAAAACTCAGGTACGCTACCCTTACCACTGTCTTTGTATATATTCTCTACTACAGAGACAACATCATCAGCCGTTGCGAACTTAAGCTTAACGATATCGACTCGCTTATCACCCGCTTGGTCAACAGAGCGAATAATTTCTACTAAGCGGTTAACCGAGGCTGCATGACCAGTTAGCATCATGACGTTGGCGGCATTAAAGTTAGCAACGTGACCGCCGTCTTTTTGGTCGCTAAATTGGCGAACTAAAGGGCCTAACTCTTGTACGCTTACATTTTTAACTCGCACAACCCGTGTAATCATCATATCGCCAAGCGCTTGGCTATCAGCAGTAATTAATGGCACATTTGACTTTTTGGCATCTGAGCTTTTTTCTATTTTTATTATGTTGTTATCCATTTCGACGGCTGAATAACCGTAAACTTCTAAAACATTTAAAAAGAACTGATAGTAAAGTGCCTCATCCATTAATTCGTAACTGCGTACATTTACTTTGCCACGCACGTTAGGATCAATAATGATGGTTTTATTAAGGTTTTTGCCAACAATATTAATAAACTCATTAATATCTGTGCCCTTAAAGTTAGCAGCGTATTCAACAGCAGCAACCGACATAGAAAGACTTGCCGCTAAAAAAAGTGCTGCATACTTAGCTAACCCTTTTTTAATTTTTTTGAGGTGTAGCACCTGAACCATTATGTTAAAACTCCAAAGCTAAGTTATTGCAGACTAAATAGTACATCTATTTGCTCACCATCACGCTCTATTGTGATAGTTGCATCTGTACTGTTTCGCAGCTCATTCATTGCTGCCATTGCCTGTTTTAAATCTGTTAATTGATAACCGTTAATTGCCACGGCTAAATCGTTATTTTGTAATCCCATTTGTTTAAATAGTTCGGGCTCTTTACCTAGACTCAAACGATAACCTATAAGTTCCCCATCATTCATCGCTTGAGAAACACGTATATAATCAAATAGCTTGCCAGGTTCTTCTAAAAGCTCTTCGCGAGTTTCTATTAATACTTCTTTCACCTCAAGGTTGGCAGTGGCATCAATTTGTTCATCGCTTTGTGCTGAAGGCGCTAAAGGCCCCATTTCAGACTCATCTCGCGCAGCGAGTACCGGCATAGACACTGTTTTGGTAAAGTCGAGCCCATCAAGCATTAAGGTTTCAAAGCGACCACTTACATCTAGAATCACACGATCTGGGAGTATTTGCGATACTTTTGCACGTGTACCTTGCACCACATCCTCTACTAAATAACTCGTCTGGCGACCTTGCGACTCAATAATAGCCATTCCCGCCTTATCATCATTACTAACAGCAACGATACCGGTTAAATTAATACTAAGACGCGTTTCAGGGGCATTATTAATGACTTTAGTTTGCGAAGCAGTATTGGTGTTTTTTGTTACATTTACTTTACCAAATAAAAATTGCTCAATGATCGAGTCTACAGACTGGTTATTGCCACCCACAGCTTGGTTAGAATAGCTGATAGGGGCAAGAGGAGATGTTACTGGCTGCGGCCATAATAGCCACATCAGTTTTGATAATAAAAATGCAATATAAACAACAATTAAAACCATAACCATTGCGCTTAATTTAGCATGCGGTAAACGGTTTAATAACTGCTTAAATTGTTGAACGTGCTGTTCCATAGGTAGTGTTCTTATTTTAATTTATAACGAAATCACTCAGCCATAGTACCTTTTCATTTTTCATTCAACAAGCACGCTAATATTAAACTTTGTAAACAGATTAATTTATTTATCGTATCAGCTATCAAGCAATAGCTACATGCGGTAACGGTTTCGTGATAATTTACCTAGGCAGTAAATTTACTAGGGATGTTTTATGACAAAGAAAACTAAACTCAATGGCAGCTCAGAAAACGCTGACGCACTTAAAGTGAGGTTGGACAAATGGTTATGGGCGGCTCGATTTTATAAAACGCGTGCAATAGCTCGAGAAATGGTACAAGGCGGCAAAGTACATTATAATGGGCAACGCAGTAAGGCTAGTAAAATTGTAGAAATTGGCGCAGTTATAAAGCTAGCTCAAGGCGTTGATGAAAAAACCATCACAGTATTAAATATACTTGAAAAGCGCCAAAGCGCCCCCATTGCACAGACCATGTATCAAGAATCTGATGCTAGTATTGCTAAGCGTGAAGAAAATAGTATTGCACGCAAAAATAACAGTTTCTTTGCTCCTCATCCGGATAAAAAACCAGATAAAAAGCAAAGGCGCGAACTTTTAAAAATGAAATCAAGTTAGGTATAGCCGCTCATGCAACAAGATTTACTTCACCGCTATTTATTTGACAACCTCGATGTTCGTGGCGAACTCGTACAAATAGACAACGCTTACAATGAAATGATTGCGAAACACAATTATCCAGAGCCCGTTAAAGCATTATTAGGTGAGCTGCTTGTTGCAACCTGTTTATTAACAGCAACGTTGAAGTTTGAAGGCGAAATTGCAGTTCAACTACAAGGTGATGGCCCCGTAAAATATGCGGTGATCAATGGTGATGATCAACAAAATATGCGTGGTATTGCGCGATTACAACATGAAGTTACTGGCTCAACGGTAAAAGAGCTCATTGGCCAAGGCTACATGGTTATCACGATTACTCCAACTCAAGGTGAGCGTTACCAAGGTATAGTACCTTTAGAGCATGATACATTAAGTGAATGTATAGAAAGCTATTTTGAGCAGTCTGAGCAATTAAAGACGCGCCTTTGGTTTGCAACCGATACTGAAGAAGGCTGCGCCAAAGCATGTGGGCTATTTTTACAAGTGCTACCTGTAGATAAACAAAAATCGATTGAAGATTTTGCTCACTTAGAAGCACTCAGCAATACTATTAAAGATGAGGAGCTACTAGAGCTTGATGCCAATACTATTCTAACGCGCCTTTATCATGAAGATAACCCACGCGTATTTGACCCTCAACCAATTCAATTTAAATGTGGCTGTAATCGCGAAAAAACGATGACAGCTTTAGTTAATGTTGGTCAACAAACGCTTTTGGATGATGTCGAAAAAAATGGTGAGATTAAAATTAGCTGTCATTACTGTTTAAAAGATTATGTATTTAACGAACAAGATATAAAAAGTATATTTAATTAATCTAGCTTTTTAAAACATACTATAAAATAGCCATAATTTTTTATGGCTTTTTTGTGCCCAAAAAATGACACCGGTATCACAAGCTGAGCATTTTTCATGACACCGGTATCATTGAAATTATTCATGTTTTTTCCTTAATTTATATGTTTTTACGGCGTTTATAAGCTCGAATATCCTTAATCCATCTGTTACTATATTTGAAGCTTAAAGGTTACTAAGACCCAGAGCTATCCCGTTCAATCTCACACAATTTAGGTATAAACATGACTTCAAGCGCTACCCGTTTTGTCGATCTAACTGCAGCTGAACTTGTCGAACACGCTATCAGCCGTGGCGAAGGGACTTTAGCCGCCAATGGTGCTTTTGTAGCTAACACTGGTCGTCGTACCGGTCGTTCTCCAAAAGATCGTTTTATTGTTCAAGAATCAAGTACTGAAAATGAAATCCAATGGGGTAATGTAAATCGCCCATTCGATGCAGATAAGTTTGACGCCTTATGGGCACGTGTAGAAGCACATGTGCAAAGCAACGACCACTTTATCTCTCACCTTGAAGTAGGCGCTGATCCAGAGCACTACCTTCCAGTGGTTGTAACAACAGAAACTGCTTGGCACCATATCTTCGCTAAAAATATGTTCATCCAACCACAATCATACAACAAAGCCGACTTTCCTCAGTGGCAAGTAATGAACGTACCTTCGTTTGTATGTGATCCAGAGCGCGATGGTACCAATAGCGATGGCACAGTTATTATTAACTTTGCACAACGTAAAGTGTTACTTGCTGGCATGCGCTACGCGGGTGAAATGAAAAAATCGATGTTCTCTGTGCAAAACTTCCTACTACCAGCGAAAGGTGTATTACCAATGCACTGTTCTGCTAACGTAGGTGAAGCAGGAGATACCGCATTATTCTTTGGTTTATCTGGTACAGGTAAAACAACATTATCAGCAGATCCAACTCGCTTCTTAATCGGTGATGACGAGCACGGCTGGGCACCAGGTAGTGTATTTAATATCGAAGGTGGTTGTTACGCTAAATGTATCGACCTTTCTCAGAAAAACGAACCTGTTATCTGGGATGCTATTCGATTCGGTACAATTTTAGAGAATGTGGTACTTGATGAAAACCGTGTTCCTGATTTCAACGATACCAGCCTAACTCAAAATAGCCGTGCAGCTTACCCACTAGAGCACGTTGAAAAACGTAAAGTTGAAAACCGCGCAGGTGAGCCTAAGGCTGTTGTTTTTCTAACATGTGATGTGAGTGGTGTACTACCGCCGGTATCTGTTCTAACCGAAGAAGCTGCAGCATTTCACTTCCTAAGTGGCTACACAGCAAAAGTTGGCTCTACAGAAATTGGTTCTACTAGCGATATTGAATCAACATTCTCAACCTGTTTTGGTGCTCCTTTCTTCCCACGCCCTGCAGGTGTATACGCAGAGCTTCTAATGAAGCGTGTACGTGAATTCGGCGCTAAAGTTTACCTAGTTAACACTGGATGGACAGGTGGCCCTTACGGTATTGGTAAGCGTTTTGATATTCCAACAACACGAGCTGTTGTGGATGCAATCGTATCTGGAAAATTAGCCGGTGTGGAAACCCAACACATTGACGTGCTAAACCTAGACGTACCAGTTGCAGTACCGGGCGTAGATAGCAAGCTTCTTAACCCAATCAATACCTGGGAAGACAAAGCTAAATACGCAGAGTATGCGGCTAAGCTAGCATCTGATTTCACAGAAAATTTTGCTAAATACGACGTATCTGACGAAATTAAAAACGCGGGCCCTAAAGTTTAATAATCACCTTTAGCCTGATAATTAAAACGCCAACCTTGAGTTGGCGTTTTTGATCCTATCTATTTTACTTCAGCAACTTAGTTACTTTAATAATTGCTGATAAGCCACCTATTAGCTAAAACGTTTCCCTATGTTTTGTGCATTTCTTAATAAAGGCTCACCGAGAGCCTATTAAGCTTTAAAGTAGCAGTTACTAGTTTGTATATCTCAAATTAAACGCTATTAAACTATGTCACAATTAGTACAGTTACGGGATGTCATCAGCAATGAAACTATACTGTAGGGTAAATCTGTCCAATATCTCACTCTTTACCCTGTTAGAGCACATCAAACAACACTAGCTATTACTGGTAAACTCCTCCGAACACAAGAAGGCTCAGGTCATTCGAGTCTTGCTTGCTTTTGGAGTGATGTGCTACTTCGTAGTGGCCACGCAGTAGAATATCGTAGTGCCTACAGCGCTAGAGAGCCACATAGCAAGGTACATTTGATGTTTTTAATGGCATGCGTTGGCTCTGAGGTTAACGCTGTGCAGCTGACGGCTGACGGCTGACGGCTGACGGCTAATACTTTCACTTTCCTGAAGACGTAAAAAAGCCCGGCTCTTTCGAGTCGGGCTTTCTTGTATTTGGAGTCGGTGCGCTACGCAGTAGAATGTCCTACTTTCACATAACAAATGCTACACTATCATTGGTCGGGGCTCGCCTTCGAGCTGTTTCGTTTCACTACTGAGTTCGGCATGGGGTCTTGGCTATGTTTATTAAATCCCAAACAGCAAAAAACCCGCTACATTGCTGTAACGGGTTTCTCTTATTTGGAGCCTGGTAATGTCCTACTTTCACATAACAAATGCTACACTATCATCGGCGCTGTTTCGTTTCACTACTGAGTTCGGCATGGGGTCAGGTGGGTCCAAAACGCTATTGTCACCAAGCAAATTTGGGTGTCAGTCCGTATTACTACGCACTAACTAAAATTTGGAATTCTGATAATAAAGTCTTCTAGTATCTACTTTAGTTATATTAACTTCTTCGCTTGTTTCACTATCACATAAAACGCGTTTGGCGTTGTATGGTTAAGCCTCACGGGTAATTAGTACAAGTTAGCTTAATGGCTCACACCACTTCCACATCTTGCCTATCAACGTTGTAGTCTTCAACGGCCCTTCAGAGACTTTAAAAGTCTAGTGAGAACTCATCTCGAGGCCTGCTTCGCGCTTAGATGCTTTCAGCGCTTATCAGTTCCGAACGTAGCTACCGGGCAATGCCATTGGCATGACAACCCGAACACCAGCGGTTCGTTCACTCCGGTCCTCTCGTACTAGGAGCAACCCCTCTCAATTCTCAAACGCCCACGGCAGATAGGGACCGAACTGTCTCACGACGTTCTAAACCCAGCTCGCGTACCACTTTAAATGGCGAACAGCCATACCCTTGGGACCGACTTCAGCCCCAGGATGTGATGAGCCGACATCGAGGTGCCAAACACCGCCGTCGATATGAACTCTTGGGCGGTATCAGCCTGTTATCCCCGGAGTACCTTTTATCCGTTGAGCGATGGCCCTTCCATTCAGAACCACCGGATCACTATGACCTACTTTCGTACCTGCTCGACGTGTCTGTCTCGCAGTTAAGCTGGCTTCTACCATTACACTAACCGTACGATGTCCGACCGTACTTAGCCAACCTTCGTGCTCCTCCGTTACTCTTTGGGAGGAGACCGCCCCAGTCAAACTACCCACCAGGCACTGTCCGTAACCCCGATTCAGGGGCCAACGTTAGAACATCAAAACTACAAGGGTGGTATTTCAAGGACGACTCCACAAAAACTAGCGTCTCTGCTTCTAAGTCTCCCACCTATCCTACACATGTAGGTTCAATGTTCAGTGCCAAGCTGTAGTAAAGGTTCACGGGGTCTTTCCGTCTAGCCGCGGGTACACAGCATCTTCACTGCGATTTCAATTTCACTGAGTCTCGGGTGGAGACAGCGTGGCCATGGTTACACCATTCGTGCAGGTCGGAACTTACCCGACAAGGAATTTCGCTACCTTAGGACCGTTATAGTTACGGCCGCCGTTTACCGGGGCTTCGATCAAGAGCTTCTCCGAAGATAACCCCATCAATTAACCTTCCGGCACCGGGCAGGTGTCACACCGTATACGTCATCTTGCGATTTTGCACAGTGCTGTGTTTTTAATAAACAGTCCCAGCCACCTGGTCACTGCGGCTCCAATCAGCTTAGAGAGCAAGTCTCATCACCAATCGGAGCGTACCTTCTCCCGAAGTTACGGTACGATTTTGCCTAGTTCCTTCACCCGAGTTCTCTCAAGCGCCTTAGTATTCTCTACCTGACCACCTGTGTCGGTTTGGGGTACGATTCGGTATAATCTGAAGCTTAGAGGCTTTTCCTGGAAGTATGGCATCAGCAACTTCATCACCTTGGTGACTCGTCTCGTGTCTCAGCCTAACAGCAACCCGGATTTACCTAAGTCACTAGCCTACACACTTTCACATGGACTACCATCGCCATGCTTGCTTAGCCTGCTCCGTCCCCCCATCGCAATTATACCAAGTACGGAAATATTAATCCGTTTCCCATCGACTACGCCTTTCGGCCTCGCCTTAGGGGTCGACTTACCCTACCCTGATTAACATGGGATAGGAACCCTTGGTCTTCCGGCGTGCGGGTTTTTCACCCGCATTATCGTTACTCATGTCAGCATTCGCACTTCTGATACGTCCAGCATACCTCCCGGTACACCTTCAACCGCTTACAGAACGCTCCCCTACCACTCAGAATAAATTCTGAATCCGCAGCTTCGGTGCATAGTTTAGCCCCGTTACATCTTCCGCGCAGACCGACTCGACCAGTGAGCTATTACGCTTTCTTTAAAGGATGGCTGCTTCTAAGCCAACCTCCTGGCTGTCTGGGCCTTTCCACATCGTTTCCCACTTAACTATGACTTTGGGACCTTAGCTGGCGGTCTGGGTTGTTTCCCTCTTCACGACGGACGTTAGCACCCGCCGTGTGTCTCCCGGATATTACTTTACGGTATTCGGAGTTTGCAAAGGGTTGGTAAGTCGGGATGACCCCCTAGCCTTAACAGTGCTCTACCCCCGTAAGTATTCGTCCGAGGCTCTACCTAAATAGATTTCGGGGAGAACCAGCTATCTCCCGGTTTGATTAGCCTTTCACTCCTAACCACAGGTCATCCCCTAACTTTTCAACGTTAGTGGGTTCGGTCCTCCAGTTGATGTTACTCAACCTTCAACCTGCCCATGGCTAGATCACCGGGTTTCGGGTCTATACCTTGCAACTATTCGCCCAGTTAAGACTCGGTTTCCCTACGGCTACCCTAATCGGTTAACCTCGCTACAAAATATAAGTCGCTGACCCATTATACAAAAGGTACGCAGTCACCCTCGAAGGGCTCCTACTGCTTGTACGTACACGGTTTCAGGTTCTATTTCACTCCCCTCACAGGGGTTCTTTTCGCCTTTCCCTCACGGTACTGGTTCACTATCGGTCAGTTGGGAGTATTTAGCCTTAGATGATGGTCCACCTATATTCAGTCAAAGTTTCACGTGCTCCGACCTACTCGATTTCACTTAAAATGCGTTTTCATGTACGGGACTATCACCCTGTATCGTGGCACTTTCCAGAGCCTTCCATTAACACATAATAAGCTTAAGGGCTGTTCCGATTTCGCTCGCCGCTACTATCGGAATCTCGGTTGATTTCTTTTCCTACGGGTACTTAGATGTTTCAGTTCTCCGCGTTCGCCTCGTTAACCTATGTATTCAGTTAACGATACCTGCAAGCAGGTGGGTTTCCCCATTCGGAAATCCTAGTCTCAAGTGCTTTTTACTAGCTTGACTAGGCTTATCGCAAGTTAATACGTCCTTCATCGCCTCCAACTGCCAAGGCATCCACCGTGTACGCTTAGTCACTTAACCATACAACCCAAACGGGTCTTTGTTTTGTGACAGTTTAACTTCGCCAGAAGTTAATATTGAATACTAAAGTAGATACCAATTAATCCGAGGATTAAATGGCACTGAATGATACTGCTATCATTCTTTTTTACTTTTGAAAACTCTGTACAAATACAATGTATTCATACGAATTTTATTATCAGCTTTTCCAAATTTTTAAAGAGCATATTAATTAGTTAACCCAAAGGGTAAAACTAACTAACAATCATCTGTGTGGACACTACGAACAAATAAGTTCTAAATCGTATAAGGAGGTGATCCAGCCCCAGGTTCCCCTAGGGCTACCTTGTTACGACTTCACCCCAGTCATGAATCACTCCGTGGTAAACGTCCTCCCGAGGGTTAGACTATCTACTTCTGGAGCAACCCACTCCCATGGTGTGACGGGCGGTGTGTACAAGGCCCGGGAACGTATTCACCGCGTCATTCTGATACGCGATTACTAGCGATTCCGACTTCATGGAGTCGAGTTGCAGACTCCAATCCGGACTACGACGCACTTTAAGTGATTCGCTTACCTCTCGCAGAGTTCGCAGCACTCTGTATGCGCCATTGTAGCACGTGTGTAGCCCTACACGTAAGGGCCATGATGACTTGACGTCGTCCCCACCTTCCTCCGGTTTATCACCGGCAGTCTCCTTAGAGTTCTCAGCATTACCTGCTAGCAACTAAGGATAGGGGTTGCGCTCGTTGCGGGACTTAACCCAACATCTCACAACACGAGCTGACGACAGCCATGCAGCACCTGTATCAGAGTTCCCGAAGGCACCAAACCATCTCTGGTAAGTTCTCTGTATGTCAAGTGTAGGTAAGGTTCTTCGCGTTGCATCGAATTAAACCACATGCTCCACCGCTTGTGCGGGCCCCCGTCAATTCATTTGAGTTTTAACCTTGCGGCCGTACTCCCCAGGCGGTCTACTTAATGCGTTAGCTTTGAAAAACAGAACCGAGGTTCCGAGCTTCTAGTAGACATCGTTTACGGCGTGGACTACCAGGGTATCTAATCCTGTTTGCTCCCCACGCTTTCGTACATGAGCGTCAGTGTTGACCCAGGTGGCTGCCTTCGCCATCGGTATTCCTTCAGATCTCTACGCATTTCACCGCTACACCTGAAATTCTACCACCCTCTATCACACTCTAGTTTGCCAGTTCGAAATGCAGTTCCCAGGTTGAGCCCGGGGCTTTCACATCTCGCTTAACAAACCGCCTGCGTACGCTTTACGCCCAGTAATTCCGATTAACGCTCGCACCCTCCGTATTACCGCGGCTGCTGGCACGGAGTTAGCCGGTGCTTCTTCTGTCAGTAACGTCACAGCTAGCAGGTATTAACTACTAACCTTTCCTCCTGACTGAAAGTGCTTTACAACCCGAAGGCCTTCTTCACACACGCGGCATGGCTGCATCAGGCTTGCGCCCATTGTGCAATATTCCCCACTGCTGCCTCCCGTAGGAGTCTGGGCCGTGTCTCAGTCCCAGTGTGGCTGATCATCCTCTCAAACCAGCTAGGGATCGTCGCCTTGGTGAGCCATTACCTCACCAACTAGCTAATCCCACTTGGGCCAATCTAAAGGCGAGAGCCGAAGCCCCCTTTGGTCCGTAGACATTATGCGGTATTAGCAGTCGTTTCCAACTGTTGTCCCCCACCTCAAGGCATGTTCCCAAGCATTACTCACCCGTCCGCCGCTCGTCAGCAAAGTAGCAAGCTACTTTCTGTTACCGCTCGACTTGCATGTGTTAGGCCTGCCGCCAGCGTTCAATCTGAGCCATGATCAAACTCTTCAATTAAAAAGTTTTATGTCTTTCGACAGCTCAATGAATTCTGAATTTATTTAATATCTTTCGATATTGAATTGACTGTGCTGCAATTCTTTCCTTAAGTAAAACCTAAGTAAGTTATTGCTGTTGGTCACTCAGTTTCAATTGAGACTCTAAATTTGTTTGCCTCACTACCTAAGTAGCTTGGCTGTTAGAACTCAATCTGTACGAGTGCCCACACAGATGATTGCTTTATATTGTTAAAGAACGTTGCGATTAAAGCGTTAAACTTTATCTCGCTAGGGCTGCGCATATTACGCTTTCCTATTTTTTTGTCAACACTTAATTTTGTTAAACTTTAAAGTTTTCAAAACTAAGTTTTACTCGACTCACTGAGTAGCTCGTGCCTCGCTATGCGTTGCGTTCTGCCGTCTCAGTGGGGTCGCATTATAGGGAGATCCGAAAACAGATCAACCCTTTTTTGCAGAAAACTTGAAATAAATGACTGTTCGCTGGATATTTAGACTAAACGCTTAAAAAGACAACTAAACCTAATCATATTTCGCCTTTAAAGCTGTAAAAACTTATTTTTTGGAAAATCTTTTCATAGTTATTGTAGCGATTATCAAGAAAACAAATTGTTTAGCTTTATATGGCCATTTAGATTAGTGGCGAATAAGTACATCAGGCAAGGGCTCTACTATATAAAGTTAATGAGCTATTGGTGGGTATCAATTATTTCGAACTTTTTATATTAATAACTATAAACTGTAAAAGTCGTTACATGGTCATATATTTATTAGTCTAAATAGCTTTACTTATAAATAGAAAGATAGCAGTCCTAAACGCTCGCATTATGATTCGTCGATTCTAGTTAGGCTATTTTATTAGATGAAAGGAATGAGAATAAATTTGCTATTAATAATAGAGCTAAAAGCTTTATTCATTTTGTGTAAATTTTAGATATTAAAAAGCCGAGCATAAGCTCGGCTTTTTGGTGTCTCTTTAAGACTTACTCTGCAGACTGCGCGTCTTCTTGAACTTCTTCGCTCGCCGCTGGGCGACCAACTAGTTCAATATAAGCCATTGGTGCATTATCACCAGCACGGAAGCCACACTTAAGAATACGAGTGTAACCACCTGGACGATCCGCATTACGAGGACCGATTTCACTGAATAACTTACCAACTACTTCATTATCACGCGTGCGAGCAAACGCTAAACGGCGATTTGCTACACTGTCAGTCTTAGCCAGTGTGATTAAAGGTTCAATTACACGGCGTAACTCTTTCGCTTTAGGCAAAGTAGTTTTGATGATTTCATGTTTCACCAAAGAACCTGCCATATTGCTGAACATCGCTTTACGATGGCTACTGTTACGGTTTAATTGACGACCACTCTTACGATGGCGCATGACCCTATCCTTCTAACTAAACTAATATAGTGATTTAGATTATTCAGCTAGGCTTGCAGGCGGCCAATTTTCTAGGCGCATGCCTAGAGAAAGACCACGTGAAGCTAGCACGTCTTTTATTTCAGTTAGAGACTTCTTACCTAGATTAGGCGTTTTAAGAAGCTCAACTTCAGTGCGCTGAACTAAATCACCGATATATTGAATTTGCTCGGCTTTCAAACAGTTTGCTGAACGTACTGTTAATTCAAGATCATCAACTGGACGAAGTAGAATAGGATCGAATTCTGGCTTCTCTTCTTTCTCTTCTGGCTCAGTTACATCACGTAAATCTACGAATGCATCTAATTGCTCAGCTAAGATAGTAGACGCACGGCGGATCGCTTCTTCAGGATCTAAGGTGCCGTTTGTTTCCATATCAATGATTAACTTGTCTAAATCTGTACGTTGCTCAACACGGGCTGATTCAACCGAGTACGCAATACGTTCAACTGGGCTGAATGATGCATCAAGCAGCAATCGACCAATTGGACGCTCATCGTCATCAGAGGATAAACGACTAGATGCCGGCACATAACCACGACCACGCTCAACACGAATACGCATGCTGATCTCGCTGTTATTTGTTGTTAAATTACAAATAACATGATCTGGGTTAGCAATTGTTACATCGCCATCGTGCTGAATATCTGCCGCAGTCACAGGGCCTACACCAGATTTAGTCAGGGTCAGAAAAACTTCATCTTTGCCTTCTAACGTTACCGCTAGACCTTTAAGGTTTAGTAGTATTTCAATGATGTCTTCTTGTACGCCTTCTTTCGCGCTGTACTCATGCAATACACCGTCGATTTCAACTTCAGTTACTGCACATCCAGGCATAGATGATAACAGTATACGGCGTAAGGCATTACCCAAAGTGTGACCAAAGCCACGCTCGAGTGGTTCTAAAACTACTTTAGAACGCGTTGGGTTGATAGCGTCGATATCGACTAACCTTGGTTTTAGAAATTCTGTAACAGAACCCTGCATTTTATCCTCTCTTAACTCTTAACTTTACTTAGAGTAAAGTTCGACGATTAGTTGTTCATTAATGTCCGCAGACAGATCTGAACGCTCAGGTAGGCGCTTGAAGCTACCTTCCAATTTCTTACCGTCAACTTCAACCCAAGTCGGCTTTTCACGTTGCTCAGCCAACTCTAGAGCAGCGATGATACGTGCTTGTGTTTTAGACTTCTCACGGATTACAACAGTATCTTCTGGAGTAATTACGTATGAAGGAATATTCACAACACGACCATTAACTAGAATCGCTTTGTGGCTTACTAACTGACGTGCTTCAGCGCGTGTGCTAGCAAAACCCATGCGATATACAACATTGTCTAAACGTTGCTCTAAAAGCTGTAACAAGTTTTCACCTGTGTTGCCTTTAAGGCGAGCAGCTTCTTTGTAGTAGTTACGGAATTGCTTTTCTAATACACCGTAGATACGACGTACTTTTTGCTTTTCACGTAATTGTAAACCGTAATCAGATAAGCGTCCTTTACGAGCGCCGTGCTGACCAGGTGCAGTCTCAAGTTTACACTTAGAGTCGATAGCTCTTACGCCGCTCTTAAGGAACAGGTCAGTACCTTCACGACGACTCAGCTTGAGCTTAGGGCCCAAATATCTTGCCATGTTATTTCTCCTAACCTATTGTTAAACGCGACGTTTCTTCGGTGGACGACAACCATTATGTGGTATTGGCGTCACGTCAGTAATGTTGGTGATACGGTAACCAGCAGCATTCAAAGCACGTACAGCAGATTCACGACCTGGACCTGGACCTTTGATGAAAACTTCTAGATTTTTTAAACCGTATTCTTGAGCAGCAGTACCTGCACGCTCTGCAGCAACCTGAGCAGCGAATGGAGTAGATTTACGTGAACCACGGAAACCTGAACCACCGGCAGTAGCCCATGATAGTGCATTACCTTGACGGTCGGTAATCGTTACAATAGTGTTGTTGAAAGACGCATGAACATGAGCCATACCATCAGCAACTTGCTTTTTAACCTTTTTACGACGAATTGGTGTCTTAGCCATTTTACTATCCCCTTATCGCTTAATAGGCTTACGAGGACCCTTACGGGTACGCGCGTTAGTCTTTGTTCTTTGACCACGAAGTGGTAAAGAGCGACGGTGACGTAGGCCACGGAAACAACCAAGGTCCATAAGGCGCTTGATATTCAAAGTAACTTCACGACGAAGGTCACCTTCTACAGTGTACTTGCCAACTGCTTCACGCAATACGTCAAGTGTTTCGTCTGAAAGTTCACCGATTTTTGTGGTCTCGGCGATACCAGTCGCTTCTAAGATAGCCTTAGAGCGAGTCTTACCTATGCCATAAATAGCTGTTAAACCAATAACTGCATGTTTATGATCAGGGACGTTAATGCCAGCGATACGGGCCACTAACACATCTCCTATATTTGAATTTGGTAATCATCTGTTTGAAAAGCCCGTAAGGATACTCAAACGAAGACCAAATCACAACTAAAAACACAGGCCGAGAAATCTCAGCCTGCACGACTGTTTACTTAGCCTTGCCTTTGCTTATGCTTAGGCTCACTGCAAATTACGCGTACTACACCAGCACGTTTAATAACTTTACAGTTACGGCATATTTTCTTAACGGAAGCACGTACTTTCATTGCTCAACTCCGTAAACTGACCTTATCGACCGTAGCCTTTAAGGTTCGCTTTTTTCAGCACAGAATCATACTGATGTGACATCAGATGCGTCTGTACTTGTGCCATAAAGTCCATGATTACAACAACGATAATCAAAATTGATGTACCGCCGAAATAGAATGGCGTTTGCCATGCCATAGTCATGAATTCGGGCACCAGACAGATAAAGGTTATATACAAAGCACCTGCCAATGTCAGGCGTGTCATCACTTTATCAATGTATTTAGATGTCTGCTCACCTGGACGAATACCTGGGATAAATGCGCCAGATTTTTTCAGGTTGTCTGCTGTTTCACGCGGGTTAAAAACCAACGCTGTGTAGAAAAAGCAGAAGAAGATGATAGCCGCAGCTAAAACCATTGCATACAAAGGCTGACCTGGAGTCAACGTTGTAGCAATTGCTTGTAGCACATCAGCAACCGGACCTTCACCCTGGCCGAACCAGCTTGCAATTGTACCAGGGAACAGAATTATACTGCTAGCAAAGATTGGTGGAATAACACCCGCCATATTTACTTTCAGAGGTAAATGCGTGCTTTGAGCAGCAAATACTTGACGACCTTGTTGACGTTTAGCGTAGTTAACAACGATACGTCGTTGACCACGTTCAAAGAATACAACAAGATAAGTAACAGCGAATACTATAACCGCAACCATCAACAGTACAAAAACATTCAAATCACCTTGGCGCGCCATTTCGGCTGTCGAACCAATAGCAGACGGCAGGTTAGCTACAATACCAACAAATATTAGAACTGAGATACCGTTACCGATACCACGTTCTGTTATCTGTTCGCCCAACCACATAAGGAACATAGTACCGGTTACTAAACTCACCACTGCGGTGAAATAGAATCCCATACCTGGGTTAACAACTAACCCGTTCATCATGCCCGGTAAGCTTGTGGCAATACCGATTGATTGGATAGTAGCAAGCACAAGCGTGCCGTAGCGTGTGTACTGGCTTATCTTTTTACGCCCTTGCTCACCTTCTTTCTTAAGCTCTATAAACGGCGGATACATATGCGTTAATAGTTGCGTAATAATCGAAGCCGAGATATACGGCATGATACCCAGTGCTAACACTGAAGCTCGCTCAAGCGCACCACCGCTAAACATGTTGAACATCTCAACAATGGTGCCCTTTTGTTGCTCGAAGAAATCGGCAAGTACAGCGGCGTCAATCCCAGGGATCGGCACAAATGAACCTAGACGGTAAATTATGATAGCACCCAATACGAAGAGTAATCGGCGCTTCAATTCCGAAAGTCCACCTTGTGCACTTTGTGTATCTTGACCTGGTTTAGCCATTAGTACTTCCTTAGTCTTCTACCTTGCCTCCGGCAGCTTCGATAGCTTCGCGTGCACCTTTAGAAGCCTTAAGGCCTTTAACGGTAACAGCGCGTGAAACTTCGCCAGATTTAACAACTTTAACGAACTGAACGTTCTTTTTAACTAGACCAGCTGCTTGTAACGCGCTTAGGTCTACCACATCGCCTTCAACTTTAGCGATTTCGTATAGGTTAATTTCTGCAGATACTAAAGATTTGCGAGAAGTGAAACCGAACTTAGGTAGACGACGTTGCATAGGCATTTGACCGCCTTCGAAACCAACGCGTACTTTACCGCCAGAACGTGATTTTTGACCTTTGTGACCACGGCCACCAGTCTTACCAAGACCAGAACCGATACCACGACCAACACGTTTTGGAGCAGTTTTTGAACCTGCAGCAGGTGAAAGTGTATTCAAATGCATCGAATTACCCCTCTACCTTAACCATGTAATAAACCTGGTTAATCATACCACGCACACATGCTGTGTCTTCTAACTCAACAGTGTGATTGATACGACGTAAACCAAGACCGCGTAATGTAGCTTTATGCTTCGGTAAACGACCGATAGAGCTTTTTACTTGTGTTACTTTTACAGTTTTATTAGCCATGGTTTACCCCAAAATCTCATCTACTCGAAGACCACGTTTTGCAGCGATCGACTGAGGAGAATTCATGTTCTCAAGTGCTGAGATCGTTGCACGTACAACGTTGATCGGGTTAGTAGAACCGTAACATTTAGAAAGTACGTTCTGCACACCAGTCACTTCAAGTACTGCACGCATAGCACCACCTGCAATGATACCAGTACCTTCAGATGCTGGTTTCATAAACACTTGTGAGCCAGCATGACGTCCTTTAACAGGATGCTGTAATGTGTTGCCATTTAGGTCTACGTTGATCATGTTACGACGTGCTTTTTCCATTGCTTTTTGAATAGCAGCTGGAACTTCACGTGCTTTACCATAACCGAAACCTACTTTACCTGCGCCATCACCAACTACAGTTAGTGCAGTAAAGCTAAAGATACGACCACCTTTAACTACTTTAGACACACGGTTCACCGCGATTAGCTTTTCAGCTAAATCAGGCTGTTGTTGCTTTGCTTCTACGTTAGCCATTGTCTACTCCTAGAATTGCAAACCGGCTTCACGCGCAGCATCAGCTAGCGCCTTCACACGGCCGTGATATTTAAAGCCACTGCGATCAAAAGCAATCTTTTCGATGCCTTTGTCAGCCGCACGTTCAGCAACCGCTTTACCAACTGCTTGTGCAGCTGCAACGTTGCCTGTGCCTTTAACTGTTTCGCTAATAGCTTTCTCAACAGTAGAAGCAGCAGCCAGTACATTACCCTCAGCGTTTACAACTTGAGCGTAAATGTGACGTGGCGTGCGGTGGATAACAAGACGCGTTGTGCCTTGTTCAATATAATTTCTACGAGTGCGTTTAGCACGACGTAGACGAGCTGTTTTTTTATCCATCGTCTTACCTTACTTCTTCTTAGCCTCTTTACGGCGTACATTCTCATCTGAATAACGAACACCTTTACCTTTATAAGGCTCAGGTTTACGGTATGCACGAATGTTAGCAGCTGTTTGACCAACTAACTGCTTGTCTACGCCCTTAACTAGAACTTCTGTTTGGCTTGGAGTTTCAATCGTAATTCCTTCAGGAACTGCGAAATTAACTGGGTGCGAGAAACCAAGAGTTAAGTCTAAAACTTTGCCCTTAGCTGCAGCACGGTAACCAACACCTACTAACTGAAGTTTCTTCTCGTAACCTTCATGCGTACCAACAACCATGTTGTTGATTAGAGCGCGAGCAGTACCTGCTTGTGCCCATGCATTGGCTACGCCTTCACGAGGTAAAGTTGTAATAACGTTGTCGTTAACTTGTACTTCAACTGCATCGTTGATTGTACGAGTAAGTTCACCGTTTTTGCCTTTAACTGTGATTTCCTGGCCTTTTAATGTAACTTCTACACCGGCAGGAACGTTTATTGGTGCCTTTGCTATGCGAGACATAGTTCCCCTCCGATTAAGCTACAAAACCAATGATTTCACCACCAACGCCTGCACTACGTGCTGCGCGGTCTGTCATTAGGCCTTTAGAAGTTGATACGATAGCGATACCTAAACCACCCATTACCTTCGGTAATTCGTCACGTCTCTTATAGATACGTAGACCAGGGCGACTTACACGCTGGATATTTTCAATAACAGCTTTGCCTTCGAAGTACTTTAACTCGATAGAAAGCTCAGGTTTAACATCACCACTTACTGCGAAGTCTGCGATGTAACCTTCATTTTTTAATACATTAGCTACTGCTACTTTCAGTTTCGAATTAGGCATCGTTACAGATACTTTCTTCGCTGACTGACCGTTACGGATTCGTGTAAATAAATCCGCGATAGGATCTTGCAAGCTCATAGTCTTACTCCCATGATTCTATTACCAGCTAGCCTTTTTAAGGCCAGGAATTTCACCGCGCATAGCTGCTTCGCGAACTTTAATACGGCTCATGCCGAATTTGCGAAGGAAACCATGTGGGCGGCCCGTAATGTTACAACGATTACGTTGACGTGCAGGGCTAGAATCACGAGGTAAAGCTTGTAGCTTAAGTACCGCGTCCCAACGATCATCTTCAGATGTATTAACATCACTGATGATAGCTTTTAGTGCTGCACGCTTTTCAGCGTACTGAGCAACTAGTTTAGTGCGCTTTGCTTCGCGCGCTTTCATAGAATTCTTTGCCATAACCCTACCCTTATTTCTTGAATGGGAAGTTAAACGCTTCTAACAACGCACGGCCTTCCTCATCTGATTTCGCAGATGTAGTGATTGTGATATCCATACCGCGTACACGGTCTACTTTATCATAATCAATTTCTGGGAAGATGATTTGTTCACGTACGCCCATGCTGTAGTTACCACGTCCATCAAAAGACTTAGCACTTACACCACGGAAGTCACGGATACGTGGGATAGCGATTGAAACCAAACGCTCAAAAAAGTCCCACATACGCTCGCCGCGTAGGGTTACTTTACAACCAATCGGGTAACCTTCACGCACTTTGAAGCCAGCAACAGATTTGCGTGCTTTAGTGATTAAAGGTTTCTGACCAGAGATAGCTTCTAGATCCGCAACAGCGTTATCTAAAATCTTCTTGTCAGCTAAGGCTTCGCCCACACCCATATTTAATGTGATCTTCTCGATCTGAGGGACTTGCATGACAGAGCTGAAACCAAACTTCTCTTGAAGTTCAGCAACTACTTTGTCTTTATATACTTCATGCAGTTTCGCCATCATTCTACTCCAACTATTAGATAGTTTTACCAGTAGATTTAAAGATACGTAATTTCTTACCATCTTCAATCTTGAAACCTACACGATCTGCTTTGCTCGTTTCCGAGTTGTAGATCGCAACGTTTGATACGTCGATAGACGCTTCTTTCTCAACAATACCGCCAGCTTGGTTCAACTGTGGAACCGGCTTTTGGTGTTTCTTGATTAAGTTAATGCCTTCGACAAATACTCGACCAGACTCGGTTACAACTGAAAGCACTTTGCCGCGCTTACCTTTGTCTTTACCTGCTAGTACGATTACTTCGTCATCACGACGGATTTTTGCTGCCATGATAGACTCCTTACAGTACTTCTGGGGCTAGTGAAACGATTTTCATGAACTTTTCATTACGAAGTTCGCGAGTCACAGGGCCGAAAATACGAGTACCAATAGGCTGCAAGTTATCATTTAAGATAACAGCCGCATTGCTGTCGAAACGGATCAATGAACCGTCTGGACGACGAACGCCTTTTTTGGTACGCACAACTACCGCGTTTTTAACATCACCTTTCTTCACTTTACCGCGAGGAATCGCTTCTTTTACAGAAACTTTAATGATATCGCCAATCGCTGCATAGCGACGGTGTGAACCACCAAGGACTTTTATACACTGCACTTTGCGAGCGCCGCTGTTATCAGCAACTTCCAGCTGAGTTTGCATTTGGATCATGTTAATGACCTCCGGTGTAGTAATTACAACTTGTCTTAAATTTGTTTAAAATCAAGACATTTCGATTGAATTCCACTCAAAAAACATACTAGATGTCTCTTAAGGGCGGGCAATTGTATCAGCATTGAGGGGGGAGTGGTAGGTTATTTTTTAATTAATTTAATGCAGAGGCTAAATTAGAAACTGGTTATTTATGCTATCTATCTAAATTACAGGTGGTTATAAAACAAACAAGGCACCTTTACGGTGCCTTGTTTTATATCAGTAATTAAAATTAGCCAAACAAACCTTTTAATTTGTCTTTAATTTTGTCTTTAGCTTTTTCTTTTGCTTCATCTTTAACCGCACTGCCTATATCTAATTTTATACCAACATCATGGAATGGGCCTTTTATTCTCAGAGGAATTTTAAAGCCAGTGCTATCATCGGTAGTACCTTGACCTTCAATAGAATCTACTAAACCTGTTACTAGGCGGTAATTAACCAGAGTTTGCGGCAAATCAACGTCTCCTTCACCTGAAATGCGTATTAAAGGGCTGATCAACGATAAATCAGTATTTTTGCCTACGCCATTGGTAAAGTTAAAACTACCCGAAAGCGCAGAGAAATCAGTTTTCTCAGATTCTTCAAATCCTGTATCTAGTCCCTCAGACACGGCATTAAAGTTGCCTTTAACTAGCTCTTTACCCTTACGCACCATTTCCGCTACGTTCGCCCCTTTAACCGCACCATCTGCGAACTTAAACCCTAATTTACCATTGAGCGCGTTTATAAACGTTTTTTGGCTTTGCCCAGTTGTAGTTAAATTCCAATTTAACGACCCTTTGCCCATTAACTTATCAAAGCCTGCAGCATCGCTAAGTAATGGCTGTGCGTCTATTTTATCTAAATCGAAGTTGGTTGCTATTTTATAAGGGGTATTTTGAGCATTGATAGTCACCACCCCTTTACCTGTTCCTTCATAAGCCGCAAAGCTGTCTAAACTTAATTTAGCAACGCTATTTTTTAGTGCCACAGTAAACTGGTTTGCGCCGAGTTTTATATCGTTCACTTTTAAGCCACTTGAACGGACAATCACATTTGCATCTAATGCATTCAAGCCACTTAAATCAATTTTAGTATCATCCCACACTATTGGCTCTGCAGGCTTAGAGTCGTCTTTTGCAGGGACTTCTTTTTTAGCTACGGTTTCAGGTAAGTAAGGATTTAAATCAAGCATGCCTAAGTCAATATCAGCATTAACAGCTAAGCGACTGCCTAAATTTAACTTACTTTTACCTTTAATCTCGAGTGCATCGAGCGTTGCTACTAATTCAGTTAGGTTAAACTCTTCACCAAGCAAGTGCATTTCGGCATTGATGCTAAAGGCGTTAAACGCATTGTCTTTAGCGTTTAAGTCAACCCCTTGCCAGTTAGCAATATTTTTAACCGAATCACCGTTAAGTGTTAAAAGTCCTTTAATGTCTTGGCCTTGTTTGGCTATGCTGCCATCAAACGTTAAATCTACTAAACGTGAGTTAAGCGTTTGCTTTACATTAAATGTGGCGCCTTCAATCGCTTTTGATGGTGTATTAAGTTTTACATCAAGTTCAAATCGCTCTTGCATATAAGTAATAGCACCGGTTACTTCAAGCTGTTTACGCAGTGAAGGCAGTAATATAGCCAGTTCTAAATCGCTAATTTTTTGTTTAGCACCCGTTTGACCATCTAAATAAGTAAATGACCCGCCATAAATAGCGACTTCACCTAATTGAATATCAAAGCTTTCAGGTAGTTTGACAGCCTCTCCCGCTTGAGTTTGTTGCTCTGGTTGCTTGGCCACTGCATCAAATAACTGCCAGTTTGCTTTGCCGCTTTTATCGGTTTCTAGCAAAATATCAGGCTCATTAATTACAAACTTTTCTAGCTTTAGTTCGCCACCGAGTAATGAAAGCCAAGGAATATGAACAGCAAGTTGCTGCATACTTGCCATATCAGCGCGAGAGCCACTAGGCATATTGGCAAAATGCACATCATTAAGCTCCAGCTTTAATGCAGGAAATACACTGAGGGTTTTATCTCCCTTTATCGTTAATGTGCGCCCAGTTGTTTTTTCTACCTGCTCAGACACTTTATTAAAAATGGTATCAGTAGGAATTAAAAATGGTGCAGCAACAATTAACGCTATACATAACAATAATATGACACCAATAACTTTAAATAAGGTCTTCATGATCATCCTTTCAAACGTGCAAATAATGTTCTTATCATAGCGGGAGTTAGCGCCAAAAGCATTGCCCAATAACTAAAAATCTACTTTCCTACATTCTAACGTGGGTATATGAATTGTAACTGAAACATTTTGATACCTTTAGGTTACAAAAAAACATTGACCAAATGATACCTACAGGTTATATTGATACCTAAAGGTTACAAAATATAAATTAACACTTCCACAGGATGGACTTTATGAAACAACAAGATATTAAAACTGAAGAACAGTTTATGGGTCAAAACATATTTCTTAGTATAAGCACAAGTATTGTTTTTTTACTTCTCAGTGTTAACTCAGTAATAAAACAAGATATTGACGGGCTTTTAACTGTTGGAATGGGCGTTTTATTTTATATAGTTATAATAGCTATTTATATAACTAAAGCAGGCTTTCCATTAAAAATGTATTTTCAATATGCTTATAAAGATGAATTCCTAAATACTATCGACACGAGTGCCTATAAACATTCAATTTTTGCACTTGTTTTTTGCCTGCTTGGTGTTTTTTATAAAGGCGATGCTATTGCTAGTGAGGTTTCGCATGCAGCTATGGCAGTATTCTACTTAGGTATCATGCTCTTGGCATATGGCACTTCATTGTTTTGGCAAAGCCGCGATTAGGAAATAATATGCAAAACCATATAGCTGAATTTCGTAAAGAGGCAGGGCTTTCACAGCAAGAACTAGCCGATGCTATTAATGTTTCACGAAAAACCATTAGCACGGTTGAAACATCTCGTTTTACACCCTCGGTGATCATTGCCTTAAAAATAGCACAGCACTTTAATACCTCAGTTGAACGGCTGTTTTCACTCGATGAACACGATTAATACAGTAATGATGCAATCTTGTGTTAATTAACTTACCAAGATTGCATCCCCTGTATTCTCCGGTATGATGCACGCCCCTGTTGCTGCTGGCTTATTTAAGCTAAAATGAAGCGACTAAAAAGTATATCTAACCGGAGAGTCTACAAGGCATGAAGAAACTGCTAATTTCACCGTCAAAAATGGCATTAGGCGAGCAAGAAAGTCAAATTTATCAAAACATTCTGAAGCAATCTTCAGAGCTAAGCCTAAACCTGATGGCTGTGAAAGTGGAAAACCATCCAGAAGACTTTTTAGGTTGGTGTTACGAGCTATTAAATGCAAGCCGCGACCGTATTAATTACGACTTACTCGAAACCCAACAATTACCATTATTAAAAAAGTTGCATGACCAACTTATTACAGCCATTAGCTTTTTACAGTTAAAAACATTACGGGTAGCACCTTGGCCAGTAGTGAGTATGTTTGTAGAGCAACATAAAGAACTGGTGGCACTTGATGAGCAATTACGTTTAACTGCTTATATTGCAGGTCTGCGTGAAAAGCCGTTAAAAGAGATGATCCCTGAAGACTTACTCGCTTTTAGCGGTAAGCATATGGCATCACTCGATCCGAGTACTTATAACTTTGATGTAGAATGGTTTGCCTCTACCAAAAGCGCCAAAGGTTTTCACCAGATGCTGGCTGACCTGCCAGGTGCCTTCGACGATGCGCTTAGCAACATTCCACTTAAGGGTGATGTAGCGATAGGTGATTACCAACAATTTGTAGTTGCTTACTTGAGTGCATTTAATGGTAGTGATGAAAAACCAACACTGGCACCTGCCACCCGTTTATTAGCAATGCGCCGCCCTGATGTGTTTACTCCAATTAGTAACAGTCGCTTAGATGCACTTTGCTCAGCACTTGGTATCACCAAATTAAATAACCGTGACTTTGAGCGTTACTGGCAAGATGTAGTACAAAGCATTCACGCTATGTCATGGTTTAAAATGGCCAATGCTGGTAATGAACTAGAAACACAGTTGGTGGACATTAAAGCGCTTATACCTTGCTTTTTTTACTATGCAGATACTAATACTGCAGATAACTCTAACTACATTAAGCTACTTAATAAACCTACACGTAGCACTTCTAGCAGCAGTAAAGCGCCACGCCGAGGCAAAGAATCTGCTGAGATTTTAGTGGATCGCGCTCTTGCTGCTGATGATGTTCCAGAGCATATTCGTGCTAAACGTGACTCTATTATTAGCGAAGTACAAAAAGGCCGCGGTGTTAACGAAACAATTACCCTAATGCGTGCCATTTTTGGTTAATTAACCCACAAGAAAAATAAAATAGCCTAGCAGCGCTTTGATGGTGCAGCTAGGCTATTTTTTGCACCAGCAAAGTGAACCTGCTAAATAATTACTTTTCTATCCCTACCTCATATTATTTTCAATACATTGTTTTAAATAATAAAAATAATTTATAAACGAATAAGTTTAATTTGGCACACACAGTGCAAATACCCCATTAGTAACATAATAAAATGCCGCCAAACAAAAGGTTGTAGTCGTTCATAATAAAAAGCCTTGGCGTGCAAAATCATACAATGGGAAATGAGACATGCTAAAACTACAAAAAACAATATTGATCAGTGCATTGGCATTAACAGGAATGACATCAACTACTGCATTTGCTGAAGTAACAGCAAATGCAGCAGCCACTTCAAACTACTTATGGCGCGGACAAGAGCAAACTGGGGGCGATGCAGCTGTATCTGGCGGTATTGATTACGCTAATGAATCTGGCTTTTATGCGGGTACGTGGGCGTCAAATGCGTCTTGGGCCGATGAAATGACCTACGAGCTAGACTTATACGCAGGTTTTGGCGGCGCACTTAATGAAAGCGTGAGTTATGACGTAGGGTATATCTATTATGCCTACCCTGATGCGGCATCAGGTGCAGATGCAGATTTTTCTGAAGTCTACGGTAGCATTAGTGTGCAAGGTTTTACATTTGGTGCAGCCGTACTTGCAACTTCTTCTGCCAATGGTGACGGTACTGATTTTGGTGATTCATTGTATTTAAACGCCGATTACAGCTTTGCTGTTGGTAGCAATGGCACAGAAATGGCGCTACATATAGGTCATTACTCAGGCGATTTCATCGGTGATGACAATATTATTGATTATGGTATTTCGGTGTCTAAAGATGGTTTTACTTTTGGCCTATCAGATAACGACATGGACGGCTCAGATGTAAAAGCTTATGTAGCCTACGCTGTCGACTTTAGCTTATAAAAAGAATGTGTTACTTGCTGCAACACTAAGGGCCGCAAGGCCCTTTCTCGTTTAGAGCGGTTTAAAAATGCTCGTAATCCTCTCTAGGATTAGCTACTAAAGCGCCCTACTATATTACCCGCCTCGGTCAATCAACGACTACCTAGCTGCCGTTAAATATTTCCGCGTTATGCTAACTCGCTTAAATAAGCATTATTGTGTATTGGCATTATATTCTCTGTTTCAAATAAGCTTTTTATACCAATTCGCTAAAACAAAAGGCCGCACGAAATGCGGCCTTTAAATAACTTAGCGTTAAAACTTAGCTAAATTATTTTTATTGTCTTTATCTACAAGCTTAATGTAAGGGTCTATCCCAGCGTACATGGGTTTTTCTTTTACTTTAAGTTCGATGGTGTTTGCACCTGACACTATTTGATGTTTTTGTGAATAAATCACAAAGTCTTCGGCTAGAAGGTTTTCAGGATCATCATTAAATAATGCAATATCAATCATTTCATCAAGTGGTTGTTCGGTTTCTTCACCTTGACCATCGGCACGCTGTTTCGTTGCTTCAACGCTCAGTGTTACCGTGTAAAAACCCTCGCTATCAGTGCTATCTGTAATCGATACCTCTTTCATTTCAAGCTCATAAAGTGTTATATACTTAAACTGATCATCAATAAAGCGTTGCTCTGCTTTTGTTGCATCTCGTTTTAAATAACTGAGTAAATCGAGTGTGGTGGGGTATGGCGTTGATTGGTATTTAAACTCATTCAAAAATGCTTTAAGTGCTGCATTTAAGCGTTTTTCACCTAAGCGATCATATAGCGCCATCATCACAACAGAACCTTTATTGTAGTGAAGATACTGCTGAGCCTGCGTTTTATACAGCGGCATTTCTTCAAACGCTTCCCCTGTACGACCCATTAAGTATTTGTCTAGCTCGTATTTTAAAAACTTACGTAGCTTCTCGGCGCCAAAGCGTTTTTTTAACACCATAAGCGCACTGTATTGGGAGAGCGTTTCTGATATAACGGCACTGCCCTCTACATTAGCCCCTGATACTTGATGTCCCCACCATTGGTGCGCCACTTCATGTGCGGTTACATAATAAGGGAGGTCAACTTTACTCTCATCCCTTAAATCTGTAACAAAACCAATACTTTCTGAGTAAGGCACTGTATTGGCAAAACTTTGCGCAAATGAGCGATATTTTGGAAACTCAATAATACGTAACTGCTTATGCTGATACGGGCCAAATGCTTGGGTATAGTAATCTATCGAGTCTTGTACCGACTCAATCATACGGTCAACATTCCATGCATGATCTTTGTGGTAGTACACTTCAATATTTACACCGTTATGCTCAACCTTTTTGCTTTCAAGTTCAGCCGAAAGCACAGAATAAAAGTTTAAAATAGGGGCATCCATTTCATAAACAAAAGTACGGCGCCCGTCTTTTACACTCTCACTTTTTAAGTAACCAGGTGTAATTGCAAATTGCGACTCATCGGTAGTTACCGTTGCTTTATAGCTTATAAACCCATTATCAGGACCAAACTCATTTTGCGTATAATAGCGGCTGTCTTCTAGTTTATGCGCACGTTCAAGTTCGGGTAAATCGTGCTTACGACGCTCATACTTATCCGCAATTTGAAAATACCTTTGATAACCAAAATTCGGTAATAACTCTCTATTATTTATAAATGTACCGTTATACACCAGCTGAGTATCTGAATACCTATCAACAAAACCGTTATGTTCTCGGGAAACTGAAAGCTCACCTTCGCGTACTTCATTAGGCATTAGCGGTTGTTCAAACTCAAACCATACCATATCAAACTCAGGTAAACGCTCTACTATTTTCCCGCCGGCCATTTTTACATCCCAGCTTTTAGCGTGGTTAGGCTCGTTAATTAACACACGGGCTATTGGCTCGTTAGCGGTATTAGTAAACTTAATTTTTGCAACGGCGGTTAATGCACGCTTTTTAGGGTAAATATCAATGTGTAAATTAACATCGGTTATTACAGGGAGTGGCAAATCTTTGTATTGTGAAAACTCTTGTTCATAGCTTACTTGAAGAGTTTCGTTATCATCACTTGTTACAAACTCGTTGAGCATACGGGTGTTGTGATAAATGTTATAACCTGCTCCCACAAATACCAATAAACTTATAGCGGCAGCAATTTGACCTTTTAAAGACATGTTGTAACGTATTAAAGATAAGCGAGTGCGCAATGTTTGCGACGGGCCGCGATGCCATAAAGCAAACCCAACAATAGCCAAAAATACACTTAATGCGCCCCAATATAAGGTGTACCAATGCGCGCCTTGTAAAAAGTGTCCGTAACCGTTTATATCAGAATACGGTACGCTACTACTTTGCGAAAAGTGATACATGTGATGCTCAAATCCGTAAGCACCCATTACCATTTGGGCAATGTAATACAGAATAAATAACCCCATACCTATATATTTATTAGGGCTAATTATTTGCAAAAAGAACGCCAAAATAGCCATCATAATTAAAGGCAGTAACGTAAGATAACCTAACCTAAATAAGTACTGGCCAAGCTCTAGATTAAATTGCCCCTTAAATAGTTGTACTGCAATGGTAAACATCATACCTACTAAATAAAGACCACAAACCGCAGTGATTAACGCAATAATTTTAGATATCCAAAACACACTGTTATGAACTGGGAAACTGTCAACAATATCGCCCATACCACTGTGGCGCTCCCGCCAAACCAGCTCTGCGCTGTAATAAGCAATAATGATAAACATAAATAAGCTAGAGGTGTTTTGAATGATGCTCACCATATTTTGTGTCAGTGGCCAATCCGTTGTGCCATACGCGCCAATAGGAGCAAAGAGTGGCACAAGCAACATAGTAATACTTACACCGGCTAAAATCATAAAAGGCGCACTTAATATAACCTGCTTAAGTTCAAATAAGCTGCGCATTACTAGTTGCGATTGCGTATTGATCCCTTTTGATTTGTAATTTTTAGCCTTGCTAATAAGTGCTGCTTGTTTATTTTTTACAAACGTAGATACAGCAAATTGTTTTTTTTGTTTTTTAGTTACTACGCGATTACCTAACTTCCCTAGGCCAAAAAACATCGCTAAGCTTATTGCTACCCACAAAATACGGTTAATCAAAAAATCGCCCGAGAGCGTTAACACTTCGGTATTTTTATCACTTACAGTCCAATAACGGGTTAAGTCAATTAACGAACCTGACCCAAATGGATCGGCGTATACAACAATATCTCTAAATGCTAAGTCATCAAAGTAGATGCCCGCTATTTGGTAGGTTATAAAAATCACTACAGCTGTAACATATACCGCCATCATGGTTTTAAAATACACAGCCACACTATTAAAAATAGCCGAAAGTACTAACAAGCTGGGTATTGCTAAATATAAAAAAGGAGCTGTGTAATATATTAACTTATTAGGGCCTACTAGCTCACTATCGAGCCAGCCAACCAATAAACCAAATTGCGATCCAAAAAACACACCCAGCGGCACCGTTAAAAAAACAACTAGCACCACTAAGTAAGCACCAAAAAAACGCCCAGATTGATAAGCAAGAGGGTTAACCGGCTTACTAAACACCAACTCATCCATTTTGCTCTCACTGTTGCGAATAGCTGAGCTGGCAACAAAGTTAACCACTAAAAACATAGCAAGCGTACAAAAGGTAACCGTTAAAACCATAATGGTATAAGGCGAGTTCATATGAACATTAGCCCCGCCTAACGGAAGCTTACTACTAGAGCTTATAAAAAACGCCATAAAAAAGAAGATTAATGACGTCACATAAAACGAAGGTTGGCGCACAAAATAGCGCAGTTCAAACGCAAGCATATTAAAAAACATAGCGCCCCCTTATGCTACTTGGCTGTTACGATGATTAAGCAACGCAGAAAAATACACATCTTCTAGGTTTGCGTTACTCGTTTCAAAGCCTTCGGGTGCTTGCTCTGCTAATACATGTAATATGGTTTGCCCAGCAAATAAGCGTTTTGAAATAACAGGCAGTTGTGATTCAAGCTCTTGCGCTTCTTCTTGGCTCATGGCCTTGCGCCAAATTTGCCCTTGCAGTTTATCGGTAAGGGCAATTGGGTTACCCTCTAATAGTATTTTACCGCCAGCCAGTACAGCCATGTTTGGGCAAAGCTCTGCTACATCTTCAACAATGTGGGTCGATAATATAACTACTTTTTGCTCGCCTAAGCTTACTAACAAGTTATGAAAACGATTTCGCTCCTCAGGATCTAAACCTGCAGTTGGCTCATCAACAATTAGTAAATCAGGGTCGCCCAATAATGCTTGTGCAATACCAAAACGCTGGCGCATACCCCCCGAAAAACCACTAACGGCTTTTGAGCGATGTTGATATAAATTAGTATGTGCAAGCAAGCCTTCCACCGACTCTTTACGTTCTGCTTTGTTGTGAATACCTTTTAAAACAGCCATATGATCGAGTAAATCGTAAGCGTTAACACGCGGATATACACCAAAATCTTGTGGTAAATAGCCTAAACGCTGACGCAATGCTTGTGGGTCTTTAAACACATCAATGCCATCAAAAGTAATAGAGCCCTGATCAGCTGACTGCAATGTAGAAATAGTTCGCATTAACGACGATTTACCCGCACCATTTGGCCCAAGTAATCCGAACATACCTTTACCAATTGATAAATCAACACCTTGAAGTGCATGTACGCCGTTGTCGTAGGTTTTTGATAACCCTGTTATTGATAGCATTTTTTACTTCCTTGAATTGTAAGTATTATTTTTATGCTGCTTTATACCACATTAAAAACAGGAACATAAGTTAGTAACTAGTTAACTTTGTAACAATAAATAAACAGAAATTCATTCTAATAACACTTGCTTAGAAATGAGCCTCTCGGTATAAAAACAAAACACTCTAAAAATAAGAAGCGAACAGCCATGCAAGATCACAAAAGCCAACCATTAACCGATTTTATAGAATACCCGCCAGAGGCAATGCTCTCGCGCGCAAAGGAGTTTTTACAAACGAGCCAGCGCCGTCATAGTATTCGCAGCTTTAGTAACCGCCAGGTGCCAAAAGAAATCATCGAAACCTGCATTAAAGCAGCAGGTACAGCACCTAGTGGTGCAAACCATCAGCCTTGGCATTTTGTAGCCATTAATAGTAGTGATGTTAAAAAGCAAATACGAGAGGCCGCTGAAAAACTAGAGCGCTCTTTTTATGAAGGTCGCGCAGGCGAAGAATGGCTTGATGCATTGAAACCATTAGGTACCGATGCTAATAAACCCTATTTAGAGCACGCACCATGGTTGATTGCAGTGTTTAGTCAAAAAAAGGGGGGTGTAAATACGGACGATAAAAACACTAATTACTATGTACATGAATCGGTAGGGCTGGCCACTGGTTTTTTAATTCAAGCACTACACCGAGCAGGCCTTGCAACCCTGACCCACACCCCAAAACCAATGAGCTTTTTAACCGATATTTGTGGCCGTGATAAAGACAACGAACGTCCTTATATGCTATTAATTGCAGGCTACCCCGATGAGCATGCAACGGTGCCTCTGCATGCACTTGATAAAAAATCGCTGGATGAAATAGCCACATTTATTTAACCCGAACTCTGGTTATTTAGTTATTGGTTGATAATCCACTGCTATTTTATCGCCAGCTTTAAGGCCCGTAATAACATGTTGCTGATTATCAAACTGCTCACCTAAGCGTACAAAGCGACGCTCAATTTTGTCAGCGCTAATGACATACATCATACTGAGCTGTCCAAAATCATGTATCCAACGAGGATCTACCAGTACACCTTGGGTGCTTTTAAACGGTAAATGCAATTGTGCATATAACCCAGGGATCATCCCTGGCTGTGGTTCAATTTCTAGTCGTATAAGTAAGCTACGTGCAGCGTTATCAACAACAGGTATAATTTCACTGATATTGGCAGCTGTTGTCATATCGAGCGAAGGCAAACTCACGTTTAAACGATCGCCTAATTTAAGCTTTACTGCTTGTTGCTCTCGTACATTAAAGGCAAGTTGAAGTTGCTTTGGATTGTAAAGCGTTAACAACGGTATACTAGGTGTGGCTGTATCGCCAGGTTCGGCTAAACGCTCAACAACGACACCAGATATAGGGGCTTTAATTTGCGTGTAGTTAAGTGATACTTGCGCCTGGGCTTGCTGCTGTTTTGCTCCAGCTAAGTTGGCAGTTAAGTTATCAAATTTTGCTTTAGCATCATCAAATTCACTCACTGGTACTAACCCTTTTGCCTGTAAGTCAGTTACTCTAATAAGTTGCTTTTTAGCTTGGTTTAATGAGGCTTGCACCGCATTAATATTTGCCTCACTTTGTGCCAGCATCGCTTTAAAGTCATCTTGCTTTAGGGTGATCAATAAGTCACCTTGACTAACCTTATCACCGGCGCGCACTTTAAATTGCTTTACTTGTGCCATTACATTTGACGAAATTTGGGTGTTTTGTTTCGCAATTACACTCCCTGGTACATACTCTGTTCGCGAAATAGTTTGCAGCTCAACAGTGACCACCTCACCTTGATATTGAGTAACTGGAATCTCTTTTAACCCTGCAGATTGTTTATCACTAAAGCTGCCGGCCATGTATAGCACAGCTACAATAACCACAACCAATGCACTGATTGCGCCTAAAACTTTTGATTTACCCTGCATGTGCTTCTTCCTCTGGGTTTGTAAACACTAAATAGTAAACAAGCGGTACAACAAATAACGAAAATACGGTAGACGCCACGATGCCAAAAATAATTGCTATGGCTAATCCGCTAAATACTGGGTCAAGTGTGATCACTAAGTTACCTAACAAAGTAGTTCCGGCGGTTAATAATACTGGCCGCATTCGTACCGCCCCTGCAGCAATAAGTGCCTCTTTTATTGCCATCCCCTGAGCTCGTGCTTGGTTAATAAATTCGACTAAAATAAGTGAGTTACGAACGACAATACCTGCTAAGGCAATCATGCCTATCATCGCAGTCGCGGTAAATAATACCGGCTCAGGAGCCCCCGCTATGGTGCGTTCACCAAATTGATTGAGTAACCAAAACCCAGGCATAATACCAATCACAGTTAATGGAATAGCCGACATGATAATCAGCGATAAACTCGCCGACTGTGTTTGTACCCGTAAAATAATAAATATAGCACTGAGCGCAAAGGCAAAAGCAATGCCCATATCCCTGAACACATCAATAGTGATACGCCACTCACCTTCACCACTAAAGTTAACATCAGTTCCTTGCGGTAATTGCCATGGCGCGGTTCCACCATTATTAAAAAAGTGCCGTGTTAACCACGCCTTTTTTTCAAATCCTTCATTGCGTGCGTTCAAATCGGCATTTACATCCGCAATAACCTCTGCAGGCGTGCGTCCATTTAGTTCGGCCATCACATAAATAACGTCACGCTGATCTTTACGCATTAGTGTGTCGGCCACGTTTAATGGTTTAAACTCTCCCAGCTCTGAAAGCGACACTAAAGGTCTGGGGGCACTTGTTATACCTAACTCATTACTGGTTTTAGCTAAGTCCCTATCCCCTCTTACTTGCAGTGTAAGTAATTGTGAAAGCTGATTACGCTCGCTATAAGGCAATTGTAATTGTATTGGAACTGGCTGAGTTTCACCGCTTACGTACAACACTCCAACCTGTTGCCCCTGCGAAGCAATACTGAGTGTTTGTGCAATATTTTGGGTAGCAATAGCACTGAGCGCAGCCTTGTTTTTATCTGTAATAAAGCGCTGTAATGGCGCAGGAGCAACCAAAGAGGTATCAACCTCAACAACATGAGGCTCTTGGCGTAAACGTGCTGCAACATGTTGAGCAGCCTGCCTATGGGATTGCTTATCAATAAAGGAATCACGATACACTTCAGCAACTAAAGTACTCAACACCGGTGGCCCAGGTGGTACCTCTACCACTTTAATAACAGTGCCATTTTTTGCTAAAGGAGCAAGTTGTTCGCGTAGCCGCATAACCACCCCATGTGATTGATGCTCTCGTGCTGATTTATCCACCAGCAATACTCTGAGTTCTGCTAAGTTAGTGGCTTCACGGCGATAATAACCACGCACCATGCCATTAAAATCCATACTAGAAGGCTGCCCAATATATGCGGCTATTTCACTGACTTCATTTAACTGCCATGTGAGGGTTTGAATCTGCTTAGTAAATGCAGCCGTGCTCTCTAGACTAGTACCCTCTGGCATATCTATAAGTACTTGCAGCTCATTTTTATTATCAAAAGGCAGGAGTTTTAATGGTACCAAGCGCATCACGGGTAACATGGCGCTGATAATAAACAATCCTAACGTTATCCATAGCACCCATTTAGCTCGCCCTTTTGAGGCCAATAATGGACTGAGTAATCGTTGGTATAAACCCGCTTTAGGCTCAAGCTCAGGTTGTTCTAAGGTGTTTGGTTTAAGCAATTTCATTGCCAGCCAAGGGGTGACAAAAAATGCTACCAAAGTAGATACCATGACACTAATGGGCACGTTAAACGCCATAGGTGCCATGTATGGCCCCATCATGCCGGTAATAAACGCCAGTGGAATAAACGCCACCATAATAGTCAATGTCGACATAAGCAAAGCATTTCGAATTTCGCTCATTGCGCCAACAACATTTTGTTTTTTATCGCCTTTGTTATTTATAAAGCGACTAATATTATCAATACCCGTGATTGGGTCGTCTACCAGTAAGCCTAATGATAAAATAAGCGCAAATAAGGTCACCCGATTAATGGTGTAACCAAATGCAAAATCTAATGAGAGTGTAATGCCATAACAAATAGGAACCGCCAGCCCAACCACTACGGCAGGACGCCAACCTAAAAACACGCCAACAAATATCACCACAGTAAACACTGCAAACACTAAACTTGATGTGAGGTTATTTACTTTTTCATTCGCAGTTTGACCATAATCTCTGAGCACTGTATGGCTAACTTCTGGTGGCAGTAAAGTATTTGCAAGTTCATTCATCATGGTATGAACATCATTTGCAACAGCAACCGCATTAGTCCCTACTTGCTTAGCTACGCTTAAAGTAACCATAGGCAACTGCTGCTGATCAGTTGATTGCGCTAACCATTGGTAATGCTCAGTTTCACTAGGGCCATCGCTGACTGTTGCAATGTCCATCAAGTAAACACTTTTACCATTAACCACATTAACAACTAATTGCTCTACCGCTGATTGTGTTCTTAGTACATCACCTGCCTGAATAGCAATTTTCTGCTGATTATCAACCACACTCCCTACCTGAGTGAGTTGGTTTGATACATTTAATGCGTAAAAAACATCGTTTACCGTGGTTTGATGGGCAGCCAGTGCGCTGGCATTTAAATTGATGGTAAGAGTCCGCGTACGCCCCGAAATTACTTTAACTTCACTGGTATGCTCAATGCGTTGTAAACTATTAGCAATTTCGTTGGCAAAACGAGTTAGTTCATAATCACCATAGAGTTGCGGGTCTTTACTGTAGAGGCCTAACATCACAATAGGCACGTCATCTACTTCTATAGGGCGAATTTGCCAGCTTTTGATCACCGATGCCATTGTATGCTGATAACTATTTAGTTTTGCATAGGTATCTAAAATTGCTTGTTCGCGGTTGTGTCCTACTTCAAAACGCAGCGTAACCACTGTACTGTTAGTTTGTGTGGTTGAGTAAATATGCTCAACTCCCACCAACTGGGCCAGTAACTTTTCGAGCGGTTGAGTTACTAACCTAGCGACTTCAGGCGCCTCAACGTTAGGTGCAGATACATAAATATCGAGCATGGGCACAGTAATTTGTGGCTCTTCTTCTCGAGGTGTCTGTTTTAGTGCAAATACCCCAAGTAACAAAGACATCACAAAAATAATAATCGGAATGCGACCACTTAAACTACTTTTTACCGCATTGTCTATTAAGCTCATCGCACTTAGCCCTTACAGAATAACCCATACAAGGTACCAAGCAGAACGACTGCATTTTCATCAATGACACGATAATAAATTGTTTGGCTCTCGCGGCGCGTAGCCACAATGTTTGCTTTACGCAACGCTGCTAAGTGCTGAGATAACGCAGACTGCGCTAATGGCACGGCTTCATTGAGCTGAGATACGCTCATTTCTGAATCTTGCAAAGAACATAAAATCATCAAGCGATTTTTATTGGCTAAAATTTTTAATAGCTGCTCGGCTTGTTCTACATTGCCGGCCATGGCAGTAAAGTCAATATTCATACTATGCTCTTATTCTAAAATAGAGTCTGAGTATAAGACGTTAGATTAGAAAAGTCTAATATTAGATTTTACTAATATAGATAAACCTAATATAGTGACTGTACTGAACTAAATAACTGGCCTACTATAATGAAGCTAAATAACGCACTCAGACTAATCGCTGGCATAATGATTATTGTGTCACTTTTATTGCAAACTTATCACGATCCTAAGTGGATTTACTTTACAGCTTTTATCGCTGTAAATTTAATTCAATCAGCTTTTACTAGCTGGTGCCCAATGATCACTCTATTACGCAAACTTGGCTTTAAGGAATAAACACCATGCTCACACCTATTCCAGATTTACTAAAAATAATTACTCCTAATCAGCGCCGTATTAATGCCGAACAAGCAAAGAAAGAGCTTGAGCAAAATAAAGGATTGTTGATTGATGTACGAGAACCCGCTGAACATGCCACCAAAGCAGCTATAGGCGCTATAAACATTCCTCGCGGGCTACTTGAAATGAAGCTCATGGAAATAGAAAAAGACGCAGCCCGTCCTATTTATTTACATTGCGCTAGTGGTGCGCGTGCAACATTAAGTGCTGAAGCGCTGACCCGAGTAGGCTACGAAAACGTGACAGTTATTATTTGTAAAGCTGAGCAAATTTGCCAAGTATTTTAATATAACTGGCATCACAACTTCATATAAAAGTCATACTGGTCGGATAAGCTCGTACTTTTGAATTAACGGTACAGAGTAATGACGTTTACACGAAGAAGTTTTTTAAAGGCCTCGGCGGCAGGATTTGGTGTTGCTGTTATATCATTAGGGTTAACAGGTTGTCGGTTTGACGACGATGATGATTTCATTGAGATTAGCTTTGATCATGGCGTTGCCAGTGGCGATCCGCTAGCAGATAGCCTAATTTTATGGACTCGTGTAACACCAAAAGATCCAGCTACCAGCAGCATTAAAGTGCAATGGCAAGCCGCGACAGACGAAGACTTTAGTGCGATTAGTCACGATGGCGAAGCTTATATAAGTGCAGCCACAGACTTTACCCTTAAAGTGGACTTACAAGGTCTAGACGCTAATACCAATTACTACTACCGCTTTATTTCTAATGGCAAAACCTCCCCTATTGGCTCAGGTAAAACATTACCAACAGGCAATATTGATAAAGTAAAGCTGGCCGTTGTGTCGTGCGCTAATTATCCTGCTGGCTTTTTTCATGTTTATGGTGAAATAGCAAAGCAACCTGACTTAGATGCGGTACTCCATTTAGGCGATTACATATACGAATATGGAAATAATGGCTACGCTACTGAAGACGCAAGTAGCTTAGGTCGTTTACTACCTGAAGATAACAGCAATGAAATTATTAGCTTAACTGACTATCGTAAACGCTATGCCCACTACCGCACCGATAGCAACTTACAAGCAGCTCACAGCAATTGCGCCTTTATAACAGTATGGGACGACCATGAGGTTACTAATGACACTTGGCGTGAAGGTGCAGAAAACCATAATGACGGTGAAGGTGAATTTAGCGCGCGTAAACTACATGCCCTACAAGCCTACTTTGAATGGATGCCTATTCGCAATGTTGCCGATAAAGAGCGTATTTATCGCCGTTTTGAATTCGGTGATTTAATCTCTCTTTATATGCTCGACACCCGCGTACTCGCTCGTGATGAACAATTAAGCTACGGTGATTTTGATTTAACCAGCGCACAAGGGCAAAGCGATTTTGTTAGTGCTGTTAGTTCGCCCACACGCGCATTACTCGGTAGTGAACAACTAACCTGGCTCACCGATGGTATGACAACCTCAAGTTCAAAATGGCAAGTACTTGGCCAACAAGTGTTAATGACCAAGATGCACCTGCCGTTTGAAGTACTACAGCTTTTAGTGAGCCTGCAGGTAAGCCAAGCAAATGGTGCTGACACTGGCTCCCTGCTTGCTCAAGCATCAGCATTATTTGCTGAGCTGGCACAAATTAAAGGCCGTATTCTAGCTGGTGATCCAACAGTAACTGATGCAGAGCGTGCGCGTGTTGATACCACCGCACCTTACAATTTAGATGCCTGGGACGGCTATGCTTATGAGCGTGAAGTACTACTTGGTACAGCTATAGCTGCGCAAAAAAACTTAGTGGTGCTAGCCGGCGATACTCATAATGCGTGGGCAGGACAATTAAAAACTGACGCGAGCAACCCAATAGCCGCATCACAAAATGCGGGGGTTGAGTTTGCTACCTCTTCAGTGTCTTCGCCAGGGCTTGAAGAGTACTTAGCACTAAATACACAGGGCCCTGAAGTTACAGCACAAATGGAGCAAGTTCTTGCTTTACTTGTAAACGACTTAGCTTATAGCAATTTAGTCGACCGAGGTTACTTAACAGTGACCTTCAATCAAGAACAAGCAAGCGCTAAGTGGAATTATGTGAACAGCATAAAAACAGCCTCTTACGAAATGCAAACCGAGCGTAGTAAAGAATTACGTATGCTAGCAGGTCAGCCTATAATACAAGGGTAAAGTCTCAATAAGGTATCTAGGAGCTAGGGAAAAGGTTCTAGGTGAAAGATTAAAACAGTCCGGTGGTCAGCTGATCGCCGGACCGTTTACAATACGGCTTTAATCATTGGTAATTTCTTTCATATTCTTAGTATGACTATTCCTCTCAAAGCGCATGAATAAAACATGAGCGAGACTTGATAACACGATCAATACTATGCCTGCGACACCCAATAAAGTTTGAGTTTGCTGAAGAAAAATATAGCCCAAAATACTAGAAAATAGAATTTGTGCATATTCAAGCGGCATTAGCTTAGATAAATCACTTTTATTAAAAGCAAAAAAACGTGCTGCAAGTTTAGTAACAAGAAGCCCACCGTATAACATAATTAATAGAACACTAGTTGTATCTAAAGGTTTCCATACAAAAATAGCTACTGGTAATAGAATAACCGCCGAATAGAGAGGAGCAAAAACCATTTGAGGCACAACTTTCTCTGCATTGCCTATTTTTTTTAAGTTAATATTATAAATGACTAAAATAGCTACCGCTGACAGCGTAAAAATCAATCCTAGATAGAGATTTTGCTGCGTTACTTGGCTCGCCATTAGTTTTGGAGAAAGCAGCATCATCACTCCAGCTAAATTCAAAATAATAGCGATATAGACATAAGCTTTTGGTTTTTCTCTAAAGATAAACACCGACAGAATGGACGTTATAAGTGGCACAAAAAAGTTAATCGCGGTCACTTCCGCTAAACTTAAATATTGCAGAGCATAAAACAAGCATATTGTTGAACTAACACCAAGCAACCCTCTAAATATATGTAACTTCATTTGTTGGGGTTTGATATTTTCCCATTTACCTTTTGAGAATAATGCAATTGCCGCAAAAGCAGCCATAACATTAACTAAAAAGACAACTTGGAATGGGCTGATAGATTTACCTAAAAAACCACCGATTAGTAACATTACACTTAAGATAAATGAATCTGACAACATCCAAATTACTGCGGTTGACTCTTTACTAGCCATTTAACTTCTCTCCATGTATTTGTGTAGCACAGTTATATGCTACAAAATTGCGCCCCATTAGAATTCATCACCTTTGAATCCTATAAAGAGTGTATCCTTTTTAGATAAAACCACCTTAAATTACACCTGCATTAGGTACGTTGCAAAGGATTTAGAGATAATTGAATCTAGTAGCATAAGTCACTTTGGAGGGGTTAAAACAACAGGAACCAATGATAGTTAATGTAATAGCCTTGGATTATCGAATGTAAACTTAAGCCCCCTGTTTAGTGAACACATTGGCATAACAATGTATCCCCCTCTATCAGACTGATGGTCGCGGATACTCGCACACTGCAATATACCAATTGCCAGCTACATGCTCGTACTTGCCATAATCTTTAGTACCGTTACCAAGCACACATAAACCGATTTTCTCCGGGTTCCCAAAAACAAAATATCCCTCTTGTTGCCTATCCTGGTATGAAAAAGTAAATGCTTTTCTAATTAACCAAACACTCCGAAAATATTGAATCCATAGAACATCTATATTCTTACTCAGTAAGCTCATCCAAACTTGAATCAGTCACCTTCACGAATTCTTTACTGCCTTTTTTTATTATTAGTTTATGTGGTAAACGTTCACTACTTTTATCATCAACCCATTGTATAGCTTGAAGCTCCCTTTGCTCTGCAAACAAAATAACATGCTCAAAATTATCCGCGTGCTTTTTGAGAAACTCTTTAGCTTTTGACGCGGGGTTATTAAATATAAAAAATGATAAGCTAACTATGAAAGTGGCCAAAAGCACCGTAAATAAGACTTTAAACTTTGACATTAGAGCCTCCCAGTGAAGTTACTTAACAAATTCCACTCCACGTAAGAGATTAAAATTGAACAAGATTTATAATATTCAACTATTTTCTCTCGTCCAGTAGCGCGACCATCATCTGCTCAATGTTTTTCACGCTGTAAGTGAGTGCGCGAAGTAATTCGACTTGGCTTGGTGGCTCGTCTTGTTTTGCTTGAACGGGTTGTTCTGCAGTAAGGTTATCTTTTTGAGTTAAAATGGCTTCACGAAATTCACTGGCATCAACTACCCCAAGTAACGATACCAACGCACCATGCCCCGACTGCCCTGCTGTTTCAAAACTTAACCGGTATAAGCCAAACATGCGCATTAGCGGCCCCTGACTCAACCCGACATCGGTGATTTTTTCTAGTGGAATCGATTTTTCTTCTTTAAATAAAATACCGCGCTTCACCACTAGCTTGCGCTCTAGTAAATCGGCCGACATAGCGGCTAATACTCGACTTGCGACTAGCCACACTAAAAGTAATACAACGGGTAAAAGCACAATAGTTACAACTGGAAAAAGGCTAAATATTGCAGCTAAACACATCCAGTACTGTTTGACTTTGCTATCAAAAGTAGCACTTTTTAAAATTATATTAGACATCGTTTTATCACTTTTAAATTATAGTTTTTTAAGTTACATTAATTACCAACTGTACGCAATTCAATCACTTTGATAGTTAAAATCCAATAACCACTTTAATTGCCAGCGCAATAAATACCGCACCTAACAGCCTATCTAACCAGATATTTTGCTTAGTAAAACCAAAGCGCTTTTTAGACACCTCAGTAAGTAGAGCCACCAGTAGATACCAGCCAGTATCAATGACAAAAACCGTTAAGCACATAATAACGCCAATATTTAAAGTAAGGTTCTCTGGGTCGATAAATTGTGAAAATAACGCCAAAAAGAAAATTGCTAGTTTGGGGTTTAAAAATGCAATGGCAAAGCCATCTTGTAACGCCTTAGAGCTGCTCACTTCGCTTTGCTGAATGTTTAGCTCGCTGTCGTTGGGCTTTGAAAATAGTATTTTCAAACCTAAATATGCTAAATAGGCTGCCCCTAAATACACTAAAAATTGGTACACAGTAGGAAATTGCAACATCAATGCGCCTAACCCCAACAATGAAGCCGCTGCATATAATCCCACTCCAAAACCATGGCTTAACGCTGCCAGCATGCCATTTTTCATGCCACCGCTTAAGCTATGCTTTAATACCACAGCTAAACTGGGCCCGGGCGACATTGCGCCCATCATGCACACCAATGCTAAGCTCAACCATAATGATAACGCCATTAGTAACCCTTATATTTCTTCATTTTCAATAAGTAATGTATAACCATGCACTTGCCCATAAAAGCCTGTTAATGGCACTGCGTTTATTACTTTCCAACCGTCTTGGTTTAATTCCTGTATGCGATCATTTAGTGCGACTATATCTACCCCACCCAAAAAACGAGCCTTTCTGAATTCGATTACTTTTTGCATTATAAATACCTGCTTTATAGGCTGTATTCAAAATCATAATGGTGAATACCTTGCTCTATGCGTATCGCCATACTGCCTGTTAATCCTGCGAGCTCATCAGTGCCTGAGTCGGGCACCACTTTTAAAATTAAGCTGTCTTGGCCTTTGTCCATAGTACCAAAATGCTGCAGTACAAAACTGCCTTTCTTGCCCTCAAGCTCGCCCATCACTTGCTCTATTGCAACATAACCAGCACTACCTTGGGTGGGAGTCATGGCGCTAAGCATTTCGCCTTGGCTAGTTGCCGTTAAGCTGCCAGTAAATTGTTTATCAATCGACATCCGACCTAAATTAACGCCTTGCTGTCCATGTGCATACCCTTCTATAGGCGCTAATGTAACGGTAAACTCGCCTGTTATCTGTTTAGCTGTCATAATTTTTCCCTATTGATGATTTTTAATACTATTGATTTTTAATCTATTGATGCCATATCTATACCTTAATCATCAATAAGAATCTACTATGCCTACAGACAAGCCTGCTTCAGATAAAGCCGCCTTTAGCGCTTTATTCCCTATATTCAATTTTATTAAGCCTTATAAATGGGTGGTTTTAGGGGCTCTAGTAGCATTACTTGCCACCGCAGGGGTTAATTTATCGCTAGGCCAAGGCGTTAAGTTTGTGATTGATCATGGCTTTATTGCCGGCTCGCAAGCGCAATTACAACAAGCTGTTTTGGTATTAATTGGCTTGATCAGTTTATTGGCAGTGGGTACATTCAGCCGATTTTATTTAATGTCGTGGATTGGCGAGCGAGTCAGTAATGACATTAGAAAAGCTGTATTCAATCGTATTGTTACCTTGCATCCGAGTTACTTTGAAGAAAATCGCAGCGGCGAGCTGATGTCGCGACTCACCACCGACACCACATTACTACAATCTATTATCGGCTCATCATTCTCTATGGCGCTGCGAAGTGCGTTGATGTTAGTCGGTGGCTTAATTATGCTGCTTGTTACTAATTTAAAGCTTACCTTGGTCGTTGTGGCCTGCGTCCCTTTAGTACTGGTGCCTATGTTGGTTTTTGGAAAAAAAGTACGCAAACTAGCAAGCTCCAGCCAAGATGCGATTGCAGATATCAGCACCTACGCGGGTGAGATCATTCAAAATATAAAAGTGGTACAGAGTTATAGCCATGAACAGCAAGAGCAATCTGCTTTTGCTAATGAAACTGAAAAGGCCTTTAACGTTGCCAAAAGCCGCATTAAACAACGTTCGTTTTTAATTGCAGCAGTTATTTTTCTTACCTTTAGCGCTATTAGTGCCATGCTCTGGGTAGGCGGTAGTGATGTGCTCGCAGGCACTATGACGGGCGGTGAACTTGGCGCGTTTGTATTTTATGCCATTATGGTGGCCATGTCGGTAGCAACCGTTGCTGAGGTTTATGGTGAACTACAACGCGCCGCAGGGGCCGCTGCCCGACTGCTTGAACTGCTCGCCGTTAAAAGTAAAATACAAAACCCCGAAATTCCACAAGATGATCAGTTACATGCAACAACAAGCAACAGTGCAATTTCACTTGAAGGTATTAGTTTTAATTACCCTTCTCGCCCAGATGTAAGCGCATTAAATAATATCAGCTTAAATATTGAAACAGGTAAAACCGTGGCTATTGTTGGCCCTTCAGGTGCCGGTAAAACCACCTTGTTTGAACTGTTACAGCGTTTTTATGACCCTGCCAGCGGAGCGATTAAGTTTCATAATATAAATATTAAACAGTTGTCATTAAATACCTTGCGTAACAAAATGGGGATGGTGGCACAAAACCCGATTTTATTTAGCTCTGATGTTATGCATAACATTCGCTATGGAAACCCAAGCGCCAGTGACGAGCAAGTTTATACGGCCGCCAAACATGCCCATGCTGATGAATTTATAAAACAGTTACCACAAGGCTATAACAGCTTCTTAGGTGAACAAGGTGTAAGGCTATCGGGTGGGCAAAAGCAGCGCATTGTTCTTGCTCGCGCCATTTTAAAAGACCCAGAAATACTGCTACTTGATGAGGCTACCAGCGCGCTTGATGCGCAAAGCGAGCATCATGTTCAGGCCGCACTTGAACACTTAATGCAAAATAGAACAACGCTGATTATTGCCCATAGACTGGCCACGGTAAAACATGCCGATATGATTGTGGTAATGGAAAATGGCGAAATAAAAGCTACAGGCACTCATCAGCAATTAATGGCAAGTAACCCTTTGTATCAAAAACTATGTGAATTACAGTTTAATTTAGATTGATTGCATTTTAGTTGCTACTTCTTTTTAAGCCATTTATTCATTGCGGTATCGTAAGCCTCAGTTAGCTTAGTTTTATCGCACTTTACACCAGCTATGTAACTTTCGGGCAAGTCATTTTTTGGCATAACCCCTGCACCAACGGATACCTTTCTAAAACAGCTATCACCTCGTCGATAAGTGGTAAATTGCATATTTTGCTGCTCTATTTTTAATAGTGGCTTTACCTTGCCTGGATGCTCTTTTGAAACTGTAATACGCTTTTTCTGAGGGTCACTCTTTGCAGTATCAGAATAGCCAGTTTGTTGCTGTAAAATACTGTTGAGTCCTTTGTTTAAATCGATCTTTTTATAAGGCTTTAAAATTACAGGCTGAGTATTTTTCGTGATGGTATTTAGCGGCTTAGTCGTTTTCTCTGTTTTTTTATAATTAATATTTAGTGGTTTTGATTGGGTTGCATTAATAAGCTCAATAGATTTAATCTCTGTATTTTTATTTGTATGAGCGCGTTGTTGAGGGACTTGTTGTGTTGCTTTAATTTTAGCTGGCACACTTACCATATAAGCTTTAATTGGGGTTGATTGCGGTGGTTTTATGTCAGGTGCTTTTAATGTGGCAACAAAAAGCAAAACTAATCCGTGTAAACATATTGATAAAATAATTGCCGTGCGCCACGCTGCCATAAATATGTCCTTATCGAAGAACTATTTGTGACAGCTAACGCAGGCAAAAGTGCCATTAAAATATACAAAACCACGCATTTGCGCGGTTTTAGCTATTAACCTTGTGTATTAGGCACTATTTGAATTTCGACGCGGCGGTTTTGCGCGCGACCATTCGCGGTATCGTTAGTGGCAATTGGGCGTGATTCACCAAAGCCGCTCGTGCTTACTCGTGCAGCCATAATTTGTTGGTTTACCAAGTAATTTTTTACACTTTGTGCACGCTGCTCTGAAAGAGTCATGTTGTAACTATCTTTGCCCGTGCTGTCGGTGTGACCTTCAACACTTAAGTAGGTTTTTTCGTATTTATTCATTACACTTGCTATCGCATTTAGAGTGTCATGAAAGCCCGATGAAATATAAGATTGATCAGTCGCAAACGTAATATTAGAGGGCATCACTAAGCGTAAGTTATCACCTTCACGTACCACTTCAACTCCCGAACCTGCTAGTTCATCACGAAAAGCAGCTTCTTGTTTATCCATGTAATCACCTACAGCTGCACCCGCTAACGCACCAATAGCTGCACCAATAAAAATACGTTTATCTTTGTGGTTACCTGTAGCTTTACCTAGAATTCCCCCTGCTGCAGCACCAATAGCGGCGCCTTTACCCGTGTTATTCATTTCACAGCCAGAAAGTAATACGGCTACGACAGTGACACTTAAAAGTGATTTGGTTAACATCATGGTAATTTCCTATTCATTTAGAATTTATTATTGCAATTATGCAAACATTTGTATGAACCAAAAATGAAGAGTAACGTAAAACACGTATTATTACTTACTTCATACGGACTAATGATAGCGTTTCATAAAAATGTCATACTTATTTGTGACACTTTAATGATTTATCAAAAAGGCGATGGCCACTATGTTAATTGCGATTTTTAGGCAGTTTTTTTTGCTTGGCTGCATGAGTTTTGGCGGCCCTGCCGCCCATTTAGGTTACTTTAAACATCACTTTGTTGATTCGCTGCGCTGGTTAAGTATCAGTCGCTATTCACAGCTAATAAGCCTCAGCCAAGCTCTGCCTGGCCCTGGCTCTAGTCAGGTTAGCTTTGCAATTGGAGTAGAGCGTGCAGGTGTAATCGGTGGCATCACCGCATTTATTGGTTTTACCTTGCCTTCTTTTTTAATAATGACACTGCTTGCTATTAGTGCTCACCAATTTGACGCCGTTTATTTTGCTGTGATCACCGGATTGAAGCTCTTTGCTGTAGTGATTGTTGCCGATGCGACCCTTAGTATGGCCAAAAGCTTTTGCAGCAACCTAATCCTTAAGCTAATTGCAGTTATAAGCACCCTAGCTCTTGTTCTACTGCCGATGTTAGGTACACAAATTATTATTTTACTGATTGCGGCCGCAGTCGGCGCTATCTGGCCACTCTTAAAATTAAGTGATTTATCACAGCAAACTAGCAGTGAACAGGGGAAAGTTAACTGGGTTGCACTTAGTTTATTTGCGCTACTGCTTGGAGTTAGCTTTATTCCAATAGGGCAAGAATTTGCGTTATTTGCGCCTTTTTACCAAGCTGGTGCTATGGTATTTGGTGGAGGGCATGTTGTGTTGCCAGTACTTCAAGCGGGTGTGCCAACGTTAAGTGATGATCAATTTTTAACGGCTTACGCCAGTGCTCAGGCTATACCTGGGCCTATGTTTACAATAGCCACCTACTTAGGCGCGCAGCTAAATACCGAGCAGCCAATAATGGGCGCAATCATAGCTACATTATTGATATTTACCCCAGGGTTTTTACTGATGTTGGCATTTCAGAAAAGCTGGATTAATTTAGCCAGTAATCCCCGCTTTGCCAGCTCAATTGCCGCGCTTAATGCCGCCGTGGTTGGTTTTTTAGCTGCAGCATTGTATTCGCCCATTTGGACTTCAGCTATTAATAGTGTGTGGCATATTGCATTAGTGATTGCTGCATTTGCGTGGCTACGTATGAAAAAGCCACCTATTTGGTGGCTATTATTGCTCTTTATTGGTGTTGGCCTTGGACAGCATTATTGGGCACTTTAATACTAGGTTTGCCCGCCATATTCACCCCGTCTGCTGGGCTTAACTGCCCACTGACACTTTGATAAGCGCGCAGTCCAAACACCGGTAATACGGCCAGTAAATGATCCATAATTTCAGCTTGTAAATGCTCGTACGATATCCAACGTTTGTCTTCACTAAAGCAGTAAAACTCAATCGGTAAGCCATGGTTAAGCGGTTGTAGTTCACGCACCATGAGTGTGAGCGAGGTATTGATTTTACTGTGTTGCTTTAAGTAACCCTCTGCATAGCGACGAAATAACCCTAAGTTCGACACAGGATCGGGAAGTGTGCCTAGTCGAATATATTCTTGCAGTGGTATTGCCGCTTCTATTTGCGCTTTAAAATCATCATCAACTAAAAAGATGCTGTTCATATCAATATTTAAAGAACGTTTAATACGTCGCCCACCAGATTCTTGCATACCGCGCCAATTTTTAAATGAACCGGCCACCAGCATATAAGTGGGTATAGTCGTTATGGTGTTGTCCCAGTTACGCACTTTTACAGTATTAAGTCCTAAATCAATTACTTCGCCATCGGCGCCGTAGTTATCTACTTGGATCCAATCTCCATAGGTCACTAAGCGGTTGGCAGCAATTTGAATGCTGGCGACAAAACCTAATATGGTGTCTTTAAATACTAATAAAGTAACAGCGGCGATCGCACCAAAACCAGAAAGAATATAAGTCGGCGATTTTTCAAGCACAATACTAACAATTAATATTGAACACACAATAAAGGTGATCAGCTTCACTACTTGAATTAGCCCTTGAATAGGCACTTCGCGGGCAAAGTCTAGTTGGTTATAAATAGCGCCAGCAATGCTCACTATGCTGCTAATAATAAAACCTATATAAATAATTAATAATGCTTGGCCAATGGTTTTAAGGATCTCTTGGGCAATTTCATTAACGGGGTAAACACTATCAAATGTGGCTAAAAAAAGCACACAACATAGCAAACAGGCAATTCGTTTATTGAGTTTGGTCAACATAGGTGACAATGAACCAATACGCTCAGGCGAGAGTTTAGTCACCACCTTTTGAATACCCGGTAACATTAAGCGACGCGTAAATAAGTAAACAAATAATAAAGAAAGAATGCCAATGGATGAGGCCGTGATTGCACTGAGAAAAAAAGCATCGGGGACTTTTTCAAACCAAGGAGTAATTAGCTCCTGTAGGTGTGTTTTGGTCATGGTATTTCAATTTCCTTACTGGGAGTTAATTCAGTACTAATTTGCTGAATATGAATAGCGCTTAATTGCTTATCTTTTTTTGTCCATAAATTATTTAAATATTGCTGAAACTCGGCTCTAAACGCGTGATCTGTTTGGTAACTGCCAATCATCTGTGTATTTATTGGCATCACCTCAATTGTAATATTAATAGACTCTAGTTCGCCTTTTAAAATATTACGACACACATGATCTGACTTGCCGCTATACACTAAACTAGTGTTAAGCATAGCGTCAAATTGCTCGTTTAAAACTTCTAAGGCAAAAGCAGTTCCACCAGCCTTAGGCTTTAATAAATGCTGAAAAGGACTTTGTTGATGCTTATGCTTTTGCGCTGTAAAACGCGTACCTTCTACAAAGTTCACTATGGTTGTAGGGTGATGACGAAAATTACGGCAACTACGCTTAGTACGCTCGACATCTAGGCCTTTTAAATTCGGATTTTTTGCCAATTGCGCTTTGCTCACCCGTTTCATAAAGGGCATACCCATTGCCCACGCACCAGTGCCTATAAATGGCACGTATTTAAGCTCATCTTTTAAAAAAAACTTAGGAGCTGGTAATGCATTTAACGAGCTTAATACCGCAATATCAAGCCAGCTAATATGATTACTAATTAGCAAATACCAGCTATTAGCATTTACCTCCCCACTAATATTAACTTTAATATCATTACAGCCTAGCCAAAGCCCTAAGCGGTTACCTTTACACCACCCCTTGTACGCACCGTGTAATAATTTACTTACTACGGGTATGGGCAAAACCAATTTAATTAACCCAAGGGTAAGCACTAATGCGCCAAATATTATTAAATTAGCAAATAAAACACAGCCAACAATTAAGCCATTTAACCAATTAGGTAACCATTTTTTTAGCATAACTGTCAGCTCATTTTGTTATTTTTGTTTTAAATTAACGAGCGTCTGGTTTTTTTCTTCCCACACGCGATTTAATTCACTTTGAAAACGTACTCTAAAGTCAGGATCATTAGTGTAATCACCAATTAAGTCATCACTAACGCCTTTTACTTCAACATGTACATCAATGTGTTTTACTTTACCGGCTGCAAAATCCATAAAAGTAGGAATGCCCTCAGGGTAATGAATAGTGACATTTACCACCTTAGAAATTTGCTCACCCATAGCTTGCATTACAAACGCCACACCACCCGCTTTTGGTTTAAGTAAGTAAGGAAACGGGCTATTTTGCCGCGCATGCTTTTGCGCTGTAAAACGCGTCCCTTCAACAAAGTTAACCACACTAACCGGCATTTCTTTAAATTTTTCACACGCTTTACGAGTCGTTTCTAAATCTTTACCACGCAACTTGGGGTTCTTTTTTAATTGGCTTTTACTGGTGCGGGTCATAAAAGGAAAGTCGAGCGCCCACCAACATAAACCTAAAACAGGTACGTAAATAAGCTCTTTTTTCAAAAAGAAGTTTAAAAAAGGTATTTTGCGGTTAAACACTCGCTGTAACACTAAAATATCCACCCAGCTTTGGTGGTTCGCGATAACTAGGTACCAATCTTTCAATTTTAGCTCTTCTAGACCGGTTACATTTAGCTTTGTTGGCGTTAATAACGTTTGATTTAGCGTGTTAAACGTCACCCAAATAGAGGCACATTGCTTGGCTGTCCAACTCATTAATTTTTGAAGTCCCTTAATTGGGATTAGCTTAACGATGCCACAAATAAAAATAGGTACAAACCAAAAAAGAGTGTTTATTGTGTAAAAGAAAATACTAAATACACTGCGAATAACTGACATTACTTCTATTCCTTTAAACATCGCGCAGCCACAAATGACCGCGCTGAACTATGCAACTAAATTAATCTTCAAAATAGGTGTAGCCTTCAAGCCCTGCATTAAGCTCGGCTAAGTAACCTTCTTTACAGTGATCTGATACATCAAGTTCGTTAATTTGAGTGGCAAAGTTATCAGCTAATAACTCGCTATCATAATCAACAAATTTTAATACATCCTTAACGCTGTCACCTTTAATGGCATTGGTTAATACATATCCTTGCTCATTAAGCTCAACATGAACTGAATCGGTATCACCAAATAGGTTATGTAAGTCACCTAAAATCTCTTGGTATGCCCCTACCATAAACATCGCAATATGATACTGCTGACCTTGTGTATATTCAGGAATAGGTAAACTGGTTTCAATTCCTGCACCTTCAACGTACTCACGTATTTGCCCGTCAGAATCACAAGTAATGTCTTGGATAATAGCGCGCTGAGTAAGCGGCTGCGTTAGGTTTTCGATGGGCATAACCGGAAATAACTGCTGAATGCCCCACACATCGGGTAGCGACTGAAATAATGAAAAATTCACAAACAGTTTATCGGCTAGTTTTTCGTTTAAATCATCCAGCACTTCGCGGTGAGCTCGTGCATTAGAGCTTAATGAAGCTCGAACGCGATGTAAAATAGTAAAGTAAAGCTGCTCTATTTTCGCCCACTCTAGCATGCTCACTAAACCATGCACGTATTGATCGTGTGCTTCACTAAATAAGTGCATTGCATCATGATAAATCTCTAATGCCATACGCGGGTTCAAACGTTGTAAACACTGCCACATTTCATCCAATACTAAGGCACTGTTTTTAACAGGTGGTTCTGGGTTTAAATGATTTGGCGCTGTTTCAACATCAATCACATCGGTAATAAGCACCGCATGATGTGCAGTAAGAGCACGGCCAGATTCGGTAATAATTGCAGGGTGAGCTAAGTTATGTTGGTCGCACACCTCGGCAAATGCATTTACTACATTACGCGCATATTCTTCGACTGTGTAGTTCATTGAGCAAGCACTACGTGAGCCTGAACCTTCGTAGTCAACGCCAAGCCCGCCACCCACATCAACAGTATTGAGCGGTACACCGTATTGAGTTAATTCAGCAAAATGGCGAGCACACTCGCGCAAAGCACGATGAATATCGCGAATATTGGCAATTTGAGAACCAATATGAAAATGTACCATCTGCATTAAATGCAACTTGTTATGTTGCTTGAGCACTTCCACTGCACTGAGTACTTGTCCTGCAGTTAAGCCAAACTTACCTTTTTCACCACCGGTATTTTGCCATTTACCTTTACCAACCGAATTTAAGCGAATACGAATACCAATAGCAGGCTCAATACCTAAATTATCAATTTCTTCCAGCAGTGTGGTTAGCTCAGAGAGTTTTTCAACCACAATTTTAACGCTGTGCCCCATTGCTTGACCAATACAGGCTAAACGTAAAAATTCACTGTCTTTGTAGCCGTTACATACAATAGTAATAGGCTCTTTTGCCACACCTAAAATTGCCATTAGTTCAGGTTTAGAACCGGCTTCAAGCCCCACTAAACCACTTGGGTGTGCTAAAAGCTTACTTACTACAGAACGCTGTTGATTTACTTTTATAGGGTAAACACAGGTGTATTTACCATTATATTCACGGTTAGTGCGCGCTTGAGTAAACGCATTGGTGAGCGTATCTACACGATTTTTTAAAATATCGGTAAAGCGCACCAGTACTGGTAAGGTTAATCCTTGCTGTTTAAACTGCTCAGTAAGCTGGCTTAAAGAAATGGCAGGTTTTGTTTGGTCGCCATCCGGATAGGCTATCAATTCACCTTGTGCGTTAATATCAAAATAACCATCGCTCCAATGAGCAACATTGTATGTAGCACGTGCTGTTTCTAAACCCCAAGTCATGGCAACTCTTCTTTATTAAATTAGGTGTAAAGGGGCATTTTAATACGTCACTATCTGCTAAGCTAACAAAAATTGAACTTTCCCCTCTTTATAGCTAACTTTATTCGCTAAAGAGAGTAAAATTTGATTGAGCAATAGCCCAAGCACTGGCAGAATTGCCTCCTTTTTTCATACTCAACCAAAAGTGTAACAACAACTATGGCAAATTTAGATCAAAGTAAGTGGTTTACTGAAATTAGCGACCGCGATGGCAGCGCATTTTCATTACGTATTAACAAAAAGTTAGATGAAAAACAGTCTCCTTTTCAAAAAGTAGAAATGTTTGAAACCACAGACTTTGGTAATTTAATGATCATTGATGGTTGCACTATGGTGAGTAGCCGTGAAAACTTTTTTTATCATGAAATGATCAGCCACCCAGCATTACTAGCACACCCAAACCCTAAAAATGTGGTTATTATTGGCGGCGGCGATTGCGGTACATTACGTGAAGTGCTCAAGCACCCAAGTGTAGAAACTGTGACACAAATCGATATTGACGAAGTGGTTACCCAAATGTCGTTAAAGTACTTCCCAGAGTTATGTGAATCAAATAACGATCCACGTGCCACTGTGATGTTTGACGATGGCATTAAATATATGCGTGAAGCAGCTGGTGAGTCTATTGATATCGTGATTGTTGATGGAACTGATCCGGTAGGCCCTGGTGAGGGTTTATTTAACCATGCGTTTTATATTAGCTGTTTAAACGCACTTCGCCCTGGTGGAATACTCGTACAACAAAGTGAATCGCCATTAATGCATATGCCACTTCTGGTTGAAATGCGCGAAGCTATGCTAAGTGTTGGTTTTAAAGACTTGCAAACTCTTCCATTCCCACAACCTATTTATCCAAGTGGGTTGTGGTCGGTGACGCTAGCTCGTAAATCTGAAGCATTTAACGGTTTTAGAGAAGACGGCGCAGCCATAATTGCTGAGCATAGTGAATACTACAATGGCGGCATTCATCACGGTGCACTCGCAACACCTAATTACATGAAACGCGCTTTTGACAAAAAATAAAAAGCCATTAATACAAAGTAGGGCTCACAAGAGCCCTTATCTGTTTCAATTTGTTATTCTTCCAACTAAAACCGAAACTGAGCATTTAATGCTATTTGCTGCTGCGATATTCTCGATGCTTTATTCATAGCTACTCGGTTATCTGCTTGGCTATGAAGCGCTGACCCCTCAACACCTATTTGCCATTGTGGTGTAAGCTGATAACGCCAAGTTGCTGTTAGTCCCTCGCCATGACTAGCATTAGGGTCAAACTTCCAATCGTCTTTGTCTGTCACCTCAAAATAATCGTAACGTACTGAGAAACGGTGGCGTTTTATTTTATGACTCAATAATGCAAAATGACTATAAAATCGAGTATCAACGCCGCGGTTTTGACCCATAGCCGTACCACCCGACATTATTTGGATAATTAATCGTGTTTTCGGTGTAAATTTATTTAGCCATGCGACACTTAAAAATCGAGTATCCCAGGCATATTGACCCGTATTATAATTAAGAGCGCCAGGGTCACCATTGTTATCATAGTAGTACACTCGCAACTGAGACTTTTTTAAATAATCCCAATGTCCACCAACGTAATAACCAAATCGCCCATCGACCTCTTCAAACGGTAAAACTTGGTTTGCTTGAAATTGTAACTGTGGAGTATTTAAAGACGCAACAGGCGCAAAAGCGAGAGCCTCATTAAGTGTTGTTTGGCGATCATGCAAAGCAAAGCCTCGCCAAGCGAGTAATGTCCCCGCAGGATCGTTACCTTTAAATGTCGCACCAACCAAACTAAAACTATGGGCACTATTAAAATTACGGGCTGGGCGTTTAATTGTTGCTTCAACACCTAGCGTTCGCAGCTCTTCACCTACCCAAGAGTTAATTGCCGAATTGGTATAGTTATATGCAGATAACCAGCCCATATCAGGGTTTTCTAATGACAATTGTGGATAAAAGCCACCCACTTTAATATGCCATTTATAATCACTGCGAACTAAAGGTTTATATTGCAGATAAGCCTGACTAACCCCCAAGGTACTTTTTGGGTCTTGATATAAATTAACTACAGCATGGGCAGACCAACTAGAACTTATATCTGCACTTAAATCAATAATTCCCTGAGATAAAACCACACCTTGATTAGCCGCATCATGGCGATATAAACCAATTCCACCCTCTTGCCAGCTTAGTTGTGAATCAGCTTGCACTGCCCTTACTTGCAGCAAACCTTTAACTTGTGCGTTGGCTGAAAAAACACTCAACAAGCAAATAACAACGGCTAAGCCCAATAGACTATTCATAATCGTCAAACTCATCAACTTCAACCCTAATAGGCAAAGTTAGTTTTTGTTTTAACTGATAACTTAATTTATTGTTAGTTATAACAACTTCTTGCGACTCTATGTTGCTAATATCTCTAAAGCCTTCATGCCAAACATTTAGTTTATAGGCTCCATTTGGGATATCGAACGATGCAAGGCCCTGCTCATTGGTGATTGCATAATATGGGCTATCTACAACAACAATGTAACCCAACATCCAATCATGAATATTACAACCAAGCTCCACAACTCCTGTTTGTTCAAATGTAATTGGATCTTGTGGTTGTTCTCGATAAAGCTTTAATTCAAATGTTTTGCTTTTAGAAAATGAATACACGTGATGCATTATCGAGTCAGCGTTAGGAAATTCAACTTGGCTGTTTTTTTCAACGACTAAGATATGTGGCGTAAATTGGCGATTCTTTTGTGTCATAGTGAAAAGTGATTTATTTATATTCACGCCAGAGGCTTGCTCTGGAGCTAGCCAAACAACAACATTTTCTTGAACTTTTTGGTTGTTATTATAAACAGTAACCGTTGCTGCACTGCTCTTAAAAACAATGATACAACCTAAAATAGCGAGTAAAATTTTCAGCATATTTTCTTCTTGTTAAATTCTTTTTATTTATTATAGAACTAAATTACATAAAGTTTTGCAGATTAATTAACACACTCTTTTTTAGCTAATTAATTGAATACGTATGCAGCTATCTCGTAATAGTGTGTTCATCACTTTATGCTCATAACCTACGGTTTGACATCAAGGACACACAATGAGATTACCTTTACTACTAGTTGCTTTACTTGCAAGCAGTGCTTTTGCAAAAGAAGCCACGCTGAAATCACCTGATCAAAAAATTAAAATTACCATTTCTGATCAATCATCATCCCCTCATTACTCTATTAGCTTTAATGGTAAGCCTGTTATTGAGCAGTCAAGCTTAGGTTTTAGGTTTAAAAGCCAAGCACCATTTGATGACGGCTTTGTTATTAGTGAAGTAACTCGTTCACAAACCGATAGCCAATGGCAGCAACCTTGGGGAGAGCGTCAAACCGTTGTTGATAAGCACAATGAAATTGCTGTTACCTTCAATAAACCTGCGCCCCACGCTGGCACATACACTGTACGATTTAAAGCCTTTGATAGTGGTGTAGGTTTTCGCTATGAAGTCCCTAAGCAAGCCGATTTTGAAAAAACTGAAATTACTAAAGAACTGACCGAATTTGCTATTGCCGCAAAAGATAAAACCACCGCATGGTGGATACCTGCTCGCGGTTGGAACCGTTATGAATATGTCTATAACACTACAGACTTACAAGATGCTGCACTTGTTCATACCCCTTTTACCTTTAAAAATGGTAACGGTGTACATGTCAGCATTCATGAAGCAGCTCTGGTAGATTATGCAGGGATGGTGCTTAACCAGCGTCGCCCAGGTACGTTTAGTGCCGATTTAACACCGTGGTCTGATGGCATTGCGGTTAAGAAGCGCGGCGCATTCAATACTCCTTGGCGCACCATTCAAATAGGTGAGCGAGCGATAGACTTAGTTAATTCAGATATTATTTTAAACCTGAATGAGCCAAATAAACTCAGTGATGTGTCGTGGGTTAAACCAGGTAAATATGTAGGTATTTGGTGGGGAATGCACATCAATGAAACAACTTGGGGCAGTGGAGAAAAACACGGTGCCACCACAAAAAATACTAAATACTATATGGACTTTGCCGCTGAGTATGGCTTTGACGGCGTATTAGTTGAAGGTTGGAACACAGGTTGGGATGGCGACTGGTTTTATAATGGTGATGTATTTAGCTTTACTCAGCCTTATGACGATTTCGATATTGCAGCGCTTACACAGTACGGTAAAGAAAAAGGGGTGCAGTTAATTGGTCATCATGAAACCTCTGGCAATGTTAGTAATTATCGCGACCAAATGGAAGATGCTTTTGCGCTTTACGAAAAATCAAATGTAAGCCAAATAAAAACTGGTTATGTGGCCGATGGTGGCAATATAAAACGCATAGATGAAAACGGCATTGCCCGCTTTGAATGGCATGACGGCCAATTTATGGTAAATGAATACTTACATAACATTAAACTTGCCGCTAAATACAAGCTAAGCATCAACACACATGAACCAATAAAAGATACGGGTCTGCGCCGCACTTACCCTAACTGGATTGCCCGTGAAGGTGCGCGTGGTCAAGAGTTTAACGCATGGGGCACACCACCCAATCCACCAGAACACATTCCCATGCTTGCCTTTACGCGTATGCTGGCAGGACCAATGGACTTTACCCCTGGTATTTTTGATATGAGCTTTAATGGCTTAGGGGGCGATACAAATCGCCCACAAACAACACTAGCAAAGCAATTAGCATTGTATGTAGTAATGTACAGCCCAATTCAAATGGCGGCCGATTTACCACGGAATTATTTAGCTAAACCCGATGCTTTTCAGTTCATTCAAGACGTACCGACCGATTGGCAGCAAAGTATTGCGCTTGATGGCGAAGTAGGCGATTTTATTGTATTTGCACGCAAAGAGCGCAAGCGCGATAACTATTCAGGGAACGATTGGTACTTAGGTGCAGTTACCGACGAAAATGCCCGCACCATTGAGATTAAACTCGACTTTTTAGATAAAGATAAACAGTTTGAAGCGCAAATCTACCAAGACGGTAAAAACGCTGAATGGAAGAACAATCCTTATGATTTAAGCATTGAAAAACGCACTGTTACCGCAAGCGATAAGCTAACATTAAAATTGGCCACCAGTGGCGGTACAGCCATTCGTTTTAAAGCCCTCTAGTAGTTAATCTGAACTCTAGATAATAAATTAACGCTATCTGCAACCATGCAGATAGCGTTATTAGCTTGGATTAGTAACCTTTATCGGTAGGTATATTTGCGCACTTAAACCACCTTCAGGGCGATTAGAGAGCACCACCTTGCCGCCATGCATATCGATAATACGCTTAATAATTGCAAGGCCTAGGCCGCTACCTTCACTACCGCGAGCTGCATCACCTTGTTTAAACGGTTCAAATACTGACTCCAACTCGCTTTCAGGAATACCCGGACCACTATCGTTAACCGCAATAACCACATATTTTTTATTGGAATTAAAATAACTGAGTACTTCAATATCACCCTCTGAGTAGCGTAGTGCATTTTCTATCATATTGGTCACTACTCGCTTAATCGCGACACTACTTATGGGAATTTTTCCAATATTAGGATTCGGTTTAAACGTGATCGCACGTTGATGCTTAAGCTCACTTTGTACGACTTCACCAAGGAGCGCATTAATATCTTCGCAGGTTTGTTCTTCACGTTTATGATGGCGTAAATATTCGATAAATTGATCGATAATGCCATTCATATCTTCAATATCGTAAATAATGCCTTCACGTAAATAATCATCTTCATCAACCATCATTTCTGTGGCTAAACGAATACGCGTAAGCGGTGTGCGTAAATCATGAGAAACACCGGCCATAAGTAATCGACGGTCGTTTTCAAGGGCAGCAATACCTCGCGACATTTGATTAAAGGCGCGCGTTACCTCAATAACCTCACTCGACCCTTGCTCTTGTAACTTGGTACTAAAGTCGCCTACCCCTACTTTTATCGCAGCTTGTTGTAATGCTTTTAGTGGTCGGTTCAAATGCCTGGCAAATAACCAACCTCCTAGTACACTTAAAAAGCCGATACTAGAAAGATAAAAGGTTAAAAACTCAAGGTTACTTTCTTTAAATCCGGTGAGCGGCACTTTGACCCAATAACCCGGCGCCTGCGGGGCTTCTACCCAATAAATAAGCGGATCAGTTTGACTAATGCGCACCCGAGAAAAGCCATTTAATTGCTCAGACATACTACGCGATAGCCCAGAATACTCACGACTTTGGCCTAAACCATTACGCATAGCTTCACGCTGAGTCATTACTTCAATGCCGGTTATTTCAAAAAACTTCTCAGAGACTTCATCGGTGACTTCAACGCCATCTTCCCAATCAATAAACACGGTTTTAATTTGCTTAGCCAGCATTAAATTAACTTGTTCAATGGTGGGTTTAACTACATATAAACTTACCGTGACGTAGGAAACTATTTGGTTAATAAGCAGCAAAGCGGCAACCAAAAATACGGTTTGTCCAAACGCACTACGCGGAAACATTCCCATAATGATTACTTTTCACCGTCAGGAACAAATACATAACCTAAACCCCATACCGTTTGAATATAGCGTGGGTTAGCGGCATCGACTTCGATCATTCTACGAAGACGTGATACTTGAACATCAATACTGCGCTCAAGCGCACTGTAGTCTCGCCCTCTAGCTAAGTTCATTAATTTATCACGACTTAATGGCTCACGCGGGTGAGACACTAACGCTTTTAACACCGCAAATTCACCACTAGTGAGTGACACCGTGTTATCGCCTTCACTCATTTCCCGGGTGGCTAAATTTAGGGTAAATTTACCAAACGCAATTAAGTTCTCCTGCGCTGAAGGCGCCCCTGGTACTTCTTTTGATTGGCGACGTAAAATAGCTTTTATACGTGCTAATAGCTCGCGAGGGTTAAACGGTTTCGGAATATAGTCGTCAGCGCCGAGTTCTAGGCCTATAATGCGGTCTACTTCATCACCTTTGGCGGTCAGCATAACAATAGGAATTTGGTTTTCTTTTTGGCGTAAACGTCTACAAATAGAAAGCCCATCTTCGCCGGGCAGCATTAAATCAAGCACCATTAGGTGAAAGTTTTCACGCTCAATTAGTCTATCCATTTGCTCCGAATCAGCAGCTGTTCTCACAATAAACCCTTGCTCTACCAAGTAGCGTTCCAGCAAACTGCGTAAACGTTTATCGTCATCAACCACCAATACTTTTACTGTCTCTTGTCCCATAATCTGTTGCTTATTTTTATAATTTATTAATCGTTAATATAAATGAAAAACTTAATAATAAAAAACTAATTAAGTGCTTAGATTGTTACTGAACATTTCAAATTCATTGATAGCTATTTTATCTCGACAAGCTGCCTTTATTTTAATACCTTGCCACTCATGAAGATTAAACAAGAACTCAGCGTGAAAACAAACTTAATTACTCGCGAAGGTTATTTACAATTGCAGCAAGAACATGATCATCTTTGGAATGAAAAACGTCCAGAAGTGACTAAAATTGTGAGTTGGGCTGCCAGCCTAGGTGATCGCTCTGAAAACGCAGACTATCAGTACAACAAACGTTTACTTCGCCAAATTGACCGTCGTGTACGCTATTTACGAAAACGCATTCCCGATTTAAAAATTGTTGACTACTCACCTGTACAAGACGGCAAAGTTTTTTTTGGTGCTTGGGTAGAAATAGAAAACGAGGCCGGTGAGTGTAAAAATTTTAGAATTGTCGGCCCCGATGAAATTTATGATCGCAACGACTATATTTCTATCGATTCACCAATGGCGCGAGCGCTATTAAAAAAACAAGTAGACGATGATTTTGAAGTAATAACTCCTCAAGGCGCTAAGCAGTGGTTCGTAAATAACATTACCTATCAAAAATGACAGCGCTTAGTTTTGATTCAGATCATATTAACTTTTTATTGTTTATATTATCTGAGTAAGCTATAACTAAAGTTACTCAAGTAATGTTGTATTAACTTGAGAGTAGTTAATTAAGGTCATCATTATGTCAAACATAACAGCGCGCATATTACAAAATGCCCTCGTGTTTGCACTCTTCATGAGTGTGAGTTTGACATTGCATGGTGCACCTAAAAATAACAAACTTGATGCTGGTTTTGCTCCAGCTGAATTTATTGTTTGTGACTCCCCTGACCAAGCAAACCTCGACACCGATTTAGATTCTCATGTTGGTGTTATTGCGCTTAGAGAAATCCAACCACTTCCTTTAGCGTTTTTCTTTCATTATGAAAGTCGATTTTTAGCCACTGCCTACAGTCATGCAAACCCGCGAGCGCCACCCGTTATTTAATTTAATAACTTGCTTTTAAACATTATTAAATTTGTATAACTATTTATTTAGGTGGATATTATGTCTAACTTTAAAGAACTCCGTACCCAAGATATTTCTCATGGCACTATTGCTGATACTTTTACTAATGAGGCTGTGATCGATTTAACCTCTCCAGCAACACGTATAGTAACTAGCTTTACTCAAACAAGTCCTATGCGCGCAGCGTTTGATACAACCATTGAACAAGCATCAAAACAACTAAATACTCAGCCTTCTGATTTTATTTTAGTAACTGATGAGCATCAAAAGCTAATTGGTATTGTCGCAAGTGCAGATTTACAAAGCTCAAAAATCATGATTTTATCGCAGCGTTTAGGCTTGCCTCGTAGTGAAATTAGCTTACGCTATTTAATGACACCGCTGAGTAACTTAATGGGTGTAAGTATGAAAAGCTTAAGCTACTCATGTATCGGTGATGCACTGCAAACTATGGAACATCATGGTGCTATGTTTATATTAGTTACTGCGGCTAATAATGAAATAAGTGGTTTAATTTCAGCACGCGATATAGCACGTAAGCTGCAAATTCCTGTTCATATTAGCCCAATAGCGCACACATTTAGTGAAGTACTCGAAAGTGTAGAGCACCCTCACTAAATCCGCTTTTTATTGCCCCAGCAATGGCATCTTAAAGCAAGTAAAATAGCTTGCTTTAAGAGCTTTTTATTACCCTCCCCTGTGATATTATTCAAGACATTGACGCATCAGTTAACTTTTTAGCTGGTCTTATTTTTTGTATTAAAAGGTTTTTGCATGAGCGATATCTCTGCACGTTTAGCAACGGAGCTAAATGCACAGCAGCAACAAGTGGTTGCAGCAACAAAGTTACTTGATGAAGGCGCAACCGTCCCCTTTATTGCCCGTTACAGAAAAGAAGTGACCGGTGGATTAGATGACACCCAACTACGCCTTCTAGAACAACGTTTATCTTATTTACGTGAACTTGAAGAGCGTCGTGGCTTTATCCTGTCGACGATAGAATCACAAAATAAGCTTAGTGCTGAATTAGCGGCTGATATTAAAGCTGCACAAAGTAAAACCGAACTAGAAGACTTATATTTGCCTTATAAAGCAAAGCGCCGCACTAAAGGTCAAATAGCTATTGAAGCTGGTTTAGAACCACTAGCTGATGCGTTATTTAACGATCCAATGCTTGACCCAGACGCTGAGGCTGCAAAATTTATTAATGCCGAAAAAGCGATTGTCGATACTAAAGCAGCGCTTGATGGTGCTAAGTTTATTTTGATGGAGCGCTTTGCTGAAGACGCTAAATTACTCGCTAAATTTAGAAGTCATATTAGTCAAAATGGAGCGATTGAAAGTAAACTTATTGATGGCCAAGAACAAGCGGGGGCTAAATACCGAGACTACTTTGAACATCAAGAACCATTAAAAAAAGTCCCCTCGCATCGAGCATTAGCCATGCTAAGAGCACGTAACGAAGGTATTTTACAGTTAACTATTAATCCTGAGCCTAACGCTGAAAACCCAGCGCAATTGTGTGCACAGATGATCAGCGATCATTACCGCCTAGATATTAAAAACAAACCTGCCAGCGCTTGGTTATTAACTGTAGTGCAATGGGCGTGGAAAATTAAGCTTGGATTACATTTAGAAAATGAATTTTTAGCCGCAATGCGTGAAAAAGCCGAAACCGGTGCCATTGATGTATTTGCTAAAAACTTAAAAGACTTATTAATGGCAGCCCCTGCTGGCCCTCGCACTACGTTAGGCTTAGATCCTGGTTTACGTACCGGTTGTAAAATTGCCGTGGTTGATAGCACAGGTAAGCTGCTTGCTACCCAAACGATTTTCCCACATGCACCACAAAATCATTGGGATAAATCATTACGCACGCTCGAGCAATTATGTCGCCAGCATAAAGTTGAGCTCATTGCGATTGGTAACGGTACCGCTTCTCGCGAATCAGATAAACTAGTTGGCGAGCTTATCAAAGCCAATACTGAGCTTAAACTAAATAAAATCATGGTCAGTGAGGCCGGCGCTTCGGTTTACTCCGCTTCTGAGTTCGCTGCTAATGAATTTCCAAATTTAGATGTATCTTTACGTGGTGCCGTATCTATTGCACGTCGCCTTCAAGATCCATTGGCTGAGCTGGTTAAAATAGAGCCTAAGTCTATTGGTGTAGGCCAATATCAACATGATGTATCACAAAGCCAACTAGGACAAAGCCTAATCTCAGTGGTAGAAGACTGTGTAAACAGTGTGGGTGTTGATTTAAATATGGCTTCTGTACCTTTGCTTGCACGTGTTTCTGGTTTAAACAAAACCTTAGCGCAAAATATTGTAAGCTACCGTGATACAAATGGGTCATTTACAAAACGTAGTCAATTGAAAAAAGTAGAGCGCTTAGGGCCAAAAGCATTTGAACAAGCAGCTGGCTTTTTACGCATTAACAATGGCAGCGATCCACTAGATAACTCATCAGTTCACCCTGAAGCATACCCTATCGTTAAGCGTATTTGTGAGCACAACCAGGTAGACGTAAATAACCTCATTGGTAACAAAGAGTTTTTAAATAAGCTCGCTGCAAATGACTATATTGACGATAAATTTGGTCTGCCTACCGTGACCGATATTATTAGCGAACTTGATAAGCCGGGTCGCGATCCACGCCCTGAATTTAAAACCGCTGAATTTAAAGCAGGCGTTGAAAAAATTAGTGATTTAAAACCAGGCATGATTTTAGAAGGCGTGGTATCGAACGTAGCTAATTTTGGCGCATTTGTGGATGTTGGTGTCCATCAAGATGGACTAGTGCATATTTCGGCTATTACTAATAAGTTTATTTCAGACCCACGAGAAGTGGTTAAAGCTGGTGACATTGTTAAAGTGAAAGTGGTTGAGGTTGACGCTGCACGTAAACGTATTAGCTTTACCATGCGCCTAGATGACGAGATAGACACTAGCAATAAAGCTGCCCCTGCGGCGGTGCAAAAGCCACGTGGCAACAATGCAAACCAATCGCGAGCGCCCAAACCTAAGCGCGATACAGGCAATGCCATGATGGGAAATGCGTTTGCTGATGCCTTTGCCAATGCGAAAGTGAAAAAATAAAATGACCCCATAAAAAAACCGCTTAGGCGGTTTTTTTATGGCTATTAAATATAAGGTTTAGTTTAAATTTGTGCTGAGAATTGGCTTTGAGTCGCAGGTGATGTGGCCAGTTGATAAAAACTAGCAATGCGCCCAGCACGCGCTTCTACTTCAACATCACGCGATTGCTCTTCGCTTTTAGCAGTTTTTACTTCTGAACTTTCACTGTTAGAAAACGACGCACTGACTCTGCTTTTATCTTCGCTGCTATCTTCGTCATCAGCTGAAGCTAACTCAGCTTGTGCTGCGGCTATCTTTTGAGTGGCATCTGCCGCAATTGCCCTATCGGCACCTGAAGGCTCAGCCGGCGCGAGTGCTGCAGCACGTACCGTTTGCATTTTATCAATAGTTGCTTGAGGGTCGCCATTGATAACCCCAACATCTATCGGTACTTCACCACCTACCGCATAGTTAGTACCATCGGGCCCTCTTTGATATTCGTAGCTAGGAGAGCCCGCATATTGTCCACCCACAGCGGCATGCGCTTGCTCATGTGTTCGTACTTCAGTGTCGCGCGCTTTAAGTTCTTTAATTTGCTGTAATTCTTGCTCAAGTTGCAGCTCTTCTTGCTCACTAACTTCTTCTGCAGCTTGTTGTTTTTCTTGCTCGGCATTATCTTGATCGCTATCTGCATTGCCTTCGCGTTGCGCAATCGTTTTATCGTCTGCAATTTTGCCACTCGCATTGTAGGTTGAGCTGTCGCTATTTCCTGGCAGTTTGGCTTTTTCTGCATCACTTTGAGCTTTGTTTTCGGTGCTACCAGCGGTGTTCGCAGCGGCTGGGGGAATGACTTCACGTAGCTGGTTGTCACGCCGAGCAGTCTCCGTATAAACATTTGCGGTGTTTATATTAATAGACGGAAACGGCGTGACGATATTCATGAGAAATTACACTTTAATATCAACTAAAGTGCCTAATACGTCATCTGCAGTTTGGATAGATTGCGTATTTGCCTTAGCATTAAACTCTTCAACTTTTAAGTTTACTAACGCATCATCAATTCGTGCAGGTTGAGATACTGGCGCGGTGACTGCTTCTTCAGGGCGAGCGGCCGTTAATTGACGTTGCTGCGCTAGTTGAGAGTCGTCTTGCTGCTCTATGCTGGCACGATTAATCTCAGCGCTGGCTTTTTCAATTCCTTGACTGGCTCTATTAAACCCTTCAACACCACTATTGAATACAGATCCTATTGGCATAATAATAAACCTCCAGCAAATAAATATCGTTTAATTATCGCTCAAAAATCACGCAAAATAAAGCTTTAAACCGCAGTAATCATGGCTTTGCTTCAAAGCATTGATTTAACGGCAGATAAAAATTCACTTTTATGAGAAATAAAAGGCGCATGTGATGCTTTGTCTATCACTTCGTACTCAAAGTCAGCATTAAGTGCCACCATTTTCTCAATGGCCCGATAAGGAACGAGAGAGTCTAAGCGCCCAAAAATGCCGCGAATAGTCACTGGGCATTGAGCAAATAATTCGCGTAAGTCTTCATTTTGCAGTATGTCTAGCCCTGCACTTAAAGCCTCGTTATTCGGGGGCGGTGACTGACTCAATAACTGCTTTAACTGTTTTACATCATCGCGAGCCGACTCACTGCCCATTGCCTGAATTGCCAAAAAGCGCTCTATCGTTTTTGAACGCTCTTGCAACAACTGCTCTTTGAACTGTTTTAATACTTTAGGCTTAATGCCAGCCCATGGTAATTGCTCTGCAAAAAAGGGCGTTGAGGCAACTAAAATGACTTTTGATACTTTTTCTGGCCAATGTTTGGCAATATAAATAGCAAACAACCCACCTAAAGACCACCCCATTAGTACCGATTGTGGCTTTAACTGCTCACTCACCGGCTTTGCAGCATCGTGTAATGTATATGGGCTTAAAGAGGCGTTATTATCACCATAACCGGGTAAATCCAAACAGCGCACTTTACCTGAATATAAAAACTCTAATTCTGGTTTTATTAACTGCCACACACCTTGGCTCATTCCCCAACCATGTAACAACACACATTCATTTTGCATATTTGCCTAACCTTAACCAAACTTGAGTTCTATGATAGCGCTTTAAAAGGAGTTTGTAATGAGGATCATCAGCGAATGAAACTCAGCCTAAGTGATTGGCTATTCCCCTCTTACTGTGTGTTATGTCAAAGTCAGATTCATAGCTCAATGGGACTGTGTCAATTTTGTTTAGATGACTTGCCATTGCTAGATTTGGCCGAGCATGACAATTTATTTTACCGCCCTGATATTGTAGAAATGTTTCCTAACTGCAACTTTGAAAAGCTGTTTGCCTGTGCTTTTTACCAGCCCCCTTTTGATTTATGGTTAAAGCAGCTTAAATTTAATAATCAAATCCATTATAAAAAAGCACTACAGCAAGTCATAAAAAAACAACTTAGGGTTTTTATGACTAAACACTCTGTCGCTGTTGATGCATTTATAATTTTACCTTTACATAAAGCGCGCTTTTTAACGCGTGGATTTAATCAGGTAACCCAAGTATGGCAGCCCTGCTTGGCGTCAAATAAGGTGTTAAATAATGCGTTACTTCGCCATAAACACACCTCGGCACAATCACAATTAAGCAAAGCCAAAAGGGTCAAAAATTTACAGCAGGCTTTTTCATGCACGATTAATTTAGAGGGAAAAACGGTAGTAATTATCGATGATATTATGACTACAGGAGCAACTCTTAATGCAGCCACCTTATCGTTAAAAGAAGCCGGCGCTAAACACGTATGGGCATTTACCACGTGCTTAACGCCACTTTAGGGCGTGTTAGTTTCCACTCACGCGAAAGGTGTGACCAAAAAATAAAGCATTACTTAATAATCGGCTGGTACCATACCAGTACCCTCTAAATACAGGGTTATCTGTCATCGCAATAACACTACCTCGACCATAAGAGTGTGCCATTAACGCTGCCCCACCAGCCACTTGCTCTACATTTATTGCATCAGTAAAACCAGCAAGTAGCGGCTGCTGTGTATAGGTAAGTATATTTACAAATGGTGCTTGCGAGGCTTCAAGTAGCCAAGTACTATTTTTAAATACGGGTAGTGTGTCACGCTTAAATGAAAACATTAGTGGGTGAGTTGTATCTACCTTGGTATTAAATATCGCACCTGCAATACGCTGACGACCTGCTAGATGGTCTTTGTCTGCATACTTTAAACCTTGAGTATCAAATGCACTAGCCACATCTCTACGCGATAAGTAGCTTGCTTTTAATAGCTGTTGATCGGCTAAAAACTTAGCTCCGCCTTTGTGTCCCCAAATAACACCACCTTTCCTTACCCAGCTTTTTATAGCAACTTTATCGGAATCAGATAAAGTAGAATAATTACCATGTGGCAACACAATATGGCTGTAATTACTGAGCTCTAAAGACGCTAAACGATTCATTTCAACAATGGTTGGCGCTACACCCACAAAACGGTCTAGGTAGTACCACACTTCACCCGCTTCATATTGGCTCACGCCTTTACCACCAACCAATAACACCTTAGGTGCAGAAACCACAGCCATAGAGCGAGACCCTAAATCAGCACCTTTACTAGTTAAACCGGTAGTAATTGGTTTAACTTCAATCCCAAACTGGCTTTGTGCTTGGTTTAACTTTGTCACCCAGTTGGTGTCAGTTTGAAGTCCTGCAGGAATAATAATACTACCTGCGTCAAAGTTTACTTCTGCATTGGTTGATACTGCTGTTAATGGTTTTAATGCAACACGAGCTTTAATGCCTTGCTGTAACAGACTATTGAGCATTTTGGGAGCTTGCATGTCATTCCATGCAAATCCATAGGCGTAATTTTTAGTCAGTGACGCTAACTCTGGCTGCTTTGGTTTTTGCCAAGCTGTTTTTTCTACCTCTAATCCCCAGCGGCTGTTTACTTTAGCAAATGGTAAATTAAACGCATGCGCTAATGTCCAACCCGACACATCGTAAAAGGTGTTATCGGCAAAGTTTTGTTGCTCACTAAAAATAGCTTTAACTAATCGATATTGTGGTTGCGCAAGCGGCACAAAATAACTATTAGCGGTAAAGTTTTTACCTTCAGCTTTTAGCCCTTCTTTCACTGGGTAGGCATTAATTTGATGTTGTTTAAGTATGCTTAAAAAATCGTTAGTACGGGTATGATCTTCATCTGCTTGAACAATATAGCCCTGATAGTCTTCATCTTTGGCAAGCTCAACTGCTTTGTTATAAAAGTTAGCTTGGTACTCTAGCAAAGCTTGGCGGTTATCAATCGCCGCTTTAAACGTTGATAAGCTCGTTAACAGTTGGTTTTTAATCGTAAACGCAAAAGTTAGCGGGCCATTGATCGTTTCTTGAATATGGCCACGAGAACTTGCTTGTTCAAATAAAATACCCACACCACCATTTACATCGGGGTAGGTAGAGCCTTTACCATAATAAAAGTCATCAAAGCTTTCTTCGGTGAAGTATAACGCGTTGTTTTCATCTAATGTTTTAGCGTGATAATTTGCAATCGCTTTAGTTAGACTTACATTTTCTTCAGGGGTAATTGGGTGTTTACGACTTGGGATACCCGGTTGAAAAAAGTAGCTACTATTTGGCCCCATTTCATGAAAGTCAGTTAAAATATTAGGCTTCCAATAATGAAACTTAGCAATCCTTGCGCGCGACTCTGGGTGCTGTAACAGCAACCAATCACGGTTTAAATCAAACCAATAATGGTTTGTTCGACTGCTTGGCCAGCTCTCTACATGCTCTCGGGTTTGCGGATCTGACGATAAGTTCATTCCACGATTACTATTAGCCCAATTTGCGAAACGTGCTAAGCCGTCAGGGTTAAGCGACGGGTCGAGTAAAATAACCGTGTTGTTAAGTAGCTCATTTATTTCATCCCCTTGCGCTGCCGCTAAATAATAAGCGACTAGTAAAGCTGCATTACTACCTGATGATTCATTCCCATGAACACTGTAACCCATCCATACAACACTTGGCTGCTCCGCTGTTTTATTGTTTGAATTATTTAGGCGAGCTAAGTGCGCTTGGCGAGTTTTTTCTATATTTTTTAATTTGTTAGCCGCAGTAATCGTTAGCATAACTAACGGGCGCTGCTCATGAGTACGACCTATTACTTCAAAATTAATTCGATCGCTTTTTTGAGCTAAAATTTCCATGTAGCGAACAAGTTGGTCATGTCTCACATGCCACTCACCCACTTGATAACCCAGCACCTCTTGTGGTGTTGGTATGGTAGAATCGAATTCAACCTGTTGCTCAAAATAATAAGACAGGGGCTTTGCCATACTTGAAAAACTGACCAGCACCACCATTATTGTTAATATGAAGCGCATATAAATCACTCTAAAAATGTTTGTTAATTGCACGCTACCATTGCTTAAAATAGATGCCAACTTTTTACGCTCAACACTAGCCGCAACACGATGAGCGGAGTATGATATGCAGTATCCGAGTAATTTAGTCAAGTATAGACGGTATTATGATTTCTATTTCCGAAACAGCGCAAGCGCATTTTGCTAAGCTATTAGCAGATCAATCTCAACAAACGAATATTCGTGTGTTTGTTGTTAACCCTGGTACATCACAAGCTGAATGTGGTGTTTCTTATTGTCCAGAAGACGCGGTAGAAGAGAGCGATATTCGCCTAAATTTTAACGGCTTTGATGCGGTTGTTGATGCTGAAAGCGCGCCTTTTTTAGCCGAAGCTGAAATTGATTTTGTTACCGACAAAATGGGCACACAGTTAACTCTTAAAGCACCTAATGCTAAAGCACGTAAACTAGGTGAAGATGCCAGCTTGAATGAGCGTGTGCAGCACATGCTAGAAACTGAAGTAAACCCACAACTTGCCAACCATGGCGGCCAAGTTAGCTTAGTAGAGATCACTGCAGCTGGTGTTGCTGTACTTCAGTTTGGTGGTGGTTGTAATGGGTGTTCTATGATCGATGTCACACTAAAAGAAGGCATTGAAAAAGAAATGATTGCTAAATTTGATGAGATCACCGGTGTGTCAGACATTACCGATCATGAAGCAGGCGAGCATTCTTACTACTAAGCATTAATTTATTATGCTAAAGCCACTTATTTACCGCTTAGGGAGCGACCCTAAGTTGAGTTTAAAGCGCTTTTTTCGCGGGCTAGCACTGTTTGTGCTAGCCGTGATATTTATCGCTGTGGGCTATTACAGCCATTACAGTTTGCAAGTTATCGGCTTGGTTATTTTAGCCCCCGCTTTATTTTTTGCTTTTTGGGGCTATGCTGGTATTTTTGCTAACCGCTTTTCTCAAGTATTAAAAAATATCCCTTCCAAAAATAACGACCCCGACCTTTGGAAGTAACGGTTCATATCAACTTACTTATTTAAGTAATTGATTGTTAGCTTTTAATTGTTGATATTTAACGATAAGCGTAACGCCTCGCATAAGCATAAAACAACTCATAGCTAACCATAACCCATTATTTTGCCAATCCTGAAATAGCCAAAACACCCCAAAAAAGCCTACAACTGCTGAAAGCAACATACTATTTCGCATCGCTTTAGCGCGGGTCAGGCCAACAAAAATACCATCGAACAAAAAACAGCTCATAGCTAAAATAGGCAATACTATTACCCAAGGTAAGTAGTGAATGGCCTCGTCAATAACCTCTGGTACATTAGTTAATAGCTTAATAATGCTGCTGCCAAATACTATAAAAAACACACTATACAAAATGCCAAATAACATACCCCAAAATACACTGATTTTTACCCATAGCCTTATCTTTTCAACACTTTGTTGACCTTTAGCTTGACCCACTTTGGCCTCACTTGCATAAGCAATTCCATCAAGTGCAAAGCTAACTAACATTAAAAAGTTGAGTAGAACGGCATTAGCAGCCAATGTGGATTCACCTAAGCGGGCTGCATAAAAGGTCATAAAGCTAAAACATAATTGCAGTACTAAAGAGCGAATAAAAATATCGCGGTTTAAGCTCAGTAATGCTGCCATTTTCTCCACACTTAACCAATTTGCTACAGCCAAACTTATACCATGCTTTTTAGCAAGTTGAACCACCAACAATAAAGCAAATACAAGCGCGATATAGTCAGCAATAAGTGATGCCCACGCAGCCCCGGCAACCGCCCAATCAAGGTACACTACAAAATAAATATCGAGCACAATATTAGTAATGTTAGTGACTAACAGTAAATAAAATGGCCCTCGCCCATAGTGCACGCCCAACATCCAGCCTAGTAAAACTAAGTTGCATAGCGCTGCAGGGGCGCTAAAAATACGAATACTAAAATACCGATAGGCTTCATTGAGCACATCGCTATTGGCAGCTGATAAATACGCAATAGCATGTTTTATAAGGGGTGACAGTAAAATAAGGAGTAAGGCAACCGAAGTGGCTAACAATAAACTGCGTTTAAGTAAGGCTGCAAGCTGAGTTAAATCATTTTTACCATAAGCCTGAGCCACCAGCCCAGTGGTACTCATTCTCAAAAAACCAGCAAGCCAAAATAAAATGGAGATCACAGTAGAGCCTAAGGCTATTCCCGCTAAATAATGCGCACTCCCCAAATGACCGATCACTGCCGTATCAACAATTCCTAACAACGGGACGGTAATATTTGATAATATCATCGGACCGGCTAACAACAACAAGCTTTTATGGTGTGCTTTATTATGTATAAGAAATTGTTTCATTTAGTATTATTATTCCTGATTTGTGGTTCTTTACGCGCGCAAGCAGCTGTTATTCTACAGTATCATCACGTCAGTGAAACCCTTCCCGCTGTCACCAGCGTGAGTGCCAACACTTTTACAAAACACTTAAATTATTTAAAAGAGCATAACTTTAACGTTATTCCATTAAATGAACTGATTAGTGCATTACAACAAGGTAAGGCTTTAGAGAACAAAACAATCGCGATTACCTTTGATGATGGTTACAACAATAATTACGATCAAGCAGCTCCTATTCTTGAGAAGTTTGGTTACCCGTACACTATTTTCGTAAACCCAAAACTCATTGATGAACAAGCGGGTTATGTTATGGGGTGGGATAAGCTCAGGGAGCTTGCCAAAAAAGGAGCACTCATTGCTAATCATAGTGCTGAACATAACTACCTACATAAAAAGCGCGAGAATGAAACGCCTAGCCAATGGCGCGAACGCACTAAAAAAGACATTCTTAGTTCACAACAGCGTATTAAAGAGGAAATAGGTCACGATTATAAATATCTTGCCTACCCATACGGAGAGTTTAACAACCAACTGCAAGCACTCGTTACAGAACTAGGCTTTATTGGTATTGGCCAGCACTCAGGAGCCGTTAATCAACACTCTAACTTTAGTCGCTTACCGCGCTTCCCAGCTTCAGGTTTTTATAGCAAGCTAGAGACGTTAATTACCAAGATAAATTCAACTGCCTTTACCATTAATAAGCTAACCTATGAAGATAGTGTCACTTCACAAAATCCACCGTCACTCACAATAAAACTTGAGACAAATGACTTTCATAAGAGTCAATTTGCCTGTTATGTATCAAGCGTTGGTCAAGCTAATTTAGATTGGTTAGACGATAATACAGTTGAGGTAACATCGCCAAAGCAGCTTAATAAAGGCCGCTCACGCTTTAATTGTACCGCTCCGTCAATAAAACAAGCTGGCAGTTATTATTGGTTTTCGCAGCCTTGGGTGATCAACTAAGCTTTACTTTTTTATAACTTGATTTAATAACCGCTGGGTCATTTTCTCCAGCGGTACCACTTCATTTGCTGCCCCCATATCAATAGCAGCTTTAGGCATACCCCATACCACTGACGAAAACTCATCTTGCGCAAGCGTGTATGCTCCTTGTTGCTTTAATGCGAGTAATCCCTTTGCACCATCACTTCCCATACCGGTTAATAGTGTGGCAACAATATGTTTTGCACCAATTTCCAGTAATGAGTCAAATAAAACATCCACCGCGGGTTTATGTCTATTAACAGCTTCTCCATCATCAAGCTGACAATACAAAGCACTACCTTGTTTATTAATTCGTAAATGAAGCCCACCTGGGGCTATATAAGCGCAACCTGCTAGCAATTTATCACCTTGCTGGGCTTCTTTTACGTTAATAGTACAAGTACGCTGCATCCGCTCTGCAAATGAGGTGCTGAATACGGGAGGAATATGCTGAGTAATTACAATTGGAGGGCAATTTTTGGGCATACGTATAAGCACTTCTTTTATCGCCTCGGTTCCCCCTGTTGACGCACCAATCGCTATCACTTTATTTACTAAAAATTCGGCATTGGTGGGTATAGGCTCTGCTACAGTACTAGTTTTTTTGTAGCCTCGAACCCGTGCACTAGCCGCTACCCTGACTTTTTGCTGAACAATATCAGCATATTGACTCATTTGTTGTTTAACGTTGACCGTAGGTTTTGCAATAAAATCAACCGCCCCCAGTTCAAGCGCTTCTAGGGTTATAGGTGAGCCTTTTTGAGTAAGAGTGGAAATCATTACTACGGGCATAGGGCGTAAGCGCATTAAGTTTTTTAAAAAGCTAATGCCGTCCATTCTTGGCATTTCAACATCTAGTGTTAGTACATCCGGATTATGCTTTTTGATCATCTCTCTGGCTTCGTATGGGTCTTGTGCACAGCCCACTACCACAATATCTTTTGCCTGTTGCAGTATCTCTGTCAGTAATTGCCTGATCAGTGCCGAATCATCAATTATTAATACTCTAATCATAGCCATCCTTAAAACAGTTCTATATCCGTGGCTTTGGTTTGCTGTTCAAGATTATGCAAGTAACGCACTTCACGTTTTTCAATAGTGTTATTGTGTAAGTTTCTTAGCTTTTTAACCTGTACTTTTCCATTATGAGGATTAAAAAATATTTTACGCGGCCAGGGTCCGCCCATATCATGCGCCACTAAGTTTAGCGCTTCTTCTGCTATATATGCATTGGCAAAACTGATATTGCCAATACCAATATCTGTCATTGCGCTAATTATTTTGCCTCCCCCAAACAGTTTTACTTTCAAGTTTGCCCGGGAAGCGCCATTTTTAAGCACTTCATTAATTAAATATTCCATAGCCCAGTTACCATAACGACAACTTAAACTATGCGCTTGGTCAATTCGCTCACCTTTTTGAATAGGTAGCATAAAGTGATTAATCCCGCCAATACCTAGCTTATCGTCGTAAACACAAGCCGCAATGCACGACCCTAGCACTGTGGTGATCAGCTCATCGTTTTTAGAAACATAAAATTCACCTGGCAATACCTTAGCGACCACACGCTCTCGCGTGGCATCCCAATAGCGTTTGATATGCTCAAATCCCGCTAATACCGGCTTAAATTGTGTTTGCATGAGCTACTTTCTGATACATGGTTTTCCCTAAGTTTTTAAATAAGACATGCTCTTTTCCCATGGTTTCTGAATGCCCTAAAAATAAATAACCTTGGTTATTTAAAATATCGGCATAACGGTTAAAAAGCTGATCCTTTGTCTCTTTATCAAAGTAAATCACTACATTTCTACACAAGATCAAATCAAATGGGCCTTTCATCGGCCAATCTTGGAGTAAGTTTAAACGCTTAAATGAAATACATTGCTGTAGCTTAGGTTTCACCTTATAACTTTGCCCGTCTTTGCTGGTTAAAAACCAGCGCTTGAGCAATGCATCATCCAGTCCATTCACATTTGCCGCAGTATAAATACCGCTCTGGGCTTTAGCTAGTACATTAGAATCAAGATCAGTTGCTAAAATTTTCACATCCCAATCACTTGGAAAAGCCCCTTGTAAGGTCATAGCTAAACTGTAGGGCTCTTCGCCGGTAGAGCAACCTGCAGACCAAATACGAACGCGTTTATTATGCTTATTTGCTTTTAGCATCGCAGGAATAAACTGCTCTTTTATAAATTCAAAGTGATGAATTTCACGAAAAAAAGAGGTTAAATTGGTAGTTATGGCGTTAATAAATGCATCAAACTCCTGGTCCTTATGATTTTTTAAGTAATCAAGGTAACTAGAGAAGTTTGTTAATTTACGCTCACGAATTCGCCTTGCTAATCGTGAGTAAACCATTTCGCGCTTATGCTCCCCAAGCACAATACCACAGGCGTTATACACTAAATGAGCCACTTCCTTAAAATCGCTATCCGTTAATAAAAACTCTTTCATTATGTACTCTCAAATAAATATAAAGATAGATTCACACTACTTCTGTGTTTGAACCATCTAAAACAGGGTTAAAACTCCTCCCACTCTTCAGCTGAGTCTACAAAGTTTTCACCTTTGCTCTTATTATTAACGAAGCTATTTTGTTGCTTATGCGTTATTTCAGGGGTGCGAATAGTGGGCGATACCACCGCCATATCTTGCTGCCCTAGAGAAAAGAAGTGCAGTAAACGGCGCATTTCATTAGCCTGCTCTGCCATAGACTCACCTGCAGCCGATGCCTCTTCAACTAATGCCGCATTTTGCTGGGTCATTTCATCCATTTGCGATACAGCTTTATTTACTTGCTCAATTCCTGCGCTTTGCTCTTCAGAGGCCTGAGTTATATCAGCTATCATTTGTGTCACACGTTTCACCGATACCACAATCTCTTGTAACGTCACACCTGACTCATTTACAAGAGCGCTACCATCAGCAACTTTACCAACACTATCTCTAATTAACTCTTTAATTTCTTTAGCTGCACCAGCTGAGCGCTGAGCTAAGTTACGCACTTCACCTGCAACAACCGCAAAACCTCGGCCTTGCTCACCTGCTCTTGCAGCTTCTACAGCTGCATTGAGCGCTAATAGGTTTGTTTGGAATGCTATTTCGTCTATAACACCAATAATGTCAGCAATTTTTTTACTCGATTCGTTAATAGCCGACATACTGGTTACGGCCTTATTAACAACCTCACCACCTTGAATTGCTTTATCACAGGTTTCTTCAGCTAAGTCATTAGCTACCTTGGCATTATCAGCATTTTGACGTACCGTACTGGTCATCTCTTCCATACTAGAAGCTGTTTCTTCTAATGATGATGCCTGCTCTTCTGTACGCTGGCTTAAATCAGCATTACCTTGTGAAATTTCTTCAGCCCCACTAGCCACCAAAGTGGCTGATGTGTTAATTCGATTAATAACCTCGGTTAGTTTATCTGCTGTTGCATTTGCATCTGTTTTCAGTTTTTCAAACGAGCCTTGGTATTCCTTTTCAATCCGTTTAGATAAATCACCAGTAGCCATGGCATCGAGCATATTGCCAGTATCAGTTACCGCATCGTCAACCACTTTAACTAAACTATTAAGACCCTGAGCTAAACGAAGGAAAAAGCCATCTTTTCCTTGCTCAACCACACGGCTATTTAGCTCCCCTTTACTTGCGGCACTGACCAGCTGAGCAACCTCTTTTTCTATAGCTACTTCTGCTGTTCTGTCTTCCCATTCAACTACAGTTCCAATTCGCTCATCGTCTGGCGTAATAATTGGGTTAGCAACTAAGCCAAAGGTTCTGCCGCCCACTTTAATTTCAGTGCTGTAGGTATCCGTTAACTTAGCCAACATATTTTGCTGATGGGCTGGATTTTTATGAAATATATCAATATTTTGATTCAGTAGATTTTTGCTATCAAAGTTAGGTAAATCAATGCGTATATCATTTTGAGCATTGCTCATCATATTTTTCACCGCGTCATTCATATAAACAATCACATTCGATGCATCTGCAATCATAGTGTTTGTTGCTACAGTGTCTAACGCTCGGCGAACACGTAAGTTCTCCTGTGCTCTGGCACGCTCTGCATCGGCCTTAAATACTTCATCAGTAATATCTTGCCACTCAACAATTGTTCCCAAGCGTTCTCCTTCTTCGTTAAACCATGGCGAAGCAATTAAATCAAAAATAAGACCAGCTAATTTAAGTGTCGCTTTATGGGGCGCATCTAATTTTTTTAATAGCTCGCGCTGATGCGCCGGATGTTGATGAAAATCATCAACACATGTGCCGATTAAATCACTTACAGCAAAGTTAGGTAATACCGATTGCAAATCTCTTTCGCGTGCTTTTAGCATTTGCTTAACTTGTTCGTTGGCAAAAATAATGTTTAAGTCATTATCAGCCATCATCACATTGGCTTGGCATACTTTTAGGGCGTTGGCTAAGTCGGCAGTTTTTTTAGAAGTTCGTTCTAGCTCTTTCTGCTCAGTTATATCTGTGGCGTATTTAATAACTTTTAACACTCGCCCATCCATGTCATAAATGGGGTTATAAGAAGCACTAATCCAAATTTCACGGCCTTGTTTATCAAAACGTAAATACTCTCCTCGGTCGTACTCACCCCGCCCCAGTTTGGCCCAGAAAGTTTGATAATCCGGACTATTTGCATATTCTGGTGCAACAAATAAACGATGGTGCTTACCTTGTATTTCATTAAGTTGGTAGCCAAATGTGGTTAAAAAGTTATCGTTGGCATTAATCACTGTGCCATCTAAGTCAAATTCGATAACTGCTTGTGATTTGTTTATTGCTGCAACTTGTCCAGCTGCTTCGGCTGCCTTTAATTTTTGCATTGTGATCTCTGTGGCAAATTTAACCACTTTAATCACTTGCCCCTGAGAGTCTAAAACAGGATTGTAGGTGGCTTGTATCCACACTTCTTTACCATTTTTTCCAAACCGCTTAAATTCATCTGAAATAAACTCACCCGCGTTCAATCGCTGCCAAAACTGACGATATTCATCACTTTTCGCTTCGCTAGAGCTAATAAATAAAGAGTGGTGCTGACCTTGTATTTCAGCCAGAGAGTAGTCCATTACACGCAGGAAATTAACATTGGCAGTAATGATTCTTCCATTCGGCTCAAATTCAATTATTGCTAATGATTTATGCAATGCATTCATTATCAAATCATTGCTTGATTCAGACTGTTTTGAATTACTAAACCATCCCATGCTTATCACCACCTTTAAGTTATTTACTTTATTTAGTTACTGTTACCGCTAAATATCCATGGTTGCAGGCAAATCAATTAAGGCGACCATTTTTTCGCCTACATTGACTAACCCTGCTACATATTCACTTTCATTGGTCTGGGTTAAACTCGGCACAGCTTTAGCATCTTGCTCTGCAATACTATAAACATCTGCCACTGCATCTACCGTAATACCCATTACTTTACTTTCTTGTTCAAACTCTATTTTTACAATAATCACTACTGTTAACGGCCCATAGGCAATTGTGGGTAAACCAAAACGTAACCTCAAATCAATAATGGGTACTATCGTGCCGCGTAGATTAATAACGCCTTTTACGTACTCAGGGGCATTTGGCAGTGCGGTTATGTCTTCCCAGCTACGGATTTCTTGCACCGTTAATATATCTACTCCGTATTCTTCTTCAGCCATAATAAAGGTAAGAAACTGCTTAATGCCCTCTTTGCGCTGTAGCTCAATATTGCTATTTAATGCTATTGATTCAGAGAACATGAATCCTCCAGAGTCGCTGATGGCTCAATACTCAATGCTTGGCTGCCAGGTTTTTTTAATCCTGAAAGCTTAATCAAACCGCTAATATCTAAAATTAACGAGACACGACCATCACCTAAAATAGTTGCCCCAGAGACTCCGTCCACTTTGTGGTAATTAGCCTCCAAGCTTTTTATAACCACCTGTTGCTGTGAAAGTAAATCGTCAACGAGCACCCCGACTTTTTGGTTATCGTTCTCCACCACAACCAATAAGGTCTTATCTAATGATTCAATCGCACCTTGATGGTTAAAAATCTCGTATAAGCGCAGAATAGGAATGTATTCATCACGTAACCTGAGTACATCTAGGTCTTTACCAACACGGCTTACTTTTGCAATATCAACTTGTAATGACTCTACAATTGAGATCAGTGGAATAATGTAAGTATGCTTGGCCACTTTAACCAATTGCCCATCTAAAATAGCTAAGGTGAGCGGTAGCCGAATAGTAAAGGTAGAACCAATTCCGGCAGCAGATGTCACCTCTACCGAGCCATTTAATGATTGGATATTGCGTTTAACCACGTCCATACCCACACCCCGGCCAGATAAGTCACTTACTTCATCAGCAGTAGAAAACCCTGGCATAAATATAAGTTCGTTAATTTCATCATCTGTTAACTCGCTATCGCCAGTAATTAGCTCGTTAGCAATCGCTTTTTCTTTAATCTTTTGAGTGTTAAGGCCTTGACCATCGTCCATGATTTCAATGACGATATTTCCTCCCTGATGAAAAGCATTTAATGTAACTTTGCCCACAGGATCTTTACCTGCCGCAATACGCTTTTCTACAGTTTCAATACCATGATCCAGTGAGTTTCTTACTAAATGCACCATAGGATCAGATATTTTTTCCATCACAGTTTTATCTAACTCGGTTTGCTCTCCGATCAGCTTTAACTCCACCTCTTTATTAAGCTTTTGAGCAATATCACGCACCAGACGTGGAAAACGACTAAATACAAAATTAATTGGCAGCATACGAATACGCATCACGTTTTCTTGTAAGTCTCGGGTATTATGCGCTAGTTGCGCCAATCCCTCTTGAAGCGAGGTTACCGCAGTGGCTGTCATTTCCTGTTCGCTAAGCTGATTTAACATTGCTTGGGTAATAACCAACTCACCCACCATATTAATCAATGAATCAACCTTATCTATACCAACCCGAATAGAGGTAGATTCTGGCGCGGCTTTTGCGCTGGGCGCATTGGCAGCTGCCTTTGCTTTATTTGCTTTGGGTTGCTCAGCAGTTTTGGGAGCTTCCTCCACAACAGCCGGTTCGTTAATTACTTCCTCTGATCCAGCTTTAGCATCATTAAATAAGCCACCGCATAGCTCGACTTTAATATCTGCATCATCTTCAACCCATTCAAAAATCTCTTTAATGGCTTGCTCATCGCGCTCAGTGTTTAAGAAAAACCGCCAATATAAAAAGCACTCATCGCTGGTTAATTCTTTAATATCAGGTATGGCATCGGTGAATGCCTGTACTTCTAACTCACCAAGCTCGGCTAACTCGCTGATCATAAACAAAGGTTCATTACCGGTTTTAAAAAGATGAAAATGTGGTTTAAAATCAATCTGATAAGTATTAACTATAACCTGCTCATGATGTGTTTCTTCCCCTTGCTCCTCACCAGCTGGCATACCTAGTAATTTTTCGAACTGCTCACGTAAAGTATCTGCTTGGGCTAAATCTGGTTCTTCCTGTACTTTTAGCGAACTTAACAAAGCCCTTAAGCAATCCACTGATTTAAGTAATAAATTAATATGCTCGCTAGTTATATTGCGCTCACCTTCACGAATTTGATCCAATAATGTTTCTAATACATGGGTAAAATTTGCAATTGAGTTAAATCCAAAAGTAGCACTGCCCCCTTTTATTGAATGAGCAGCTCTAAATATAGTATTAATGGTTTCTAAGTCTTCTTCGCCTGGCACTAAGTTGAGTAATTCAGTCTCCATGATATCGAGGCCTTCAAAACTCTCTTCAAAGAACACTTCAAAAAACTGGCTTAAATCAATACTCACAGTGCACTCCTAAGTTAACGGATTACTTTTTTTAGCACGGCTAATAGCTGATCTGGATTAAAAGGTTTTACAATCCATCCTGTTGCCCCAGCAGCTTTACCTTCTACTTTTTTATCCATCCCCGACTCCGTAGTAAGCATAAGCAGCGGTGTAAACTTGTAATCTGGTAGCCCTCTTAGCTCTCTAATAAGTGTGATCCCATCCATAATTGGCATGTTTACATCAGAAATAACTGCATCAAAACCTTGTTGCTTGGCAATGGCTAATGCCTCGCTGCCATCTTTGGCTTCGGTAACATCAAACCCTGCTGTTTTTAACGTAAAGCTCACCATTTGGCGCATTGATGCAGAATCATCGACAGCTAAAATTCTTTTCATATAAACCTCTAGTTAGTACTTTCTGAAGCTAAATATTCACTTAAACCGAGTTGTTCAATGGCATTTTTTAATGCGTCACTGCTGCCAACCCAGGCAATTTTTTGATTGATAGTAAGAAGGTGTTTTTGTAGGGCACAAAGGAGTTGAACCGAGGCGGTATCAGCAGACATGACATCGCTAATATCCAGACAAATATCTCGGCTATTATTAAGCTCGCTTAATAAATCTTGATGTAAAACGTCAACCTGAACAATTGAAAGCTCATTTGGTAGTTTAAGCATTTTTAAGCTTTTCCTTATCAACTCAATCCATAACAAAAGCTTAGACCGAGATAAAGAAAACGCCATAAAAACGACTAAAAAATAACTAATTAATTAAAAACAGCTGTTAAAAAACGTAAAAAGGGGCACAAAGCCCCTTGAAAATTGTTAAACCATTAAAAACTAGTTTTTGTAGTAATCTGCTATTTCAATAAATTCTGCTGTTAATTTTGTAGTATTCACCAAAGGCACATCTCCTTGTTTAAATTCGGGCTTAAAAATAGCTCTCAGGGCGCCACTACCATCAACAAGTGCAACCGATGCACTATGATCCACCGCATAGTCAGATTCATCACTATCACTAATTGCATAAATTAATCCCAGCTCTCGTACAAATGGAAATAAGTCTTTATGCTCCCCAGATACAGCTAAAAATTTAGGGTTAAAATAATCTATGTACTCTTTACGCTTTTGAGCAATATCTCGTTTAGGATCAACAGATATAAACCACACCTGCAGTGGATAGTCAGCTTGTAAGTTTTTATAGACATTGTTGAGCTTAGCAAGCGTCATTGGACAAATGTCAGGGCAGCTTGTGTAGCCTAAAAACACTAAGTTCCATTGATCTAAAAACTGCTTTTTGGTTACTAACTCCCCCTGTTGATCATTTAGCGAGAAATCAGATAACGGTTTTGCAGTTTCGTACACTAATGCATCAAGATCTTGTAAACTTTTTTTATCATCACATGCCGATAAAAAAAGCACCGAAAAAACAATTAACCCACACCATAACTGCTTCATATAACTAGCCATTTATCTATAAATAAGATAACAAAGAGTATCATTAAATGAACAATCGAAAAACGAAATAAATCCATTGCGGTGTCTTCTTTGGCGGCAAATTTTAAGTTAATTGCTTTGTATATAAAGAGTATATTAAGGATACAGGCCCCACTTAAATAAATAAGTCCCGACATACCTATCAAATAGGGTAATACGCACACAATGGCTAATAGCACTGAGTACGCGAGCACACAGGTTTTACAAAAATCAATACCATGGGTGACAGGTAACATAGGGATTTTAGCGCGTTCGTAATCACTTTTACGCGCGATTGCTAACGCCCAAAAGTGCGGAGGAGTCCATGTGAATATAATCATAACCAACAACCAAGGAGCGGCTGCCATTTGATTGGTTTCAGACACCCAACCAAGTAAAGGTGGCATGGCGCCAGCCAAACCACCAATCACTATATTTTGTGGCGTGGCGCGTTTTAAAAACGACGTATAAATAAATGCGTAACCAACAAGTGCAAATAAGGTAAGTATGGCAGTGAGTGTATTTGCCCACAACATCAACATAATAAACCCTGCCACGCCAATAACAGCAGCAAAACTCAATGCGTGTAATTTACTTAAGCGTCCTTTGGCGACTGGGCGGTGGCGTGTACGTGCCATTTTACTATCAATTTCACTATCAACCACATGATTGATAACGGCAGCTGCCGCAGAGAGTAAACCAATCCCTAATAAACTTATGAACTGAACCCCAATGCCTCTACCAACGTCAGGGGCGAGAGCCAAGCCCACCCATGCCGTTAACACCAACATAGCCACCACTTTAAATTTACTGATTGCTAAATAATCTTGGATTAAATGATAACTTTTAGTCAATAACGATGGGCTATAAACGGGCTGCATTGCTTTTTTGTTAATTGTAAGTGCCATAACGATTCCCCTTTAGGTACGGACTTTTAGGTAATAACATAACCTAACCATAGTTAATAACAGTATGGCAGCCATTAAGTTATGCGCCAGCGCAACACTGATCGGAAAGTGAAAATATACTACAGCTAACCCCAACGCTATCTGGCAAAATAACGCTACCAACACACTCACTGTGCAGCTTTTGATTTTTTGTGAATAGGCATGGCTATATATTCGCCACATAACGAGTGCCAACACAATACAAGTGACCAATGCCCACATACGATGCAGTAAATGAATAGACATACGCGCTTGTTGTGATAACACGCCAAACTCATAATTACTGTGCTCTAACGGTAACTGAAAAACACTACTGAGCGAAAACGGCTGAGCATAGCTACATAGCGGCAAACCATTACAATGTGGCGCGGCATAATTAGCCGCTAACCAGCCACCTAGAGCGATTTGTAAAATAAGTACCGTGAGCGCCACCAAGCTTAGTTTAAAGTGAGGTTTTGCACCTGCGTCCCCACCCGTAATAGGCTGACTGGTCAGCCTTAAGTACAACAACGTTAATAACGCCAAAATGCTAAACCCTCCGAGTAAATGCCCCATCACAATTAGCGGCTGCAGGTTCATAGTCACCGTCCACATGCCAAGCGCAGCTTGAAAAATAACAAGCAAAAGCAGTAGCATCGGTAATTTTACAGGCGTAGTTGGATACTGGCGTTTTACAAAAGCCAAAATAAACAACACTAAAATTAATACTCCGAGCGTGCCAGCAAAATAGCGATGAATCATTTCTTTCCATGCCTTTGCTGTTTCAAATATCATATCGGGGTAGCTTTGAATCGCATGCGCAATCTCGGCCTCATGTTTTGGTACGGTTAAAAAGCCATAACAACCAGGCCAATCGGGGCAACCAAGCCCTGCGTCACTTAAGCGCGTATATGCGCCTAAAGCCACCACAATTAATGCGAATAAACTCGTTGCTAATACCAAATTTTTATAGTTTTTATACATAGCAGCCTCTACTTAGCTTGAGCGAGAGTAATTAAGTAATTTTTTTAGATCTTTCAATAATCCCTTTTGTATCAAACGGTTTTCTTGTGGTTGAGGGTTAAATGGATATTCCAGCACAATCAGTCCCATATGGTCTATTAAATACAAGCTCGCGGGTCTTAACTGCTGTTGTGCAGCAATCATATGCCAATGCGGCTTCGCTGCTTCGGGTTCACCAATTATCGCCATATCTACTTTGTGTTGGTTTTTGCCAAGGGCAACATATAAATTATCTAAAGCGGCGAGCTGCTCAGAGCAAGGCTCTTTGCATTGTGCTGAATAATTTAAAGCAATAGTCCATTGTTTTGGATTATGCTGCTGCCAATTGTCTAGCTTAATTTCACGTTTTAAAAACTCACCATGATTAGTAATTGCTGTAGGTAGCCAATCAAGTTTTAACGCGCTGTAAGCCAGCACTAAAGGGATAGCGCAGCATACAACAAAGAGCAACAGGGGTTTATTTTTCATTATCTATCCTCTTCTTGCTTGCAAAAATAGCAACTACCACACAGGCAATCGCAATTAAAAACCACTGTACTGAGTAGGCATAATGTTTTTCTGGACTCATCACAACAGCTTCATAATGGGGGGCCGCAATCTCATCTTCGTCGCCTTGGCGATAGGCCATAAAATCCACTAAAGGTCGCTGGGATTGGCTACTGAGTGATTGCAGATCAATGATTTGAATTCGTTTAGCTAAATCTGACTGAGTATTGCTATTAGCTAAGGTAAAGCCACTTAAGTTATCTTCTTTAATTTGTGCCGTTAACGTAAATTTACCACTAGGTATTGTCACGTTTGGTAGGACTTCTCTTGAACTGCCAGCTTTTACCCAGCCTAAATTAACTAATAAAAAGCGCGAATCATCAGCTAATTTTAATAATGCCAGTAAGTCGTAACCAACCTGACCATTATAAATTTGGTTATCGAGCAGCCAATAATTATTGGTATCAAAATAACCACTCAGCGAAACTAATACGCCGGTTTTATTCCACTCTTTTGGCAGTTGTTGCAACTGTGCCCAGCTCATAACTCCTTGCTGTTGAATATTTTCAATGGCATTAAGCTGTTGTTGCTTTTGATCTGCGCGCTGTAATTGCCAAAACCCTAAACGCACACAAACTAATACCACAATAACAACCAGGCAAACTGTAATTATTGAGCTAAGCTTTTGTTTGTTAAATACAACTAACTGCATAAGGGTAAATCCAGTGATTATTAAAATTATTATTGTTCTACTGTTATTATTTATATTGTTTAATTTATTTCGTGCTTTATTAATTATGGTGTCGGGAAAAACCAATGGACGCCCCATGTCTCACTTTTTAGGGCGTCGAGTGTTATTTTCTGTTGTGGTATTAGTGATGGTAATTGCCGCACTAAAGCTCGGTTTAATTACGGCAAATCAATCACCTTTGCCCACTACAGTACATATACAAAAACAAACAAACATAGCCAAACAACATCAACAAAATGCCAGTACCACGCCGCAGCTTGAAACGCGAAGTGCTTATTTTTTGTAAAGTGGCCTTTTAAAATCCGTAGGAAAACGATTAATAAAATAATGGTACCTAAGGTGACATGCATACCGTGAAAACCGGTTAGCAAAAAGAAGGTATTACCGTAAATTCCCGCATCAAGGGTTAAATTAAGGTCATTATAAGCATAAATATATTCTTCTACTTGGAGCCCTAAAAAGCATACTCCCAGCAAAATAGTTACGCCTAAAAACACCTTAAGTGGAGTACGTTTGTTATTTTCCATCGCTACATGGGCAAAATGCAGAGTTACCGACGAAGCCAATAAAATAAGGGTATTTATCAGTGGTAACCCTTGCCAACCCATTGCTTGAGTAGAGGTGCCCCCAGGGGTATTTAACAATGGCCACACAGCCTCAAAAGTAGGCCATAACACTTCGTTAGTCATGGCGTTGTTATCGGCGCCTCCAAGCCAAGGCACAGAAAACATGCGAGCATAAAAAAGGGCCCCAAAAAAGGCCATAAAAAACATGACTTCTGAAAAAATAAACCAGCTCATACCTTGTCTAAATGAGCGATCCATTTGTGCAGAATATAAACCTTGATGCGACTCTTCAATCACATTTTTAAACCAGCTAAACAGCATATAAAGCAATACGGCAATACCCACATACAGTAAGTAAACACCACTGCCTCCCTCTTTACCCATATCCATAACTGTTAAGGCTGCCCCTACCGCAATAAAAAATAGCGCCACCGCGCCAACTATTGGCCATGGGCTTTGATCAGGTACGTAATAATGTTCATATTTTTGATTCATTTCATTTGCTCCTAGTTTTTCACTAGTTTTATAAGCTAGTTATTACTGGCTACTAACTTCTCGCTAATATCAAATACGGTATAAGACAGAGTTAACTCCTCCACATCACTAGGTAACTCAGTATCAACATAAAAAAGTAATTTAAACTCTAACTCCTCGCCAGCTTTCAAAGGTTGCTGGTCAAAGCAAAAACACGCTATTTTGTGTAAATACTTAGCCGCTTTACCCGGCGCTACCGAAGGTATCGCTTGCATCACTTTGTCTTCATTACTATTGTTTTTAGCGCTAAACATAACCTCACGCATGGCCCCTGGTTTTACATCTACACTGTATTCTTTAGATTTAACCTCAAAAGGCGCACCACTTTGGGCATGGGTGGTAAAACTAACGCTAACTTCTCTATTCTCAGTAACCAAGGTACTTTGCTGTGCTTGCTCTAACGAGGGCTTACCATTAAGCCCGGTTATATCGCAAAACACGTCATATATAGGTACCATGGCAAATGCAAAAGCAAACATTGCAATGCAAATAACCACCAGCTTTTTTAATAACGGCAAGTGAGTCATTATTTAATGTCCGGCGGCGTTGAGAACGTATGATATGGCGCTGGTGAATCAACTTCCCATTCAAGCCCTTCTGCCCCATCCCAAACTTTTGCAGGCACTTTATCTCCCCCTTTTGCACATTTATACACAACAACAACGAACAGTAATTGCGATAAACCAAAGGCAAACCCACCTATACTAATAATGGCGTTAAAGTCAGCAAACTGCAGTGCATAATCTGGAATTCGACGTGGCATACCAGCTAACCCCACAAAATGCATTGGGAAAAACAGCACATTTACACTTACCAAGGACAACCAAAAATGCCATTTTGCCAAAGTAATATTGAACATATTTCCGGTCCATTTTGGCAACCAATAATAAGCCCCCGCCATAATAGAAAATACCGCGCCCGTCACCAGCACATAATGGAAGTGTGCAACTACAAAGTAGGTGTCGTGGTATTGAAAATCAGCAGGTGTGATCGCCAACATCAATCCCGAAAAGCCACCTAAAGTAAACAGCACAATAAATGCGATACTAAACAGCATGGGCACTTCAAAGCTAATAGAGCCACGCCACATAGTTGCTACCCAGTTAAATACTTTTACACCGGTAGGTACCGATATCAACATAGTCGCATACATAAAAAACAACTCACCCGCCACGGGCATACCTGTGGTAAACATATGATGCGCCCACACAATAAAGCTCAACAAGGCAATCGAGGAAGTGGCGTACACCATAGAGGCATAACCAAATAGTTTTTTACGTGAAAAAGTAGGAACAATCGTAGAGATAATGCCAAAGGCAGGCAAAATCATAATATAAACTTCAGGATGACCAAAAAACCAAAATATATGCTGGAACATTACCGGATCGCCACCACCAGCGGCGTCAAAGAAGCTGGTCGCAAAGTATTTATCGGTGAGTACCATAGTAACTGCACCAGCAAGTACCGGCATTACTGCAATAAGTAAAAAAGCCGTGATCAGCCATGTCCACACAAATAACGGCAGTTTCATCCATGTCATACCCGGAGCACGCATATTCACTATGGTGACCACCACATTAATGGCACCCATAATCGAACTGATACCCATTATATGTACCGCAAATACAAACATTGCTGTGTTGTCGTTACTATAAGTGGTGGAAAGCGGAGCGTAAAAGGTCCACCCAAATGCAGGACCGCCACCAGGCATAAACAATGACGCTAACAAAATCAAAAACGCAAATGGTAAAATCCAGAAGCTCCAGTTGTTCATTCTCGGTAATGCCATATCTGGCGCACCAATCATTAACGGAATCATCCAGTTTGCCAATCCAGTAAATGCAGGCATTACTGCACCAAACACCATGATTAAACCGTGCACTGTGGTCATTTGATTAAAAAAGTGAGGATCAACCAATTGTAAACCCGGCTGAAATAACTCAGCCCGAATAACCATGGCCATTGCTCCACCAATCAAAAACATGGTGAGAGAAAAAATTAAATATAAGCTTCCGATATCTTTATGGTTGGTTGTAAATAACCAGCGCTTAAAGCCTGTTGCAGGTTGATGGCCATGATGAGCCTCATTGGAATTAGGTTGTTCTGCAATGCTACTCATTATTTAGCCTCCCCATCAGCATCCAGTGCCGCTTGTATTTCGCTTGGTTGAATTACCTCTCCGGTGTCATTACCCCATGCGTTACGCTTATAAGTAATAACGGCTGCTATCTGCTTAATAGATAATTGCTTTGCGAAAGACTGCATCGCTGTACCTGGTTTACCATGAAGTAAGATATCGATATGACCTTTGATATCACCTATAACTATTGGGCTGCCTTTAAGTGCTGGAAAGACACCCGGCAAACCTAAACCTGTAGGTTGATGACACGCTGCACAGCTCGCCATATAAACTTGCTCACCAAGAGCCATCAGCTCCTCTTTTGGTACCACTTGATCTAATAACGCAGCGTCTGCTTCAGCCGCTTTTTGTTTAGCTTGTTTAGCTTCTGCCAACCACGTTTTGAAGTCTTCTTCTGTTTTTGCTTCTACCACAACAGGCATGAAGCCATGATCTTTACCACACAGCTCTGCACACTGCCCGCGGTAAGTACCTACTTCATTAATATTGGTCCATGTTTCGTTAATAAACCCAGGGTTTGCATCTTTTTTAACTGCAAAATCAGGCACCCACCATGAGTGAATTACATCATCTGAAGTCATTAAAAAACGAACTTTTTGGTTAATCGGTAGCACTAGTGGCTTATCTACTTCGAGTAAATAATTCGGGTTTTTATCGGCAAGATTCGTTATTTCATTTTGAGGAGTCGCTAACATTGAATAAAACTCAACGTCCTCCCCCATATACTCGTAATGCCACTTCCACTGTGATCCAGTAATTTTTATGGTGATATCAGCTTTGCTGGCATCCTCCATGGCAATTAACGTTTTAGTCGCAGGAATGGCCATAACAATTAAGATGACAAAAGGAATGGCAGTCCAGAGTATTTCTACTTTGGTACTTTCATGAAACTGGGCAGGGACAGCCCCTTTAGACTTGCGATGATGGATGAGTGCCCAAAACATAATGGCAAACACGATCACCCCAATCACACAACATATTAAAAATATGGTCATGTGCAGTTGGTATACATTATTACTTATATCAGTTACGCCTTTACGCATATTATATTGGCTATTAGCAAGCACATTTTGCGAAAAAACTAACAATATAAGCCACAAGGAAGAACTCAGCTTACCCATGTGACGGCTCCTTTGATGCTATTGCTGACGCAAAGCGAAGAGGCATACGGCTTAAACGCCCATTCGTTATTTTTATTTTTTATAAGGGTGCTGGAGTTACTAAATATGTGTGCTCAAAACGACAAGGCTGTGAGTTATTTTTATTCCAGCTCTTTAATAACTAGTTAAAAAATAAACAATAAGCAAGGTGAGTATGAAAAATAAACAAGGGGGTTACTTAAAAAAGTGCAGCAAAAAAATATTAACTAATGAGGTAATTAATCTAAGAGTCAGAGTTGGTAAGGGGTAGCTTGAATAACAGCGGAAAAAATATAAAGTTTTATGATTTAAAACAATTAGAATAAATTTGTTTATTTATAAAGTATTTAGCGATTTTTTGAAATAACAAAAAGCGATTCACAAGCAATATCGTACAAAAATAATTCATGTAAAAACAGCGCCTAATCAATATTAAGCGCTAAGTTATGTTTAACTATCACATCCAATCAGCGTTACGAATAACACCCACCGCTAAACCTTCAATATTGAAAGATTCATTTTCCAAGTCTACTTCAATAGCTGAAAACTCGTCATTTTCAGCATGCAGTAATACTTTTCTGCCGGCTTTTTCTAGACGTTTAACCGTAACATCATCATCCACTCGAGCAACAACAACCTGACCATTTTCAGCTACTTGAGTTTTATGTACAGCGAGTAAGTCGCCATCCATAATGCCAATATCTTTCATACTCATGCCGTTAACACGCAGTAAAAAATCGGCCGCAGGTTTAAACATTAAAGGGTCAATTTTACAGTGGCTTTCTACATGCTGTTGCGCCAATATTGGCTCACCCGCAGCAACTCGACCAATTAAAGGTAAGCCCAGTTGCTCTGGCTCTTCTTCTTCAACAAGCTGAATACCCCGACTCGCGCCCGGCTTCATTTTAATCACACCTTTTTTAGCCAGTGCTTTTAAATGTTCTTCTGCAGCATTTGCACTTTTAAAACCCAATGTTTGTGCAATCTCGGCACGTGTAGGAGGCATACCAGTGTCTTTAATAAACACTTTGATAAGTTCGAGTATTTGCGCTTGGCGTTTCGTTAATGGTCGCATACAACTGGTTTTCCATACAGTACAATTAACTGTGAGTATATACAGTTATTTAAAAATCGCAAATATAAATTAATACCTCATAAGTGATGATGGCTAAACAATAAGATGCTTTAAAACCCCAATAATAAATGTAATTATTAGCAGCGCATTACCATATTAATTCTCAATTACTTATCCAAGGAGCTAGCATGAGTATTTGGCACCAACCAATTACATTAGAGTTTTGTAAGCAATTAGATCAAGGGATCACTGGCCAAGGCACGCTCATGAAGACCATGGGAATTGAAATCAGTGAAATTGGAGATGACTACTTAGTCGCCACTATGCCAGCCATACCTGAGCATCATAACCCTATGGGTATAGTGCATGGCGGTGCCAATGTAGTCCTTGCTGAAACCGTAGCAAGTTATGCCGCTAACTTTGTAGTTGATTTCAGTCGATTTTATTGTGTTGGGCAAGAGATCAGCGCCAGCCACTTAAAAGCGTCACGCAATGGCACATTAACGGCTACCGCAAGGGCTTATCATATTGGTAAACGCAGCTCAGTTTGGGATATTAAAATAACCAATAGTCGCAATGAGCTTTGCTGCGTATCAAGAATGACCGCAGCCGTAGTCGAACGAAAAGGTTAAATTACTTTTCCAGAGGGTAAATAGTAACTTCTATGCCTGCGCCAATTGCAGATATGCGTAACAAGGTATCTGCATGCAAGGCCTGATTAAAACATTTTGGCGACGTACCCGACTCAAACCCCATATCAAACGTTCTGCGAGAACAACTTAACCATTGCTTTAATGCATTGCGTGAACACGACTCAATTAGCTCACATAAGTGATTAATTGCTTTATCAGGTGTGGTTATTTCACCAGCTACTTCGATGCGTGCCAGTTGGCGGTATTCGTCTTTATCATAATGTAAAATGGTTGCGACCTTTTTTAAATCAGCAACTAATACGCTAATATCTTGCTTTGACTCAAGCTCGAGATCTACATTTAAAAATTGAATTTCCGACATACAGTTGTGTTACCCCACTTAAATTTCACCGCAAACTTTAACCTAATTTTGCATTTATACCAAATCAACAGCTTATAATTTATTTAATTCCTTTATTAAGCTGCAAGTATTAAAGTAACGGTTAATACAGCTATTAACCTAATGATAGCTAGCTCCATTAGGTACCTTGCACAAAAAATAATAATAATGAGAAAGCGAATGAACAAACGCATTTTTAAAACAGCCCGTAAGCTGCATAAATGGCTAGGCTACTTTTTAGTAATACAAATTTTTGCATGGCTGCTTGGCGGTTTATTTATGAGCGCCATGCCACTTGAAAAAGTACACGGTAAACACCTTGCAAACCGCAAACTAGAAAACCCTTTCAGCCAAGCCGATTACACAGCCTCACTTGATAAAATTATTGCGAATACACCACAACCCCAGCAAATTAATTATAGTCACTTTTTAAATACCCCAGTAATTACAGTAACTACAGCGAGTAAAACCTATAGTTTTAATGGTACAACTGGCGACCCACTTTCAGCACCAAGCAAGGCACAAATAATCACTAATGCCCACGCTCACCTTTTAATTAATGCAAACGTTATAAGCACTAAAAAGCTGGCAACCAGTTTTAGAGAAGCCGGGTTTAAAGAAAATATTTGGCAAGTTAATTTTAACGATATGCTTAGTACCAGCTTATATTTTAATGCTGATAACGGCGAGTTCATTACAGTTCGCAGTAATATTTGGCGAGTGTTTGACTTCTTTTGGATGTTACACATTATGGATTACGATGAGCGCGAGGATTTTAACAACCCGTTACTCATTAGCTTTGCTGCCAGCAGTGTGTTTTTTAGTTTTACTGGTTTTATTTTATTACTGCAAAACATCCGATTAAGAACAAGAAAACGTAAGCTATCCTGAGTTTTTAAGCAGGTTGTACAGAAAACTGATTTACCATTTAGGTTATTCTCTTTAAAATCGCGGCTCCTGTAGTTCACTAAAGTGATAGGATATGCCGCATTTTATTTTTGCGTTATTGCTTTGCGTTATCAGCTTTACTATTAATGCTGAGCAATTTACTCGTTTTTCCAGTGCTAAAAAACACTTAATTAAAACCTTACCAACGGATGCAAAAAGTATCTATTGTGGTTGCGACATAAAACGTAAAGGCAAAAAGTTAGTACCCGATGCAACCCATTGTGGTTATGTGCCACGCAACACATTTACCCGCTCAGGTAACGTGAACCAACGCGCTCTGCGAATAGAATGGGAACATATTGTACCCGCTTGGGAGTTCGGTCATCAGTTACAATGCTGGCAAGATGGTGGACGTAAAAATTGCCGTAAAGTAAGTGCAAAGTTTCGCATGATGGAAGCTGATATTAACAATTTAGCTCCCGCAATCGGTGAAATTAACGCTGATCGTTCAAACTATCGCTTTGGCATGTTAGCCCAAAATGCTAATCAATATGGTCGCTGTGAGGTTAAGGTTAATTTTAAACAACGCGTTATAGAGCCTCCGGTTTATGCACGTAAACGTATTGCCGATGCATACGCTTACATGCAAAAAACTTATGGTTTAAAAATATCAAATCAACAACAAAAGCTGTTTAATGCGTGGCAACAACAAGCTTATGCCGCAAACACCGACAGTAAAAAGCTGTAACTTATGTTTATAATGCTTGGTGTGGTCCAAATATTTCGTAATGAATATTCGCGCTCTGTACACCTAAGTCAAGTAGTTGGCCTTTTACATAAGCCATAAATGAAGCTGGTCCACACAAATAAAATGCCCCTTCGCTAATAGGCAGTGATGCTTCAAGCACAGATAAATCCATAAGACCTGTGTAATCACATCCCCCACCACCTTGATTAAACCAGGTTAAGGTTTTTAGTTGTGGATGCATAGCCGTTTGCTGAGCTAGGTAGTCTTTAAATGAATACTCAAGGCTATTTTCACACGCGTGTAAGTAACTAATCGCTTGATTAGTATTGTCGCTCAATAGCGTTTGCAGCATAGCCATCATTGGGGTTTGGCCAACACCTGCAGAAATAAGCACAACGGGGCTTGTTGCATCTTTCAAAAAGAAATCACCTGCTGGTGGGTATAGCTCTACTCGTGCGCCCTGCTCTAGTGAGTGTAAATAGTTAGACACCACGCCAGGCTGTGGTTGGCACTCTTTTTTAACGCTAATACGATAGTTTTTAGCATTGCTCTTTTGCGAAATAGAATACTGGCGGATCTCTTCATATTCTGCCCCCTCAGGCTTAACTTTAATGCCAATATATTGTCCTGGCTTGTGGGAAATAACAGCTTTGCCGTCTAAAGGTGTGAGGATAAAGCTGGTTACAAATTCAGACTCAACATGTTTATGAGTAATTTCAAACTTCCGTGTACCTACCCAGCCACCATGATTATTTTTACTGTGTGCATACAACGCTGCTTCTTCGGTAATACAAATATCAGCCAGTAGGTTATAAGCTTCTCGCCATGCGTATTCAACATCAGCTGTAAACTGATCAGGAATAAGCTCTTTAAGTGTGCCGATCAAATGCGCCCCTACAATAGGGTAGTGTTCGGGTAAAATATTCAAGCTGGTATGCTTATGGTTAATTCTAGCTAATGCCTCTTTTAACACGGCTAAATTATCAATATTTTGCGCATACGCAGCCAAGGCATTAAATAATGCAAATTGCTGACGACCCGTTTCTTGGTTAGTCATATTAAAAATATGTTTAAGTTCCGGGTTATGGCTAAACATGCGCTTATAAAAATGATCGGTGACGGCTGTACCCGCTTCTGCAAGTAATGGAGCTGTACTTTTTACAATCTCAATAGTTTTTTCAGATAACATTTTGGTTTCCTATGGGTGAACTAACCACGACGCCCATCAACACGACGCCGCGTTAATATAGGAGTGCAGTGAATTAAAAATAATAAAAAGGCCAGTAACCAAAGCACAGCACTGATCTGCCAAGCTAGGTGTGGCCCAATAAAAGACGGGAGAAAAGCACGAATAATTGCGGCACTAAACACCAATGCAAATGCAAGATTCATAAAACCAGGAATACTAAGTGAGCGACCGGTATGTCCTAGTGATACCCGTGTCATCATGGCTAAAATCATCATGCCGATACCACCAATAGTGATAAAATGCAGAGCATCTTTAAACAGTATTGCACTGCTATAAAAACTGATTGCCACTAACATTAAACCTATACCTAAAGCTAAATACGCAAAGTGTAACGACCATAATAATGGGACTTTTAGGACTTGCTTGTTCCACCAGCAAACACCGCGAACTAAATGCAAAAACGCTGCACTCATCACAACTAGTGCCGGGTTAATTACAGTGAAAAATAATTTACTAATAAAAAATAATGCTATCGCCAATACCGATAAGTATAAAATAGCTTTATCTATGTTTGGTGTGCGTACCTGCTTAGATAAGCCCAGCCCTTTGGCAGTAAAAAAGGGTAATACACGCCCAGCTACAACTCCTACCAACAAGCTTATAACCAGTACTGCGGTATCAACCATTGCAAGCGCTAGCTGCGTTTGGTTTTTTAGCACTAGTATTAAATACAACATATTGAGCGTACATAAAAATGAAAGAATAAATAAAAACAAGTAGTTGCGTTTACTGCTCGCTTTTATCAACATGCTGGCTAACACTATAATTACCGAGAGCCACCAAACAACTTGTAAAATCAGTACCGCATAAACATTAAACTGAGCAATGCTAGGCACAACTACAAAAAAACTAAGCCGTGCACTAAGCCATATTAGGCTAAGCCACATCAATGGTTTACCGTTAATACTTGCAACACCGGTCCATGTTTGTGCTGCAGTAAGTAAAAAGCCAGCCACAACCACGCCCGCAAAACCAAATAACATTTCATGTGCATGCCACAAATTAGCAGGCATAACTAAATACCACTGTGCATCGCCACTTAAAATAAGTAACCAATAACCCACAGACAAACACGCTAGTGATCCACCAGCTAAAAAAAAGGGTCTAAATGCCAACATCCATAATGACCATTGTGATACCTGATGAAATGCGACCTGCGCTGGCATAGGTTCGGCTAAGTTTATGGGCTTCATTAGCGCACCTCCTGTCCCAGCCCATGCTGTGCCACACAGCGCAGTACGTAACTCACTTTGATAATAGCCGCGAGAACAATCGTGCTAATATGTGCAAAAATTTGTACCGGTATAGAAAAGTAGCCTGCATAGGGATAACTTATTAGCAGCGTAATCAACACCCCCAATACGCTAATACATAGCATCTTATTTGCATGAGATAGCACACGGTAATACAGAGAATTAGACTTCACTGAATAATTAACCTGCTCTAAAAAAATACTGCTCATAACAACTCCAATAACTGCTTTCGTTATTTTGTTATTACACAGACCATGCCAATTAAATAAAACTCTTAAATTCAAAGCGTTATTTAATTTCACTTTACAAAAAGAGTCTTTATGACCTACTATAAAAACCAATTAAATACACTAACAGGTCATTTTGACATGAACCAACAACTCAATCTGACTCGAGTTGCCTTGGAGCTTGCACAAAGCACCTTACATGCCCACAGTTTTGAGCAGCTCTTAGCCACAGTTGAACGTGTTATTCCAAGTAATGCTAGCGCCTTGTTAATTCGCCAAGGCGAGCAATTAAAACCTTTAGCGATTAAAGGTTTAATGCCTGATAGCTTAGGCAGGCGCTTTAACATTGCAGAGCATCCTCGCCTAGATGCTATTTGTAATCACCGCTTGGCACTGCAATTTGCACATGACTGCCCGCTTCCAGACCCATATGACGGCTTACTACTAGCTAAAACGGGTGATATTCCAGTGCATGCCTGCTTAGGGTTACCGCTTTATGATAAAGATTCGCTGCTTGGTATTTTGACCTTTGATAGCCTAAACGCTGATGCGTTTGACGGCATTACCGCTGATACGCTTAATACCTTACAAACCTTGTGCAGTGCGCACTTTAAAACAGCCCTAGAGCTTGCCCATTACAAACAACATGCCCAGCACTCAAGTGAATTAGTACAAGAGTTAAACCGTGAGGCGCTCAAGCGTGATGGTGGTGAAATTATTGGCCAAAGCCCAGTAATACAAACCCTTAAAAACGAAATAAAGCTGGTTGCAGCCTCTAATTTTAGTGTATTAATTTTAGGTGATACTGGGGTCGGCAAAGAGTTGGTGGCGCGTAATATTCACTTGCATTCAGCACGCAAAGATCAGCCATTGATCCATTTAAATTGTGCATCACTGCCTGAAAACCTCGCCGAAAGTGAATTTTTTGGCCATGCAAAAGGCGCCTTTACGGGGGCACAAAATGCTCGCCAAGGTAAGTTTCAGTTAGCCGATGGCGGTACCTTATTTTTGGATGAAATAGGCGAGCTACCACTGGCAATGCAAAGTAAATTATTACGGGTACTGCAAAGTGGCGAAGTACAAACCGTTGGTGAAGATGAACTTAAATATGTTGATGTTAGAGTGATTGCAGCCACTAACCGTGATTTGAAACACGAAGTAGAACAGGGGCGATTTCGCGCCGACTTATATCATCGCCTAAGTGTGTACCCGTTAAGCGTGGCGCCGTTAAAAGCCCGTGATGAAGATGTTATTTTATTAGCCGGTTATTTTTTGGAAAAAACAGCTCGTAAGCTTGCGATTAAACAGCTAAAACTCAGCATTGAAACGCAATTACTGCTAAAAAAATATGACTGGCCTGGCAATGTAAGAGAGCTGGAACATGTTATTAATCGCGCCGCATTAAAAGCTAAACAGCATCAATGGCAGCAGCCAATTATTACTATTCAGCCAGAGCATTGCGAGCTAAACTTAAGCGCTGTTAACACCTTAGCTCTTGAACACTCAAACCAGCTTGCAACCACACCTTTAACAAACAACATTTCGTTAAAACAAGCCACCGATACTTACACTCAGCAGCTTATTATACAGCAACTTAAACAACATAATTATAACTGGGCAAGCACAGCGCGTAGTTTACAGGTCGACCGCGCTAACTTAACACGGCTAGCCAAGCGCTTGGGTATTTCTATAAAAAAATCGTTGTAGCTTTTTTAACTTAATTTACGCTGCTTAAAATAGGTTTTTAATAACTGACTAAACGCTTGCACTTTCGCAGTACGATGCACTAAATGATGCGTCACTAACCATAAGTCAGTAGGCCAACTAAGTTCGTTAGGTAATACAGGCACTAAATCAGAGTATTGCGCTGCAACATCATGTTGTAATCCGCCAATCCCTAGCCCCTTAACGATGGCGCGAGTAGCCTCTGAGGTTTCTGATACTCTAAGTTTAACTTGCGACGAGGGAATATTTTCATCAACCCACGAAAAATATGGCACTTTGCCATTATACCCAGCCACACCCGATACAAAATTATGCACCGAGAGTTGTGCTAACGTTTGTGGCAAGCCATAACGACTAATGTAATGTTTTGAGGCATAAAATCCTGACGAGAGTGCCGCCAAGTGCTGCGCAATATAATCACCTTCATCCGGTCTAGGGCCTGCTCTTACAGCGATATGTGCTTGGCCATGGTCTAAGCGCAAACGCTTTTGATCCATAATCACTTGTAATTGCACTTGCGGATGCAAGGTTTGAAACTGCTCGCATACCTCACTTAATACATCTATAAAACCACTCACAGTGGTGAGTAACAAACTACCTTGTAAGGTACTATCTGCTGCAATTATGTCACTGTGTAAACGCTCTAGCTCACCGTTAATTGCTTGTGCTGTGGTAAATAACTTAGCGCCAATCTCTGTGACTTTGTAGCCACGAGCATGGCGGTGGAATAATCGCGCATTTAAGCTTTTTTCTAAGTTATTAATTCGTCTGAGCACCGTGCTATGATGCACATCTAGCGCTTCGGCTGCTGCAGTTAAAGTACCTAACCGCGCCACCTCAAAAGCAACCTTAAGATCTTGCCAATCATCAAATTGAATTGCCATGGTAACCACTCTTTAAACTGTGCATATATGCACACAAGTTTTGCGTTTATTTGGCTTTTCTGCAAGTGATTATTTGTTAAAGTCATACCTATAGATAATCAGCATCAGGATCAACTCATGACTACACCAAAAATTATTGCCCTAGCAGGTAGCTTACGTAAAGACAGCTTCCATCAAAAACTTATTAATGAAGCTGCACGTTTTGCACTAGAAAGTGGCGCTGAAGTGGAAGTGATTAAACTTGCAGACTTAGCCATACCAATGTTTGATGAAGATTTAGAAGCACAAGGCACACCAGCCGGCGTACAACAATTAAAGGACAAACTGCGCACAGCCGATGGTATTTTACTGGCCAGCCCAGAATATAATGGTTCTATTACCGCGGTGTTAAAAAATGCCATTGATTGGGCATCTCGCACCGAACAAGGCGCAGAGCCTGCATTTGCAAATAAAGTAACCGCATTATATGCAGCATCACCAGGTGGACTTGGCGGCTTACGTGGCTTAAATCACGTGCGTGATATTTTATCTGGCATTGGCAGTTTAGTATTAGCCAATCAATTAGCTGTACCGGCTATTCATACTTTGTTAGACGAAAACGGCCGTATTAACGACCCTGCTACCGCTGAAAAAGTAGCCGGCCTTGCGCAGCAGTTGGTTAGCGTAGCAAGTAAACTAAAATAAACATTCGCTACAACTTTGTTGCTGCAAGCTTTGCAGCAATAAAGTCTTCATGGGTAACGTACAATAGGTTTGCAACACGACGAATAACGTATTCTTCTTGTGGATCAAGTTCACCATCTGAGTATGCTAATCGCCAGAGTAGTTCAACTATTTCAATGCGCTGCTTTGCACTGCATTGATTATTAATTTGCTTTGAAAATTGAAAATAATCAATGGCGTCATCTAAGCTCGAACTTGCCTGCTCAGTTAGCTCATCGACTGCTTCATCAGTTAAATCAAAATACTTTTTTAATGTCAGACTTAGCGTATGCTGCTCATCTGCCTGTAAATCGTTATCCGCTCGCATTACCTCAATTAATAACGCGGCAACCGCTGTTTTTAAATCATGTTGTTCAATATCATAATCTTGCTGATCAATACTCGAAAAAAGCTGTTTAATTTGCTTGAACATCACATTTCCCCTTTTTGGGTGTTAGACTTATATCATAACGGGTGTAATAGATATGCTGATCACACTACCCAAAATCAAGATGGAGTTAAAGGTTTATGAGCAGAAAAGCAAATCATTATATATATGGAAGTATTAGCTGGGTATTTTTAACAGCGTGTTCGAATGTGTCGGCAGAGCAAACTGAAATGCAGCGACTCTATGACTTTGATGAAAAGGTGCATTACAAGCAAACTCAAATAGACACTAACAATTACCACTTAGAAATACAGTCTGATGACTACCCACATTTTAGAAACCAAAGTGTGTTTTTATTGCGCCACGCAAACCGTTTATGTCGCGATAACCCTTTCATGTTAAAAATAACTGAAGGCGTGCAAGAGTATGAGCGCTTTCCAACTAAACCACGCGCTTATCAGCCACCACTGAGTGTATTTGTGCAGTGTGAAATGCCTGCAGAAAAAACCTCAAAGAAATAACATCTCATTATGTTTCCATAAAACCACTGAGCATTAAAACAGCCAGTGGTTTTAATATAAAAACAGATTAGTTAACACCATATCCCCACGGTGCAGCCGGTGGTGTGATAGGCTTAGTTAAATCAAAATCCACGCGAAATTCGCGACCTTGGCGAATAAGTCGGTAAGTGAACTTTTCAGGGTAAATATACATTTGCCATGTATTGCCAACCGATTGTGGTATGCCTTGGCTAACAAATAACTCTTTTGAATACTGATCAGCAGGGAATGACTGCATGTTAGCAAAACCCGCATCCAAAGTATGACCACCATACATAGTTGATACATCATCAGTACCATCTTTATGGCGGTGATCGTGCTTTAAGCTCAACCCACTGCCTGTTTTAGTAATGATCCACGTACGTGAGGCGTCATCACCCACATGAAACGGCACTTGTAGCTCACGTTCATTACACTTACGCACATGCATAACTAATTTTTTATCGGCAAATGAACTCGGCCCTGTGGCATTATCAACCGTTACTTTACCTTCAAAAGCTTTACCACAATGGGCAGCAATATTATCAAAAAAGCCATCATGGCTTGGAATTGATACTAAAGGCGCTGGGCGTGCTATTGCAGCGGTTGATGCAAGCATTAGTGCTGCAGCTGTTAATAATTTCATAATGTATCCCTAAACATGTAAAAAATTAGCTTAGCGTTTAAACAAACACAAAGACAGTAATCACGATGAACAGCATCTGACAGCAATAAAAAACGCGGCTTATGCCGCGTTTCATTATTTAATAACTTTTAAGCCACTATTGCCAAGGACGCTCAGCGGCAAGCTTTGCTTCAAACGCATCAATTTGCGGGTTTAAGGTCTCGGTTACACCGATAAAGTCTAAGCCACTTAATAAACGCTCTTTCACGTCTTTGCGAATATCAAAGCTGATTGGCGCAAATTTATTGCTGCGCAATTGCTGGTTTTCTAAATCCACATCAATGTGAATATCGTCATGCTGCTCACTTAACACAAATAAGTCTTCTAATATTTGCGCTGGCAATGCAATAGCAAGCATTTGGTTATTGCCACAGTTATTAAAGAAAATATCAGCAAAGCTTTCAGCTAAAATTACTTCAAACCCATATTGCTTTAATGCCCATGGTGCGTGTTCACGTGATGAACCACAACCAAAGTTATCGCGCGTTAACAATATTTGTGCGCCTTGGTAACAAGGACGATTTAAAATAAATTCAGGGTTTGCCTCACCATTATCTAAATAACGCCAATCGTAAAACAAGGCCGCATCAAAGCCGTCACGGCTAGTTGAAGTTAAAAACTGCTTAGGAATAATTTGGTCGGTATCGACATTGTTTTTATCTAGTGGGGCCATTAAGCCGCTAAAATAAGTACTCATTAGGCTTCTCCTCTAATATCAACAAAGTGGCCATGTATTGCTGCCGCTGCCGCCATTGCTGGGCTCACTAAGTGTGTACGCCCACCTCGCCCTTGGCGTCCTTCAAAATTACGGTTAGATGTAGATGCACAGCGTTTACCTGCACCTAAACGGTCGTCATTCATTGCTAAACACATAGAACAACCTGGCTCACGCCATTCAAATCCTGCAGCTTTAAATATGTCGGCAAGGCCTTCGTCTTCTGCTTGTTGTTTAACCAAGCCTGAGCCCGGAACAATTAATGCTTCAATGCCAGCAACCACTTGCTTGCCTTCAACAATTTTTGCAGCGGCGCGTAAATCTTCAATGCGGCTGTTGGTACATGAGCCAATAAATACTGTATCTACTTTGGCAGTTGATAACTTATCGCCCGCTTTTAAACCCATGTATTTAAGTGCACTACGAATGGCATCAGCTTTAATTAAATCAGTTTCTTTGTCTGGATCTGGAATACATTCGTCAACGCCAATCACTTGCTCTGGGTTAGTCCCCCAGGTGATCTGTGGTTGAATATTAGCAGCATCTAGCTCTACCTCTAAGTCAAAGGTTGCGCCATCATCAGTTTTTAAAGTTTCCCAGTAGGCAACAGCGGCGTCAAAATCAGCGCCTTTTGGTGCAAACGGGCGGCCTTTTAAGTACTCGTAAGTGATTTTATCTGGGGCAATTAAACCTGCCTTGGCACCCATTTCAATACTCATGTTACACAACGTCATGCGCGCTTCCATCGAAAGCGCCTCTATGCCTTCGCCACAAAATTCAGCCACATAACCCGTACCACCAGCAGTGCCTAGTTTACCTATAACCGCCATAATTAAATCTTTAGCAGTTACTGTTGGGCGTAACACACCGTTAATTTGAATTTTTAACGACTTAGCCTTTTTTTGCTGTAGCGTTTGCGTAGCTAATACGTGCTCAACTTCTGAGGTTCCAATACCATGGGCAAGCGCTCCAAACGCGCCGTGGGTTGAGGTATGACTATCGCCGCATACTATGGTGGTGCCTGGCAAAGTGATCCCTTGCTCTGGGCCAATCACATGTACTATACCTTGATTTACTGAATTTAAGTCGTACAGCAAAATACCAAATTCTTTACAGTTTGCATCCAGTGCCATTAGTTGATTTTTAGAGACTTCGCTGGCTGCATCTAATGAACGGCTTTTAGTTGAAACATTATGATCCATGGTCGCAATGGTTTTTTCTGGACAGCGCACTTTACGATTTTTTTCACGTAAACCTGCAAATGCTTGTGGCGACGTCACTTCGTGTACTAAATGACGGTCAATATAAAGTAAATCGGTTTGCTCGTTGATGCTGGCAACCGTGTGTGCTTGCCAAATTTTATTGTATAAAGTTTGAGCCACTTGCTAACTCCCTGATCTGATTGAGCCACAGCCTAACGGTGCTGTGGCTTTAATAATTAAATGCGTGAAACGATAGCCGCTGCAACATCGGTGGTGGTATAGCCGCCCTGCGGATAAATATCAGGCGTCCCCACACCCGCTTCAACCGCCTCTGCAACTGCTTTTTCAATGGTGCGAGCCGCTTCATCTTGTCCTAATGAATAACGTAACATTAATGCGGCACTTAAAATTTGTGCAATAGGGTTAGCGACCCCTTTTCCGGCGATATCGGGCGCTGAGCCACCCGCGGGTTCATACAAGCCAAAGCCTGATTGATTTAAGCTAGCCGAAGGTAATAGCCCCATGGAGCCGGTGATCATCGCGCATTCGTCCGATAAAATGTCGCCAAATAAGTTATCGCACAGTAATACATCAAACTGGCTAGGCTGTTTAACTAGCTGCATCGCTGCATTATCTACATAAATATAATCTAAGCTCACCTCAGGAAACTCTTTACTCACTTCAGTGACTACTTCACGCCAAAGTACACTTGATGCTAAAACATTGGCTTTATCAACCGAGGTTACATGATTGCTGCGCAATTTAGCGGCCTCAAAAGCAAAACGTGCAATACGCTCAATTTCTTTACGCGAGTATGTTTGGGTGTCAAATGCCGCTTCTTCAGCACCTTCGCCACTGCGACCTTTTTCACCAAAATAAATACCGCCGGTTAGCTCACGCACACACAAAATATCAAAGCCTTTTTCACTAATATCAGCACGAAGTGGTGATGCTGCGCTTAATGCGGGTAACAATTGAGCAGGACGTAAGTTACAAAACAAACCAAAGTGCTTTCGTAGTGGTAACAATGACGCGCGCTCTGGTTGATCATTCGGTGGTAAATGCTCCCACTTAGGGCCACCCACGGAGCCAAATAAAATAGCATCGGCGTTTTCACAGGCTTTTAAAGTTGTATCAGGAAGTGCTTTGCCAAATTCATCAATGGCTGCGCCGCCAATCGCGTGATGCTCACGGTTCAGAGTAAAACCAAATTTATCACTGACTGCGTCAAGTACTTGCTCTGCAGCTGCCATAACTTCTGGGCCAATACCGTCGCCTGCTAATACGGCAACGCTGTAATGTGTTTTACTCATCCTGCTTTCCTTTGTTGTTTTAAATCAGACACTTTTTGTGCTCGATAAATTAAGTTATAAACCCGAACCATAGCCCGTACTGAGGCTTCGACCACATCGGCCGCAATACCAGCACCGTGATAGGGACGACCATCATATTTAGCAATAATATTCACTTGCCCCAATGAGCTAGCGCCTTGGCCGGTGGCCTCTAAATTGTATTCAATCATTTCAACACTCATACCTGTTAAGCGCTCAATAGCAGCAAACGAAGCTTCAACTGGACCATTACCTGTTGCGGCTTCTTGTTTTGCTTCGCCATCAATCAGCAAGCCTATGGTTGAGCTGGCCACCGATTGTGAATTAGACGCAGAGTTAACAAACTCTAACTGGTACTTTTCGTCTTTGTCGTTAATTTGATTAAAGTAAATCATGGCCTCTAGGTCGTAGTCGTATACTGTGCCTTTTTGATCAGCCAGCGCAACGAAACTTTGGTATAAGCTATCCATGTCGTAATCTGATTTTTGATAGCCTAATTCTTCTAAGCGGTGCTCTATAACATGACGGCCTGAGCGTGAGGTCATGTTTAATTGATTACTTGGTACACCAACACTTTCTGGTGACATAATTTCATACGTGTTTTGCGCTTTTAATACACCGTCTTGATGAATACCTGAGCTGTGAGCAAAGGCATTTTCGCCAACAATCGCTTTATTTGGCTGTACCGGCATATTACAAATTTTGGCCACTTGACGAGAGGCGCGATAAATTTCTTCGCTTTTTATGTCGGTATATACGTTTAAGTGGTCTTTACGCATTTTCATGATCATTGCCACTTCTTCAAGTGAACAGTTCCCCGCACGCTCACCTATACCATTAATGGTGCATTCAATTTGGCGTGCACCGGCTTGCACTGCGGCCACGGAGTTGGCAACGGCTAAACCTAAATCGTTGTGGCAATGCACACTTAAACGCGCTTTATCTATATTTGGCACGTTATTCATTAAATGACGGATCATTGCTGCGTATTCATCTGGAGTTACAAAACCGACTGTATCTGGCAAATTAATTGTTGATGCACCGGCGTTAATTGCTTGCTCAACAATTTTGCATAAATCCCAATGCGGTGTACGCCCAGCATCTTCACACGAAAACTCAACATCATCGGTATAGTTACGCGCTAATTTAATAGATTTAACAGCCATTGCAGTGGCATCATCAAGACTCATACGCAACTTGTGTTCAAGATGAAGCGGGCTGGTGGCAATAAAAGTATGAATACGGCTTTGCTGTGCAGCGCGCAGCGCATCGCCACAGGCCTCGATATCTTTGGCAACCGAGCGAGCTAAGCCACAAATAATAGGGCCTTTAACCTCGGTGGCAATACGTTGCACTGAGCGAAAGTCAGCTGGGCTCGACACCGGAAACCCCACTTCCATTACATCCACATTTAAGCGGCTAATGGTATGCGCCAGTTGAACTTTATCGTCTTCTGTTAGGCTTGCTTTTAGTGCCTGCTCACCATCACGTAAGGTGGTATCAAAAATCCATACTTTATCTTGCTGTTGCATAACTGCCCCTCAATTCCTGTATTACCCAAATTTCGATTTATCCCTGCAGCGAGATAAAAAAAACCCCGCGGTTGCGGGGTTTTTAATGTTTAACTCAATGCAAACACACTAATCCCCGCTCACTTGCCACAGCAGTAAGAGGTTTAGGTTTAGTGTAATTAAGCGAATAGTTTGCATCTGTTTTCTTGTGTGTGTGTCCAATGAGGCTTATTTTTATCATTGCAACGCAGTTGGCGCAAGCATAAAAATACCAAACAAATAATTAAAGGGGACTTTCTGGGGATTTAAAATTCAAAAAAAAATGGATAGCAGAATAAAATATCCAACTTAAACCTAGAGCAGGTTTAAATTAATAAGCGCTGTAAAATACAGCGCTTATTTTAACTTTTTTAATATTTATTCTTTATTTTCAGCACGTACGTAATTTGACGCGCCGCGCGTAATATAACGTAACTGCCATATAACTCGCTCAATCAGTTCATCGCGTTGCTGACCTTCAATATCGAGCGCTTCAGCGCCTGCATTAAATACCAAAGTAACCATGGCTTCTGCCTGAATATACGCATGAATAGCATCGCAGGGGGTTTCACTTTCTAAATAATGTGCGAGTTCTAAAATAAAGTGTTTTACTTCACGTGCCACTGCTGCTCTAAATGCTTTTGAGGTACCTGAGCGTTCACGCAGCAAAAGTCTAAACTGATTGCTTGAGTTATCAATAAACTCCATAAAAGTAACCACAGAGGTGTTGATGACACTGCCACCACTGGCTATTCGTCTGCGTGCTTGACGCATCAGCTGGCGCAGGGTTAAACCCGCTTCATCAACCATGGTTAAGCCCAACTCGTTCATATCTTTAAAGTGACGATAAAAAGAGGTAGGCGCAATACCAGCTTCGCGTGCTACTTCACGCAAGCTTAAATTAGAAAAGCTATGATCAGCACTAAGTTGATTAAATGCAGCTTCAATTAATGCTTGTCGTGTTTTTTGTTTCTGTTGTGCTCTAACACCCGACATCAACAGCTCCCTGAGTGAATTTGTAATAAATTTTTAATTAAAAAAATAGCTAATAGTACAGTCTAATACTTGACGGCAGCAGATTGAAATATTATTTTAGCGTACAGTTGTACGCTGAGAAATGAGAAACATGAAAAAACCACCGATTATATGGACCAACGTCCTTTTCTTTAGCCTGACGTTTTTGGCTGCTATTACACTTGTACCTTGGTATGGGTTTAACTATGGCTTTACAGGCACGCAGTGGGTTGCTTTTGTAGCTTGCATGTTTTTTGCGGGATTATCGATCACCGCGGGCTACCATCGTTTATGGGCGCACAAAACTTACAACGCTCACCCTGTGGTTGAATTTATTTTTGCCCTTGGTGGTGCCTTTGCGCTACAAAACAGTGCATTGCATTGGAGTAGCGATCATCGAATTCACCATGGTCAGGTTGATGACCCAGTTAAAGACCCTTATGCCGCCACAAATGGCTTTTGGTATAGCCACATTGGTTGGATGCTACGTGACTACCAAGGCGACAGCTACGATGATTACAGTAACTGTCGTGATTTACAGCGAAATAAAATTGTTATGTGGCAGCACAAGCATTACTTAAAATTGGTAATTGCCATGAATGTTGGTTTACCGCTAGTACTCGGCTTAATGCTTGGTGATGTATGGGGCATGTTACTGTTAGCTGGCTTATTGCGTTTAGTGCTGAGTCAGCACTTTACCTTTTTTATTAACTCAGTAGCACACATTTGGGGTTCACGCCCTTACACTGAAAAAAATACCGCGAGAGACAATGGCTTTTTAGCACTATTTACCTACGGTGAGGGTTATCATAACTTCCATCATATTTTTGCCAGCGATTACCGCAATGGCATTAAATGGTTTCATTACGACCCAACAAAATGGATGATCCGCTCACTCGCTGCCATTGGTTTAGCGAGTAAATTAAAGCGTACACCGGTTGAGCGCATTGAAAAAGCTAAAGCAGAAACCTTAATGAGCAAAACACAAGGTCGCCTTGCAAAATTGCCTTTAGCGCAAGATAAGCTTACATTATTACAACAAGAGTACGATTTGTTGCTTAAAAAGCTGCAAAATTATTGCTCATTACAAAAACAAGTGTTGGAAGCTAAAAAAAATAATATGGCAAAGCAGTGTGAAAAGTCGGCATTAATGGCACAATATCACGAGCTTGAAGCCGCCTGGGAAACACAAAAACAGGCATGGCTAGCACTTAATGCGAGGTTATTAAAAGCCTCTTTTAGTTAAAATAGGAGTGGCTGTGGCCAAACAACCAGAAAAGAAAAAAGTACCCGTGAGCTACCAATATGATGCAATCATTATTGGCACGGGTCCTGGCGGTGAAGGGACCGCTATGAACCTCTCTAAAAGTAACAAAAAAGTAGCGGTTATTGAACGCCAAACTGCTGTTGGTGGTGGTTGTGTTCACTGGGGAACCATTCCTTCAAAGGCACTTCGCCATTCGGTTAGTCGCTATATTGAATACAAAGCAAACCCTTTGTTTAACGTAGGTGAGCGCCCGGTAAGACTTACCTTTCCAGATATTTTACGCCATGCCAGCTCGGTAATTTCAAAGCAATCAAACTTACGCAGCAGCTTTTACGATCGTAACCGCATTCATATGTTTCAAGGCGATGCTAGCTTTGTTGATAAGCACACTATTGAAATTAGACGTAATGACGGTTCAACTGAACGCCTAACTGCACAAACTATTGTTATTGCTACCGGCTCACGCCCTTATCGCCCACCAGGTGTTGATTTCACCCATTCGCGTATTTATGAAAGTGACACAATTTTAGGCCTTGAACACGATCCTCATCGCGTACTTATATACGGCGCGGGTGTAATTGGCTGTGAATACGCATCTATCTTTAAAGGGCTAGGTGCAAAGGTTGATTTAGTAAATACTCGCGATCGCCTACTTGCGTTTATGGATGCTGAAATATCTGATGCGCTTAGCTATCACTTTTGGAATAGTGGCATTGTTATTCGTCATAACGAAGAATTTGATCGCATTGAAACCCGCGATGACTGTGTTGTTATGCATTTAAAATCAGGTAAACGTGTAAAGGCTGACTGCATTTTATTTGCCAATGGCCGTACTGGTAATACCGATACACTGAATTTAGAAGCGATTGGCTTAAAAGCAGATAGCCGCGGACAAGTAAAAGTAAACGAAACCTACCAAACAGAAATAGACAATGTATACGCAGTAGGCGATGTTATTGGCTACCCAAGCCTTGCTAGTGCGGCATTTGACCAAGGCCGGATTGCCGCAGATGCCATCGCTTCTGGTAACTGCGATGAAAAGCTGATTATTGATATTCCAGCCGGTATTTATACTATTCCTGAAATGAGTTCTGTTGGTAAAACAGAGCAGCAATTAACTGCCGCAAAGGTACCGTATGAAGTGGGGCGTGCGCAATTTAAACACTTAGCCCGTGCGCAAATTGCAGGTACCGATGTGGGTAGTTTAAAAATATTGTTCCATACAGAAACCAAAGAAGTACTTGGCGTGCATTGCTTTGGTGAGCGTGCTTCTGAGATTGTTCACATTGGCCAAGCTATAATGGAACAAAAAAATGGTGGCAATACCATCGACTACTTTGTAAATACTACGTTTAACTACCCAACAATGGCAGAAGCTTATCGAGTTGCGGCATTAAATGGTTTAAACCGCTTGTTTAAGTAAAAACTTAAGTAAAATAGTTTGCACAAAAAAGCCCGCTAATTAGCGGGCTTTTTATTGCTAGTTCACAACTTACTTATGATATTGTGCACTTAGCTCATGCACAGCGTTAATAAATACACCCGCATTTTCTGGATCAACATCAGGTGTAATACCATGACCTAAGTTAAATACATGACCATTGCCAGTGCCAAAGTCTTCTAAAATAGTGCCGACTTCTTGGCGAATACGATCTGGCGTGCCGTGTAGCATTGAAGGATCCATATTGCCTTGTAGTGCCACTTTATCGCCAACACGACGTTTGGCATCACCAATATTAATAGTCCAATCTAGGCCTACTGCATCACAACCTGTTGCTGCAATTGCCTCAATCCATTGGCCACCATTTTTAGTGAATAAAGTAACCGGTACTTTACGGCCATCATTTTCGCGAATTAAACCATCAACGATTTTATGCATATACTGCAGTGAAAACTCATTGTAGTCACGCGGGCTCAATACACCGCCCCACGAATCAAATATCATCAGCGATTGTGCACCCGCTTTAACTTGCGCGTTTAAGTAATCAATCACTGAATCAGCTAGCTTATCAAGCAATAAATGCAGTGTTTGTGGCTCAGCAAACGCCATTTTTTTGATTTTACCAAAAACCTTACTGCTTCCGCCTTCAACCATATAAGTTGCAAGTGTCCAAGGTGAACCCGAGAAACCAATTAATGGCACTTCACCTTTAAGCTCACGACGAATAGCGCTTACAGCATTCATTACGTAGCCAAGCTCATCGGTAGGATCAAGTTTTGGAATTTTTTTAACATCGGCTAATGATGAGATTGGGCGTTCAAACTTAGGGCCTTCACCTGTTTCAAAGTACAAACCTAATCCCATTGCATCGGGAATAGTTAAAATATCACTAAATAAAATAGCGGCATCTAACGGGTAACGGCGCAGAGGCTGTAAAGTTACTTCACAGGCTAACTCAGCATTTCTACACAGGCTCATAAAATCGCCCGCTTGTGCACGTGTAGCACGGTATTCAGGTAAATAACGTCCAGCTTGACGCATCATCCATACTGGCGTGACATCAACAGGTTGCTTGGCAAGGGCACGTAAATAACGGTCGTTTTTTAATTCGCTCATAGCGTATAGAGTCCTAGGGCTTTTAGAAATTGTGCAAGATTGTACCACCATATTTGCGGCCCCTCTATCGCTAAGCGATTAAATCGCCTTAGAGTAGCGCTAGATCAAGTAATTTTTAGTTTTCATTTTATTTTGTATATAAAACAACCAAGCAAACGTTAATAATAAAAACTTTTCATTAAACTATTTGCAACATTTAAAAAAGCTTGGTATTGTTACTCCCGCGTTAACAAAACAATAACAAAAATTGTTAATACAAAAATAATAAAAATCTCTAATAAAAATAAGAATGCTTGTTTAAACAAGTCTAATAAAGAAATTAAACCACCGTAACAGGTGGTTTTTTCTTGCCTGAAATAAATTACTTACAACTTATACCTTAAACAAAACCCTCTGTGGTACTACATCTATTTTACTTGTTGATATACACGCCAATTAAATATATCTTGGATGATAGAAACTTTATTACCAATTAAAAATCCAACCCAGCTTAGGAGAAGAATTATGCTGAAGCGTGTAGAAAAAGCTCAACAAAAGTGGGGGGGTAGCCATACGGTCATCGACAATTGGTTAAACGAACGCCAAGAGCTGATTGTGCTTTATTGTAAAATTGCAGGCTTTTCACCTTACGAGAAAAAAGATCAATCTTTGCCTGAACCATCACAAATTCAAGCATTTTGCCAAATCTTAATGGATTACCTATCGGCCGGCCACTTTGAAGTGTACGACGATATTGCTAAAGCTTGCGAAAAGAAAGGCTTAGAAAGCCAACAACTAGCAAATACTATATACCCACGTATTTCAGATACCACTGACATTGCTCTAGATTTCAATGACAAATACGCTGAAGTAGACGCAGAAGATTTGTTAGTAGGATTTGATAATGACCTATCGGTTATTGGTGAAGCACTCGAAGCGCGCTTTGCACTTGAAGATGAGTTAATTGATAACTTATATTCTAACCACACTGACTAATTAGTTATTCAGTGCAATAAAAAAGGGACCTAAGGTCCCTTTTTTGTTTTATATAAATACTTATTCTGCAGCGGCAGCTTCTGCATCATTTTGAATTTCTAATAATTCAACTTCAAAAATAAGTGTTGAATTAGCAGGAATTTTACCTAAATCACGATCACCGTAAGCAAGATCTGAAGGAATGGTAAATTTGTACTTAGAACCAACAGTCATAAGTTGTAAACCTTCAGTCCAACCAGGAATAACACGGTTTAGTGGAAAAGTTGTTGGCTCGTTGCGTGAGTAAGAGCTATCAAATTCAGTACCGTCTAAAAGAGTACCTTTATAATGCACTTTAACTACGTCAGTCGCTACTGGCTTAGCGCCTTCGCCTTCGCTCATTACTTCGTACTGTAAACCAGACTCAGTAACCATTACGCCTTCTTTTTTAGCATTTTCAGTTAGGTATTTTTCACCCTCAACTTTGCTTTTTTCAGACTCTACTTTTGCTTTTTCTTCTTGTTTAGTACGCACTGACTCATCTAATGCTGTTAATACTTCACGAATTTTCTCTTCGTCAATTTTAGCATTACCAGCAAGTGCATCTTCAAAGCCACGCATTAATAATGCTTGATCTAATTCGATACCAATCTCTTTTTTATCTGCTAGGTCTTTATTTAAAAAGTTACCTACAGATGCACCAATACCGTATGCTTGTTGTTGCGCTACAGTATCTAGCTTAACGTCTGCTTGCTCTTTTTTTGCTTCTTGATTACAAGCTGTAAGCGCTAAAACTGACGCTGCAATCAATGACAATTTAATCGTCTTTCTCATTTTAAATCTCCGACACACTTTGCAGTTGTCATTTATTGTAATATTACTAGTTAAAGATTAACGGCCTACATGGTAGGCTGCTTGTTTAATAGCTAAACTAAAAACATATCCAGTGATTAGACAAACAACCTAGGCGTTTTTCGCAACCTAGTCTAACCTCTCAGTCACGAAGAGTTAAGAGGAAATACCTGTAATATGTCGTTATTTCGTACTTTTTTAGTTGCTACCTGCTGTTTATTAACAATTGCATGTAGTGATGAAAAACAACAAGCAGTGGCTAGTTTTGAGCACACAGCACAAGGTGCTTTCTCATCCGCACTATCGCATGATGGTCAATACAGCTTAGTGTCTTCTATCAATCATGGGGCCGCCCTTTGGGATAATCAACAGCAAGCGCTTAAATACCAATGGTTTCAACAACAGGCTGAAGATAGCTTAGTTTATGCCGTAGCCATTGCTTTTGATAATAGCGTGGCTGTTACCGCCGAAAAAACCACCTTTGCCGTTTGGGATATAGCCTCAGGCAAAAATAAAGGCTTTTACAAAATACAAAAAGCCAGCATCCGCGATATTGCCATTAGTAACCAAGGCAACAGTGTTATTTACGGGCGCAGCGATGGCGTTGTGGTATTTATAAACCTTAACACTGGCAGACGCATTGAATTTTTAGGCCACCAAGATAAAGTAAACACCGTAGACCTATCACCTAATGGGCGCTATGCATTGAGCGGCTCAAACGATTATGTGGCCTACTTATGGGATACCCAAAGTGGACAAGTTATCCATCGCTTTAATCACCCAACCCGAGTAACCCAAGTCGCTTTAGATCCTCAAGGACGTTATGCTTTTACCGCCGACAGTATGGCACAAGCAAATGTATGGAAGCTGACTACAGGTGACCTTGTTAGTAAACTAAAGTATATTGCGCGTCAGAAAATTTTTACTGCGGTGCGCTTTAACGACCAAGGCACTTTATTAGCAACCGGTTCACCCAACAAACGAGTGGATTTATGGCAGCTAAACAGTGGTGAAAAAATTCAAACATGGCAAGTGACCCCAAGAGAAGGCAGTAAGCCAAAATCGGCAGTGGTACTTGATGTGACATTTACAGATAACGGTAAATCATTGTTAACTGAAAGCTCAAGCGGAATCGCTGAGCGCTTTATTATACGAGAACCAAATGAACACAATTGAACATCGGTTAATGGAGCTTGAGGCTAAAGTGGCTTTTCAAGACGAAACGATTGAAATTTTAAATGATGAAATAAAAGTTCACCAGCAACAGATGGCAAAAATAAAGCGCCAAACCGAGTTGCTGGCTGAAAAACTTAAAGAGTCGCAGTCATCACAGCCTATGATGTCGAATATGCCAGAGCCACCGCCGCCGCATTATTAAGCAGCACTAACAAGGCACTAATCGCCTGGATTAAACACGCCAATGATCTGTTCAAATTGGCGTGTTGATGCCTGCACAGCCTGCTCTGGTTGAGCCATTTTATGGCCACACTGCATACATTCAACTTTTTCTACGTCGTGCTCTTTGTAAAGCATTAACATATCCATGGTTTTACACTCAGGACACGTTGCTCCAGCAATAAATCGTTTTTTATGTTTCACTTCGCTTTTCCTACCATTTTGACTGACGTTATTTTATCGCAATATTTGCCTACTTGATACGATTGATATGGCTAATAAGATCCGTGTTATAATGGCGGCAATTCAATCAAGGCACAGTAAAGTAACGTATTTATGATCCAAATCTCAGAAATAGAACTGCTTCGCGGTGGCAAAGCTTTATTAAAAAATGCATCGGCTACATTATTTCCAGAGCACAAAGTAGGCCTTGTTGGTGCCAATGGCTGTGGTAAGTCAACGCTATTTAGTTTATTAAAGTCTGAGCTTTCGTTAGATGGCGGTAATTACAGTATTCCTAAAGATTGGTCACTGGCCTCGGTAAAGCAAGAAACCCCCGCCCTTGAAATAAGCGCCATAGATTACGTACTGCAAGGCCACCCTGAATATTATGCGCTACGAATTGCGCTGCGTGAAGCCGAGCAAAATAACGATGGCGACACTCAAGCTAAAGTGCATATTCAGCTTGAAAACATTAAAGGCTATAGCATAGAAGCCAAGGCAGGTGAGCTGTTACATGGTTTAGGCTTTGCTAATAATCAAATAGAAAACCCGGTTAGTGCATTTTCGGGTGGTTGGCGCATGCGCTTAAACTTAGCCCAAGCGCTTATTCGCGATGCCGACTTACTATTACTGGATGAGCCAACAAACCACCTAGATTTAGATGCCGTGTATTGGCTCGAGCGTTTTTTACGTGCCTACACCGGCACGCTAGTACTTATTTCTCATGATCGTGAGTTTTTAGATGCTGTGGTTGATCAAATTTGGCATATAGATAAACAACTTATTAATGTGTACAAAGGTAACTACTCGCAGTTTGAACGCCAAAAAGCTGAGCGCCTATTGCAGCAGCAAGCCATGTTTGAAAAACAACAAGAACAAATAGCGCATCTTGAGCAGTTCATTACCCGCTTTAAAGCCAAAGCTAGTAAAGCCAAACAGGCACAAAGCCGTGTTAAAGCGCTAGAGCGAATGGAAAAACTTGCCCCAGCACACGTTGACTCGCCATTTGATTTTGAATTTGCCGAGCCAACCGCTCTGCCTAACCCGTTAATGACACTCGACAAAGCCAAAGCCGGTTATGGCGATGTCACCATTTTAAACAGTATTAAGCTGAACTTAGTACCAGGCAGCCGTATTGCACTACTTGGCAGAAATGGCGCAGGTAAATCAACACTGATTAAATTACTATCAGGTGACTTACAACCTCAAGCAGGTGAAGTGTTTCAGCATCAAGGCTTAAACATTGGCTACTTTGCGCAGCATCAACTGGAGTCTCTAGATTTAAAAGCCAGTGCCGTCACCCACCTGCAACGCTTAAACCCAAAAGCCAGCGAACAATCATTGCGTGACTTTTTAGGCGGTTTTGCCTTTGTAGGCGATAAAGCACTCGACCCTGTAGCACCGTTTTCAGGCGGTGAAAAAGCCCGTTTAGTACTGGCTATGTTGGTTTATCAAAAACCAAATTTACTACTACTCGATGAGCCAACCAACCACCTTGATTTAGAAATGCGCCACGCTTTAGTTATGGCATTACAAGGCTTTGAAGGCGCTATGGTCACGGTATCGCATGACCGTCATATGCTTAAAAATACCGCCGATGAATTTTATTTAGTTGATAATGGCGAGGTCACCCAATTTGGCTACGACCTAGATGCATATTATCAGTGGCTGCTTAATGCTAATAAAGAAGCCGCTAAAAACGACACCTACGAAGAGCCAAAAGCCCATTCACAAGTTAACCGTAAAGAGCAAAAGCGCTTAGAAGCCGAGTTTAGAAAAGCGATTCAGCCGCTGAAAAAGCAAATTGAAAAACTTGAAAAGCAATTAGATAAATTTGCTGCAGAACTAGCTGACGTTGAAGAGGCGCTAGGCGATAACACTCTCTATAACGACGAAAATAAAGGCAAGCTTAAAGAGTTAATTACTAAACAAGCCACACTCACGCCTAAACTTAACGATGTTGAAGAAGAGCTACTTATGGCCCTTGAAGAAATGGAACAAAAAGAGCAGGCATTCGCCGATGCACTTGCTTAACAGCAATGATTTTTGGCAGTTTGCATGTAACCTTTACAGCAAAGGTGACATGCAAACGCGCCTGTTGGATTATCAAAACCAGCTAGGTAAAAACGTCAACCTATGCTTGTTGCTGTATTACTTAGATTCTCTCAATCTAGCTATTAACCAAACACAGCTAAGCAAGCTTGAACAATCAATTAGTGAGTTTGATAAGCAGGCATTGAAGCCACTACGAGCCACACGTGCCTATTTAAAAGCCAATAAAACCGAGGTTACAGATTACGCCGCAATTCGAAAAGCACTTCTCGGTGCCGAGCTAAAATTAGAAAAGCAGCAACAGAAAATATTGATTGATGAAGTTAATAGTATGAATTTAACACCTTGTGCAACGCCCAATAACAGCGATAAATATTTGACATAATTTTTCACTATTCATTTCATCAGATCATAAAGCCATTTATATTATGAATATTAGCTCTTATATACATGGTTACTTTGGTTTACTTTTATACACCAAGCTATATATCTTTAGTTTTGTATTGAAATACCTCTTCTAAAGGTAAGTTAAAAACTAAAGAAATTTTAAAAGCCACCTCTAAAGTGGGTGAATATTTATTTGCCTCAATTGCCATTACCGTTTGCCGCGTTACGCCAATAGCATCTGCTAACTGCTTTTGCGTCATTTCATCGCGTAAAAAGCGTAATGTTCGAATAGAGTTAGTTATTGCATACTCACTCATAGATATCACCCGTTCTGCCTTTATAAAGCTGCGCTATGTAATTGACTATTTCGGCAATCAAAAAAGCGCCTACCATGATATGCATTGGTAAATATGGAATATTATATTCGATAGCTGGGCCCCAGTTATTAGCTTCAATTTGATATTGAAAAATAGCAACACAAATTCCCGCCTGTAAGATTATGGCCTTGTATTTATAACCCACTAAATTTATTTGCTTTTCTCTCACATCAGGTGGCTGATTTAATTCATTATCACTGATAAATGTAAGTAATAAATAGCTCAATACTATAAGTATCACAGAATAAATTAACACCTGTAGCAATAAGCCAGATAACCAAGAAACAGAACTAAGCTGCTGCGTACTCGCATTCATTAGGCTGTTTACATAAAAGTAAGATATGTACACGCTTACTAGTAAATCGATACTCAGCGTCAGTTCTCTAAAACTTATGCTTTGTAAAAGTTCTTTAAAGTGCTCTGAACGAGTCATATAAAGCTAACTCCAAGTAAAATATTTTTGACTTTTAAACTATGAGTTCACTTTTTAGCCATGTCAAATATATTTAACACCAGGTTTATTTTATTTAACCTAAAACAAAGCAACGGTTATTCAAAGCTGAACTTTGCTGACCATCTTTATTATAAAAGTGATTAAAAAATCGCAGATAATTTACTAAAAAGTGCAAAATCGACTTAACTTTATTGATCAAAATCAACATCTGCATTGCCCATTTTATAATCTGTAAAATAGCTTGATCTGGATCATATCAAGTACCACTGAGCCAGCCTATGATTACCCCATAGACATCAGGAGGCAATTATGGACGTATTCTTTAGAGATTTTTTTAGCGACCCAGTACTATTTTTATCATTTGGATTTTTAGGCGTCGTTATTAGTTTATGCCTCTTCTTTGTGTATTTTTTCATGAAAAAAGTACACGATGCAGATATTAAAGAACAGCATTAAGCACGACGCACAAAGCGCCTTATTAGTTTACTGATTAGGCGCTTTTTATTTTTAAATATAAAAAATTTGCTACACTAGCGCTTCGTTAATTGCAAAGTGCGTAGTACAGACATGATCCCTAAGTTCAAACCCGCATGGTGGATGACCAACCGACACGTTCAAACCATAATACCGCGTTTTTTCCGCCCTTTTCATCATACTCGCTACGAACTTGCGCAACTTGATACGCCCGACGGAGACTTTATTGAGCTTGCTTGGTCACTCCCGCATAACGAAAAAGCACCACTCGCAGTGGTACTTCATGGACTTGAAGGCAATATCAACAGTTTTTATGCCAAAGGCATGATGAAGGCATTAAAAAAGCAAGGCTTTGCTGTCGTATTGATGCACTTTAGAAACTGCTCAACCGAAGTAAACCGCTTACCAAGAGCCTACCATAGTGGCGACACCGCCGATTTAGCTTTTTTTATAAATCATTTAAAACAACAGTTTCCAAATCGCCCTATTGTAGCGGTGGGTTTTTCATTGGGTGGTAATGTACTGGCTAAGTATTTAGGCGAAGAAAACATTCACTGCCCGCTTAACGCAGCTGCCGTGATATCTGCGCCCTATGATTTATCATCATCTAGTGATGTTATTCGTAAAAGCTTAGGTAAAATTTATCAAAAATATTTGCTCGATCGAATGAAAAAGTCGATGCAACGTAAATTACCGCAAATTAAACAGCAGATACCGATCACTACTGATCAATTAATGGAAATTGACGATTTATTAGAGTTCGATAACCAGCTTACAGCACCGTTGCATGGCTTTGAGAATGCACACGATTACTACAAAAAAGCCAGTGCGATGCCATATTTAAAAGATATTGCGACACCTACACTAATTATTCATGCCAAAGACGACCCTATGCTGTCGATTAAAGCGGTTCCAAGTAGTCAGGATGTAAGTGAGCATGTTACGCTGCGTATCTCTGAAAAAGGCGGCCACGTTGGCTTTATTAGCGGTAACAATCCACTTAAGCCCGTGTATTGGTTAGAGCAAGTAGTGCCTGACTATTTTAAGCAATGTGTATTTAATAACACCGATAAAGAGTGACTATGATTATTCCTTTTGAACAACTTGATAAAGACACACTGTACAACCTAATTGAAAGCTATGTACTGCGTGAAGGCACAGATTATGGCGAACAAGAATTCAGTATTGAAAGTAAAGTGGCGCAAGTAAATCAGCAATTAAAAAGCGGTGAAGCCATGGTTTTTTTCTCTGAACTGCACGAATCGGTCACCATAATCTCTAAAAGTGAATTCAAAGCACTGCAAAGTGAAGCGCAATTCGACGAGTAAACTTGTCAGACACGGCGTAAAAATAGACAATGGTTTTTTAACTCAAAGAGCCATTATAAATGATAAAACTAAGCTCACTAGTTGCTGCAATGTCGATTGCATTAACCGGCGCAGTCAGCGCTGAAATAACCCCTTCAGATAAAGCAATTAAGCTTGCTCACGATACCATTTTAATCGACACTCACATTGATGTACCTTACCGCATTCATGATAAATGGGCGGATGTAACTAAAGCCACTGATGGCGGCGATTTTGATTACCCTCGTGCAGTAAAAGGCGGTTTAAACGCGCCATTTATGTCGATTTATATTCCTGCTCATTTAGAGTTTGAAGGCAAAGGAAAAAGCTTTCAATTAGCGAATCAATTAATTGATGGTATGGAAGCGATTGCGTTTCGTGCTCCAGATAAGTTTGCCATTGCCAGCTCAACAAGCGATATAGAAGCACAATTTGCGCAAGGTAAAATGTCGATTGCCATGGGTATGGAAAACGGATCGCCTATCGAGGGCGAAATGAAAAACCTACAACACTTTTTTGATCGTGGCGTGCGTTACATCACCCTAGCTCACTCGCAAAGCAATCATATTTCTGACTCATCATACGATATTCGTCGCAAGTGGAAAGGCTTAAGCCCATTCGGTAAAGAGCTAGTAAAAGAGATGAATAACATCGGCATGCTGATTGATGTATCGCATATTTCGGACGATGCATTTTATCAAGTAATGGAATTGTCTAACACACCCGTTATTGCGTCACACTCTTCACTACGTAAATACACGCCGGGTTTTGAGCGTAATATGAATGACGACATGCTGTTAGCCCTTAAAAAGAACGGTGGTGTGATTCAAATTAACTTTGGTTCAAGTTTTGTTACTTCAAAAGCCGGAAGTTGGTACGATCAATTCAAAAGTAAAAAACAAACAATTACTGAAGAAGGCAAAAAAGTAGCTAAAGATTTTGATGCGATGTACCGCGCTAAAAATCCATTTCCATTTGCTAGCCTTGAGCAAGTTCTTGATCATATTGATCACGTTGTGAAGCTAATTGGTATCGAACATGTTGGTATTGGCTCTGATTATGACGGTGTAGGTGACTCACTGCCTATCGGCTTAAAGGATGTATCTAGCTACCCTAACCTAGTTCAAGGTTTGATGGACAGAGGTTACAGTGATACCGATATTAAAAAGATTTTAAGCGGCAATACACTAAGAGTGTGGAAGCAAGCTGAGCAATACGCAAAATCGCATTAAGCTTTACGCGCTAGGCTTAGGTCTAGCGCTTATAGCCAATTTAAACACCGTATTTCGCCACTCACGCCCCCCCCTTCTTAATTAACCCGTATATTTCATCCTCATTTAACACATTTTTTAACAGACTTATATTTCGAAAACAGATAAATTACCCATTTTAGAGGCAGATTATTTTATGACTATAAACAAAGGAACTATTGCGATTACTATAGCAACACTTGCCTTGGTAATTTCATGCTACGGAACATTTTTTAAAGATCAGCCCAGTTCGCTTAATAAACCCAAGCAGCAACAGCTAAGCCCCACAGTTTCTATTAGTACTCCTGCAGAATATCAGCAATCAAATGAAGCCTTAATTGACGAACTAAGCAAGAAAGTAAGTTCGCTACAACGTAAAGTAGCAAACTTAACACTGCACGCTAATGGCTCTTATCAAGAACAAGATACCGACGAATTTAAGGAACTTGTTCTTGACGTACTAGAGGAAAAACAGCAGCAAGAAGATGAAAAACGACGTGAGCAAAATCCTCTTTATAGCTTTTATGCAGACTTACCAGAAGACTATGATTTAAGGATCAAATCAGAACCTGATTATGCAAAACAAATAAACTCTCAATTAAGAGAGCAAACTTTAGATCCAAGCATCTCTGATTTAAATAGGTTAGCTGCACTGAGCCAACTGCAAATGAATATGTATATTCTAAATAAATCTACTATGCCTGAGTATGACTATGAAGTAGTAGGTAACATTTTAAATTTAGCGAACAACAGTAGTGATGAAAAGTTTAAAATTCAAGCTGTTGAGTTATCAACTCAAACACCGGTACTTGATTACCGCCTTGCAGAGCAATTTACAAACTTGTTAGAGCAAGACACGAATGATTATATCCGTCGCTTAGCTGCACAAGGGCTGATGGCGCAATACTACCAAGCTCAAAATAAACAAGATGGTTATACGAAGCAAATGGCGCAGCATCTACTTTCAGTTTATAACAATAGCTCTGACAATGCAGTCAGGGCAACGCTTGACGAAATGATGGGTAACCAAGATATGCTTGATGAATTACGTAAGAATGCTGGTTACTAACTGATTAAGTTCATGCTCCCACTCTGTTACAGCGATAACATTAATACTTTTACTTCAAACATTAAAAAACCCGAGACTAAGCTCGGGTTTTTTTAATGCTTAATGCATTACAACAGTTGATTACTCAGCGATAGTTAATACAAAGCACCGATGCCTAAGGTAAGAGAGCCACCTTCACATTACATAAATTACAGGCATTAAAAAACCCGAGGCTAAGCTCGGGTTTTTTTTAATGCTTAATGCATTACAACAGTTGATTACTCAACGATAGTTGCAACAACACCAGCACCTACAGTACGGCCACCTTCACGGATAGCGAAACGAAGACCTTCGTCCATCGCGATTGGCGCGATTAGAGTTACTGTCATCTTAACGTTATCACCAGGCATTACCATTTCTACGCCTTCTGGTAACTGTACGTCACCTGTTACGTCAGTTGTACGGAAGTAGAACTGTGGACGGTAACCTTTGAAGAATGGAGTATGACGACCACCTTCATCTTTAGAAAGTACGTATACTTCTGAAGTGAATGTTGTATGTGGGTTGATTGAACCAGGCTTAGCTAGTACTTGACCACGTTCAACGTCTTCACGCTTAGTACCACGTAGAAGTGCACCAATGTTCTCACCAGCACGACCTTCGTCAAGAAGCTTACGGAACATCTCAACACCAGTACAAGTAGACTTAGTAGTCTCTTTGATACCAACGATTTCAACTTCGTCATTCACGTTGATGATACCAGCTTCAACACGGCCAGTTACAACAGTACCACGACCTTGGATTGAGAAAACGTCTTCGATAGGCATGATGAATGGCTTATCGATGTCACGCTCTGGCTCTGGAATGTAAGAATCTAGTGCTTCTGCAAGCTCTACGATTTTAGCTTCCCATTGCTCTTCGCCTTCAAGTGCTTTAAGTGCAGAACCTTGAATTAGTGGTAAGTCATCACCTGGGAAGTCGTATTCAGAAAGAAGTTCACGAACTTCCATTTCTACTAGCTCAAGTAGCTCTTCATCATCAACCATGTCACATTTGTTCATGAACACAACGATGTAAGGAACGCCAACTTGGCGAGAAAGTAGGATGTGCTCACGAGTTTGTGGCATAGGACCGTCAGTCGCAGCAACTACTAAGATAGCGCCGTCCATTTGAGCAGCACCAGTGATCATGTTTTTAACATAATCGGCGTGTCCAGGACAATCTACGTGTGCGTAGTGACGAGTAGGCGTATCGTACTCAACGTGTGAAGTTGAGATTGTGATACCACGCTCGCGCTCTTCTGGAGCGTTATCGATTGATGCGAAATCTTTAGCAACACCGCCGTATACTTTTGCAAGTACGTTAGTGATTGCTGCAGTTAGTGTAGTTTTACCGTGGTCAACGTGGCCGATTGTACCAACGTTTACGTGCGGTTTTACGCGTTCAAACTTTTCTTTTGCCATGACGGAACCTATCAGTTTTGTGTATCTAGATTACATATGAAAATAATCCACCATAGGTAGATTAAGTTAATTTTTTCAAATTTCAAATAGTTTTTTCTGACAGATAAAGGAAGTGTTTAAGGAGATTCGATTGACTGGTGCTGATAGGCAGATTTGAACTGCCGACCTCACCCTTACCAAGGGTGCGCTCTACCAACTGAGCTATATCAGCATCATCAAATTGGAGCGGGCAGCGGGAATCGAACCCGCATCATCAGCTTGGAAGGCTGAGGTAATAGCCATTATACGATGCCCGCTTTAAGGAACCTGTTCTTAAACTACCTCTAACCGTCTAGAATAAAGTGGTGGAGGGAGCTGGATTCGAACCAGCGAAGGCTGAGCCGTCAGATTTACAGTCTGATCCCTTTGGCCGCTCGGGAACCCCTCCACGATAATTCTTTATACTAAGCACTTCCGGTAAAAGGAAAGTGGTGCCGACTAACCGAGTCGAACGGTTGACCTACTGATTACAAGTCAGTTGCTCTACCAGCTGAGCTAAGTCGGCACTGCTTTAGTACGGGGCGAGATTCTAGAGTAAGGTTTATTGGGATGCAACCAAAAAATTAAAAAAAATGTGATTTTATGCTTCAAACGCTCACTATTCGCGCAAAAAGCAGTTTTTTTGTTGTTTTTAACTCTTTTTAGCTAACTCATACCAGTAATTTAAGCCTTTCATCACTAGCATTGGGTCGAAAATACTGTCTGAAAAATGCCCTTGTAATAGCTGACCATAACCACCAGCAAAAATTAAAAGGCTATTTTTTGTATTTAAATGCAGCTTTGCTTGTTCAATTGCGCCAATAGTTGCCACTAAAGCACCATTTTTTAATCCGTTAGGAGTGTTTTTGCCAAGCTCATTAGCAAATGGCGTGTTTGCATCATCAAATACGCGCTGAGTATTTTGGGTGAGTGAGGCGGTCATTAAATCAAGCCCTGGTAATATCCAACCACCTAAGTGCTGCCCATCATTATTAAGGACGTCTATAGTCGTTGCCGTGCCTGCATCAACAACAATTGCGGCCGTATTAGGGTAAAGCGTATAACCACTAATGAGCGCCAACCATCGATCTATACCCAAATTACCCACTTGTTGATACGCGCAATGCAACGTACCGAGCTCATGACTAACCGTAGCCTCAAAGCAATCGATATTTTGTGCTTGGGCTTTTTCTAATAGCTGCTTGAGTAATTCACTACGACCCACACAAGCGTAAACAACAACCGTAATTTGCAGCCATGGAATATTATTAGTATCGCATGGCTGTATTTGCCCATCTTGCCACAATACAGCTTTGAGCGAGGTATTACCTACATCAATGAGTAATCTCATGCTTGCGCCTTTCTTAATGAAATCTCACCGCCATAATAACTTTTCACTTCACCGTCTTGGCGAATACGTACACCACCGTGCGCATCTATACCTTCACAAATGCCACACCAGCTACGATGCCCGGTATTAAGCTCTACCTGCTGACCAGCAAATGCATTTAATGCATTCCATTGTTGATACATAGTTTGTAAGCCATTCTCACGATATTGCGCTAAGCGTTGCTCTAAACAATAAGTTAATGAAGCTACTAGTTGATTTTTATCTAGCTGCTGGGTGTGCTGACTTAAATCGGTCCACGCTTGGTCAATGTACTGACTGGCACTTTGTGGCATATTTAAATTAATACCAATCCCTATTACCAACTGACATGGCCCTTGTGGCTGCCCATCTAATTCTACCAAGACACCTGCGAGTTTTTGTTTGTTTATATAAATGTCGTTTGGCCATTTAAGCTCTACTTCAATACCATAAAGTGCTTTTATCGCATCATACACCGCTAAACCAACAGCAATTGATACGCCCATCGCGGCTTGTAAGCCATCGTCTAAGCGCCAAAAATAACTGTAGTATAAGTTTGCACCAAAGGGTGATTGCCATACTCGGCCTCGACGTCCCCGCCCTGCTTGCTGCATTTCGGCTACAATCACGGTACCCGATTTTAGTGCTGCTTTAGCTTGAATGCGGCGCATTAACTCGCTGTTGGTTGAATCAATCAGTGGTTGCACTTCAATATTCGCGGTATTAGCGCCTAACTCAGCATAGTGCTGCTGTATGCTTTGCTGATTAAGTAAACCTACTTGATTATTTAAGCAATAGCCTTTACCAGTAACTTTAAATACATCTAAGCCCATAGCCTGTAAGCTTTGAATATGCTTACTTACCGCCGCGCGACTTATTCCTAGTTCATCACCTAGTGCTTGCCCAGAGACAAACTCGCCTTTATTGAGCGCATTTAAAATGGCCAACTTGTTTCCATCAGGTGCCTTCATACTGATTGCTCCAAAGAGATATGGCATTCATTGTGTTGATCAATTAACCGCACTTCGTGTTCTAAACTTATGTTGTAACGTGTTAAAACAATATCCTGAATGTGAGCAATCATATTAATTAAATCATCCCCTGTACTATTACCATGATTAACTAGTACTAGCGCTTGCTGTTGATGCACTTCTATACCTGCAATTTTATATCCCTTTAATCCCGCTTGCTCTATTAACCACCCTGCAGCCACTTTATGGTGACCGGCACCATGCGGGTAATGAGGTACCTCAGGATATGTCGTAATTAACTGCGCTAATTCACTATTGGTGATAATAGGGTTCTTAAAAAAACTGCCTGCATTAGCCAGCTTATAGGGATTTGGAAGTTTGCTGTTACGCGTTTGTATCACTTGTGCGCACACTTGCTGTGGCGTCGGGTTTTTTAGTTGTTGTAGCGGCCCATAACTGAGTACTGGCTGCCATATTTTGGACAACTTAAAGTGCACTTGGGTGATCACTGCTTTATTTTTTAGCGCGTGTTTAAATACCGATTCACGATAAGCAAAGTGACATTGCTGATTAGTTAAAGATTTAAAGCTACCGCTATCAATATCAAAATAGTCAACAGCTTCAATAAACTGAGCTATTTCTACGCCATAGGCACCAATATTTTGTACTGGTGCAGCGCCGACTGTACCAGGGATGAGGGCTAAGTTTTCAAACCCCGCGATACCTTGCTCCAGCAAGTAAGTCACTAATTGATGCCAATTTTCACCGGCAGCTACACTAACTAAAAAGTCATGCGAGCGCTCAGTTATAGTAATGCCTTGGGTTGCCATTTTAATGACCGTGCCTGCATAGTCATTTAAAAAAATAGTATTACTGCCCTCACCCAACAAACAAAAAGGGACTTTAAAGCACTGACTTTTAAGCTGCGCTGAGTCGGTAATCTCGACAAAATTTTGGCATTGGCTACTTAATGCAAATGTATGTAGGGGTTGTAATGAGTGCGGCACAAAGCCCTCTAAAGGTAGCAGTAATTAATCGCTCTAGTTTAACTCATCGTCGCAAATTGCGCATCAGCTTGTAAAAATTGTTCAACCCACTGCAGCAATCATGATATAAAACCTGCACTTTTTTTATTTGTACTCAAGGTAATTATGAAAATCAAACCTCTTTTTTTAAGCCTCGCTATGGCAGGTATGTGCTCGCAAGCAATGGCCAGCGCTATTGATCAAAATTCCTACGCCAACCTTGATGATGTTATCACCACGCATTTAAACCTTGATTTAGACATCGACTTTGCTGATAAGCAATTGGAAGGTTTTGTTGAGCATACGCTACAGTGGCAAAATGCCAACAGTAAAAAGCTAGTACTTGATACCCGTGATCTTGATATTGATAAAGTGATGTATCAAACGGCAAATGGCAATTGGCATAAAGCTAGTTTTAACCTTGCTAACCGCGATGATGTTAAAGGCTCAAAACTAACTATTACCTTTAAAAATCAAGCACAAAAAGTTCGTATTTACTATAACAGCCGCCCAGAAGCGTCTGGCTTACAGTGGTTAACGCCAGAGCAAACTGCCAGTAAAACTCACCCGTTTATGTATAGCCAATCGCAAGCGATTCATGCACGTAGTTGGATCCCAGTGCAAGATACCCCAGCAATGCGTGTAACTTATAATGCGCGCATTCATACCCCTGAGGATATTCGTGCAGTAATGAGTGCAGATAATAAAGATGCTCTTTATAAAGATGGTGATTACCACTTCACTATGCCACAAGCAATTTCACCTTACTTAATTGCAATTGGTGCAGGTAACTTAGAATTTAAGGCCATGTCTAAGCAAACTGGTATTTTTGCAGAGCCAACTATTTTAGACGCCTCGGTTGCTGAATTTAATGACACCCAAGCGATGATCGACAAAACCAATGCCATGTACGGCGACTATGCATGGGGTCGTTATGATTTACTTATGCTACCACCTAGCTTTCCGTTTGGTGGTATGGAAAACCCACGCTTATCATTTATTACGCCTACGGTTGTTGCTGGCGATAAAAGCTTAGTTAATCTGATTGCGCATGAACTGGCACATTCTTGGTCTGGCAACTTAGTGACGAACGCTACATGGGAAGATTTATGGTTAAACGAAGGTTTTACCTCTTACGTTGAAAACCGCATTATGGAAGAGGTATTTGGGCGTGACCGTGCTGTTATGGAACAAGCACTTGATGCAGCTGGCCTGCGTGCACAACTTAAAACCATTGATGCCCCAGATACACGCCTTAATTTAAAACTAAATGGCCGCGATCCGGATGATGCGTTTAGCTCAGTGCCTTACACAAAAGGTCAGCTATTTTTAATTTACCTAGAAGAAAAATATGGCCGTGATAAGTTTGATGATTTTGTTAAGACCTACTTTAATGAGTTTGCATTTAAATCGCTAACCACTGCGCAATTTGTTACTTACATCAAAGCTAACTTAATTGAAAAGTATCCAGGCGTAGTGACCATGGATAAAGTAAACGAGTGGATTTTTCAGCCAGGTTTACCAAGTGATGCACCTAACCCAACCTCTGACGCGTTCGATAAAGTCGATACTGCAACAGCGAGCTGGTTAAAAGGGGATACAACTGCCGCACAATTACCCACTGCAAATTGGACTGTGCATGAGTGGCTACACTTTTTAAACAACTTACCGCGCGATTTAAGCATTGAAAAAATGACTGAATTAGACGGCGAGTTTAACTTAACCCAATCAACCAACGCAGAACGTGCGTTTGCATGGTACATGCTAGCAGTAGGTAATGGTTACCAACCAATTTACCCTGCGCTTGATAAGCATTTATCGGGTATTGGTCGTCGTAAGCTTATCGTGCCGCTTTATAAAGCGCTTATTACCAATGGTAAAAAAGATTGGGCACAAAGCGTATACTTAAAAGCACGTCCGGGTTATCACCCACTGGCACAAGGTACCATTGACGCATTATTTAAATAGCGTTATCAATAAATTAAAAAGGGCCAACTTGGCCCTTTTTTAATGCTTAATTATTTTGTTACTTTATCTAAAAAAGCCTGCCTTTCAGCGAGCGTTGCTTGTTGCCACCAAAAGTCGAGCATATTGGCAGCGCTTGGCATGCCCTTACCATTAATTGGCGCAATCGGTTTAATTGGGCGGCTTGGTTTTTGTGGGCCGGCAGGGGTTTCTGAGGCCTGCTGATTAAACTGTGAACTTTGTAGTTGTCGTTCAGCTATCACATTTAATGGCTCAGCTAAGGTACTGCCTTTTGCTTTTAAGCTTACTTGCGGTGCCTCAGCAAATACTTTCGCTGCCACCGCATTTTCAGCACGATTAAATACTAAGGTGTAATCTTTACCTGCTTCAACGGTTACATTGACCCAAAAAGGCTCTGACTCAATCACTTCGTGATCGTCATAACCTAAATCATATAAATCTGTGTATTTAAGCTTTAACTGATAAGTACCCGGTGCTAATTCAACATCATCAACACGACTAAAAATCGAACTTTCAATGACTCGTTCACCCACTTGTAAAGGAACAAACTCCTCGGGAAAGTAAATGTTTTCTGCCAAACTAGATGCACTCACCAAGAGCGCCGCTACACTGCCTAATAATATTGATTTACGCATAATTACTCCTTTAGTTGATTTCAGTTTGACACTGCTGGCAAAATTTGTCATTAGTGACATACATATTAATCGAACAAATTAGAGTCATCATTATGAGTCAAGAGACTATTTTTACTAAAATTATTAATCGTGAAATTCCTGCTGACATTATTTACGAAGACGACCTAGCACTTGCATTTAAAGATATTAACCCTCAAGCACCCTTTCATGCGTTGATTATTCCTAAACAAGCCATTGCCACGATTAATGATGTCACTGAGGAAAACTCACATCTTGTTGGTCATCTATATGTGGTAGCGGCTAAGCTTGCCAAACAACTTAATTTTAGCGATGACGGCTACCGCGTGGTGATGAACTGCAATGAACACGGTGGACAAACCGTTTACCATATTCATTTGCATATGCTGGCGGGAAAAGAAATGGGCTGGCCTCCGTATCAAAACACTAAAAAAGTTGCCCTTTAGTCACCCATTAAATCCTGTATCTTAAAAAATACATTAAAAATACGGCGTTTTTCTTATATACCAAAAAAACAATTACTTATTTGCAACATTTTATGTTTAAATAATTGGAAATCGCACCTTTTCTCCAGTGAAATTGTTATTCCCTAATACAAAAGGTGTGCAGGGATCGTGGTAAGATTAATTAGCCAGCTTTATAAAAGAGTAAAAAAACATGAGCAGTTCAGCCTTTTTGTTGTTAGACGAAGAACCAATTAACACTATTGGTATTAACGTTTTAGAGCCTTTGTTAAAAACACAGGGCCTTGACGTAACTACGGGTACAAATATTTTAGATGTTCCGGTAGGTACTCGCTTATTGTTCATTGAAACATCAAGTAAAGACGCGTGGACTAAGCTAAAAGAACAACTCGTTAATTTGCGTATCAAATGCGATATTGTGTTGTTTAATTTAGATGAAAACCCAGAGCTTGCTAATCGTGCATTACTCAGTGGTATTCGCGGTGTATTTTACACCACCGATAATGCTGATGTACTCATGAAAGGGATTCGTTTACTACTTGAAGATCAGCTTTGGTATCGTCGTGATATTATGTGTAATGCGCTTAACCGCATGCTGCAATTTAATAAAGACGCACTACACAAGCTAACCGATGGTGATATTGAGCCAATCAAACTCACTAAACGTGAAAAAGCAATTATCTCGTTAATGAGTAATGGTTCTAAAAATAAAGAAATTGCTGAAGAGTTAAGCATTAGCCCGCACACGGTTAAGACTCATTTATACAGTGCATTTAGAAAAACTAAATGTCGTAACCGTATTGAACTACTCTCTTGGGCACAACAAAATATTCCTGACGAGATTCGTTAAGGCTTATTTTAATAAATTCAATACAGGCACTTTAGGTGCCTGTTTTTATATCTTCTTTAAAAATCGCTGTTGGGGTCTTAATGCTCGACTCATTTACGCTTTATTTTGCCAGTATCGCTGTTATGACAGTGATGACGTTACTAAATTTTTTAACTTGGCGTACCAATAAGCATGTTCCCGGCACGTTACTTTATATTTCCTACCCTTTACTACTATTAGCCGCCATTGTGGGCTTTGCGCTCATAGGTAAAATCCCTGAAAAGCTTGCCATTACCTTTGCTAATAGCATGATGTTTTTAGCATCCATTGTGCACTGCTTATCGCTGAGTCAGTTTTTAAATTATCGTGGTCGTGGTTTTAAATTTGTTTGCCTATTTACCGCTGCCAGCGCTTTATTGCTTGTTTACTTCACTTTTTTTCAGCCATCTATGCGCTCACGGGTTTATATTTCTGACTTTCAACATATTGTAGAAGCCGCTTTTTTACTATTTGTTTTTTTTAAATATGCGCGAAAACCTTATCCTAATGCCAGTATTGTTTACATTATTATTTTAACCTTGGTTGCAGCCAGTTTTATCACTCGAACTATTTTTATGGATCGCGTTGCACAACAAGATGCAATATTAAACCCATGGTTTGACTCACTATTATTTTTGAACAGTGTGATTGCCCCTATGTTTTATGCTGCCGGTATGGCGCTATTGTGTAATGAACGCAGAGAATTAAGGCTTAATAAACTTACCGAAAAAGCACACAAAGACTTAGAGATTCGCGGGCTCTTTTTATCAACTATAAGCCATGAAATACGCACCCCATTAAACGGCATTTTAGGCAGCGCACAACTGGTGTTAAACCAAACTAGCGACAGCCGCAATAAAGCTTATTGCGAAGCCATTATCAACTCAGCTGAGTCACTCAACTTACTAGTAGATAAAGTGCTGGAATACGCAAGCTTAGATCAGCATGACGAAGCCTTGTACGAAGAAGACATAGAGTTCAAAACTTGGCTACAAAACTTATGCCTGCTGTTAAGTCCTCTGGCCGAACAAAAACAGCTTAAATTTGAGCTTGCCTGTAACATCCCTGATAAAGCCTGTTATTACTGCGACCAACAAAAGCTCAGACAAATCATTATTAATCTTGTTGGTAATGCGATTAAATTTACCGACACCGGCACAGTAAAAGTACAGATTGATTTAATTAATGAAACTCAGCTCGATCATACTCTTAAAGTAAGTGTACTCGATTCGGGCCCGGGTATTGAAAAAGATGAAATTGATTACTTAACTGAGCCCTACATTCAAAGCAGCGCCGGTAAGGAAAAAGGCGGAACGGGGCTTGGTCTGGCTATAACTAGTCGCCTTCTCGATAAAATAAATAGCCAACTAGAAATCACCAGTGAGCTGGGAGTGGGTAGCGTATTTAGCTTTAACATGACACTAGCCATAGGTGAACTTAGCCTTGTAGAGCAGCGCCATCAAAGTAAGGATTATTTAACCGGACTTGATGTGTTACTTGTTGAAGATTTAGATTTAAACCAAAAAATAGCTGTTGAATTTATGGCTGACGACGAGCATAAAATTAAGCTCGCTAAAGATGGCAAAAGTGCGATTGAGTTGATGAAAAAATACCACTTTGATGTGGTGTTACTTGATATGAACTTACCCGATTTAACAGGGCAGCAAGTGCTAAAAACACTCAAACGAGTGGAGCATAAAAATCAGCGAACTCCGGTGCTGGCCTTTACTGCCAGTTTGAGCCCTGATGAAATAAAAGAATACTTAGCACTGGGTATTAAAGACATTGTTGGCAAGCCATTAAAGCAAGAAAAACTACGCCAAGCATTGAGTGATTCACAGTCAACACAAACAGCTAGCATTGCCGTCGAGCTGATTGATACGTTATACGATGAAACTGCCACAGAAACCCTAACAAGCTCTTTTAGTATTGATGAAGTATCTTCTATTTATAATGAGTTTATCCTATCTGCGCGTAATAAACTGAGCCGTTGCCAAGCTTTATTAGAGCAAGATCCCGAGCAATGCATTAAGTTATTACATCGCCAAGCCAGCACCGCAATGCAACTTGGCTTTAATAGCTATGGACTAGCTCTTAAAAAAATTGAGCGACGCTTACTAGATAAAAAACCATTAAATAACTCGTTAAATGAAGCCAGCACACTGTGGCAACACAGTTTAGAAGCCTATTTAAGGTATGTGCGCGGGCAATTAGAGTAATTGGAAAATAATTTCCCGCAATAGCCTCAACTTGCGTTAATCAAATCGAGCAACTTCTTCAAACTTAAGCCCTGTAAAACCATATGCATTTAATGCACAAAATAAGTTTAAGGCAACCTCTTTATCATTTTCACGTGAGTCAAAAACATAAGTACCTTCAAATCGGTCTTCTGGAATTTTAAATATGCAGCTAGATTTTGGTAAGTGTTCCTTTCTAAACATAGCTTTTTGTAATCCAATATTTAAAGTTGGGAGCATAAAAGTGCTCTTCTCAACATCTAACATACCTTCTATTTTCCGAGTAACATTATAAAAATACCAGTTATCATCACCAACATAAAAGGGGAGTAACTCTCCAGAATCTTCAAAAATTTCTGTCAGTTCATTTGCAGCTTGCTCAGATACAGCAAGACCCTGTAAATTAATTGCAGCAAAATCACCTAAAGGAGTCTCTTTTTCATTGTTATAATGAGCACTAAAATTTATCAGCGTAGACTCTTTGGAAGAAGTATCAGGTTTCCATAACTCCGGTTCACATAAAGTTTCATTGTCAGGAAAAATTACTCTGTAATGATTCACATCTGGCGTTATTTTATAAATTATCTTACTCATTAGTACCTATACACTCTTAAATATTTACCTACCGTATATATCGTCAAATCGCTCTATATCGCTTTCATCTAAAATGGCACCCGTTTGAACTTCAATAACAACTAAGGGTTCGGACTGATTATTCGCTAAGCTGTGCAGTTGTTTTGCACCAATATAACAAGATTGGTCGTGAGTCAGTGTTAAGCTTTGCTGGTCAATACATATATCTGCAGTGCCTGATACGACCACCCAATGCTCAGCGCGATGCTGATGACGTTGGGTTGAGAGCCTAGCCCCACTTTTTACGGTAATTTTTTTAACCTTAAAGCCGATACTTTCTACTAGTGTACGATAATTTCCCCAAGGGCGGTAAACCACCTGATGATGCGCCAGTTTGTCATTTTGCGTAATTGCCAATTGCTTAAGTATTAAAGGTAAGCCTTCAAGCGAATCTTGCTTTGCAACTAAGGTAGCATCATGAGTATGTACAATCGCTAAATCACTCACACCTAAAGTAGCAATTGTGTGTCCATCCTCACTAATAACTAGGTTATTAATACTGTTTTGTGCAATATGTTGCTGATTTTGACTATTGCCCTGCGAATCCTTTTCTGCAAGCGCAGCCAGTGCAGAAAAACTGCCGACATCACTCCACTTTAACGCCACTGGCATTACCACTACATTATTGCTGCGCTCTAAAATAGCGTAGTCAATTGAGTCACTTGGGCAAGATTCAAGTGCATGGGCATTTGCTCTAGTAAACGCTAAGTCTTGTTTAAAATCAGTAGCACTGGCTACACTTTTAGCAATTTTGGGGGCAAAGCGCTCAAGCTCTTGCAAATAAGCAGTGGGAGTAAATAAGAACATACCACTGTTCCAACTATAACCGCCCTCAGCTAAATAGGTTAATGCAGTTGCTAAGTCAGGCTTTTCTTTAAACTGGTCAACTTCAAAACAACAGGTATCTTTAATGGCTGCGCCCTGTTTTATATACCCATAACCTGTGTGTGGCTCTGTTGGCGTAATTGAAAATGTAACTAATTTACCTTGCTCAGCAAGTTTAATCGCATCAGATAACTGAGCAGTTAATCCGGTAAAATCTGCAATATGATGATCGGCAGGCATCACCAACAAAGGGCCCGTAATATTATTTTTTAAAGCATAATGCGCGGCAAGGGCAATAGCTGGTGCGGTATTTTTACCTTCTGGCTCAAGTACTATGGCATAGGGTTTTGCAAATGCTGCCTGCTCCGCGGCAATAAATCGGTGCTGCTCATTACAGACCAAAATAGCGGGATTAAAGCCCTCAGTTGCAACACGTAATAAGGTATTTTGTAATAATGACTGCTGATTTTTATCATCAAGCAAAGATAAAAACTGCTTTGGCATTGCTTGGCGCGACAGCGGCCAAAGCCGTGTGCCAATGCCGCCTGCTAAAACTACCGGTGTAATAAGGGTTGTATTCATAAAGCCGCCAATAAAAATATCAGCGGCTATTTTAGCACTTTATTGGCTAGGCGCTAATTTATACCAATGTAAAAGCATCTGCATCTAAATGTGCCGGGAATTTAGCTCTAAACTCATCAAGCGGCGCTTTATTTAACGTGATTGTTAATAGTGCTTGCTGGTCGTCATGCGCTTTAATCAGTGGCTCACCTTTAAAGTCATACACTGCGGTTCCACCGCTGTGGTCAATACCATTACCATCTTCGCCAACCCGATTTACGCCAATCACGTAGCATAGGTTTTCCATTGCTCGCGCCATTAATAAGGTATCCCACACATTACGCCTTGCAGCTGGCCAGTTGGCAATATTTATCATCACGTCGTAGTCATTGTTATTGCGCTGAAACACCGGAAAACGTAAATCGTAGCAAACTTGCGGTAAAATTTTAAACCCTTTGAGTTCAAACACTTCACGGTTTTGTCCTGCTACTACAAATTCGCCCTCGTTACCCAAACAAAATAAGTGGCGCTTATCGTAATAACGTACCTCACCACTTGGCTTTACCCAATAAAACCGGTTGGCCTTTTTGTCTCCTTGAGTTACCAATACCGAGCCCGCACAAACCGCATTATGTTGTTTAGCTTGTGTTTTAAGCCAACTCAGTACTGAGCCATTTTCAGCCTCACCACAATCAAGGTTAACCGCAAATCCAGTGGCAAAGGTTTCGGGCAATACAATTAAATCTGGTTTATTGGTGATGTTGGCAAGTTGTTGTTCAAACATAGCTAAATTGGCTTTTTTATCGAGCCAATGCAATGAGCTTTGTAATAATGCTAAAGTTAAAGTTGACATAAAATTTGCGCCGCCTCTATTAGGGTTTGATCGTTTTTAGCAAAACATAAGCGAATAACCTTATCGTTATTTGGCTGCTGGTAAAATACACTTAGTGGAATGGCTGCCACGCCTGCTTGCTCTACCAGCCACTGACAAAATTCTACGTCATTTAAATCCGATACATCACTATAATCAAGCAGTAAAAAGTAGGTGCCTTCACTTGGTAAAATGCTAAAGCGGCTGTCTTGTAGAGCATTACTGAGTACATCGCGCTTTTGTTGATAAAACTCACTTAACTGGTCAATGTGTTCAGCATGTTGCTCTAACATATCTGCTAATGCATGTTGTGCAGGCGTAAAGCTTGAAAAAGTAACATACTGATGAATCTTTCGAAATTCTTCGCATAAATCAGTGGGCGCAATACAGTAGCCCATTTTCCAACCGGTGCTATGAAAGGTTTTACCAAAGCTTGAAATAACAAAGCTTTTTGCCAGTAGCTCCTCGTCACGTAGTGCACTTAAGTGTGGTTGTTGATCAAACGTTATATGCTCATAAACCTCATCGCTTATTACATATAAATTGTGAGCACTCACTAGTTTTTTTAGTTCGTTGATATCTTGCTGTTTTAACACTTTGCCACTGGGGTTATGCGGAGTATTAATAATAATTGCACGAGTATTTACTGTGATAGCTTGATTTACCATTTGCCAATTTATAGTGTAATCTGGAGCGGCTAACGCAACATGCACTGACTTGCCGCCTGCTAGTTCAATAGCGGGCTGATATGAGTCGTAAGCAGGATCAAATACAATAACGTCATCACCCGCGCGCACAATAGTTTGAATCGCTACAAATAATGCTTCAGTTGCTCCTGAAGTTATAGTTACTTGGCTTGTTCCATCAATTTGCGCAGCATATTTTCGCTGAACTAATGCTGCAATTTGCTGTTGCAGTTTAGGTACACCGCTGGAAGGCGAGTATTGATTAGCTCCTTGGGCTACGTACTGACTTAACTGCGCTTTTAAATACTCAGGGGTATCAAACTCAGGAAAACCTTGCGAAAGATTAATTGCCGAAAACTTATTAGCCAAGCCACTCATTTGGCTAAATATACTAATACCTAAATTGGGGAGTTTACTGTCAAACACGAAGTCTCCTGATGATGGTTTTGTGTACAGAGCAATGCTATGATTAAAAACGGAAGTTTAGCCGTCTAAACTGTACTTTAATTGTTATTTGTGAGGAAAATATGCAAGACAACCATACCGCTATTTCAAACCTTATAGAAGCCGCAAAATGGATCAGCCAACAAGGTTGGGTTCCTGCCTCGGGTGGAAATTTATCAGCTCGCACCCAAAATGGCTTCGTTATAACGACTAATGGCTGCGATAAGGCCCAACTTACCCATGAGCATTTTTTACAGTTAGGCCACCAAAACTTAAATCCTCCTCAGGCTTTATCAAGCGAAGCGAAATTACATTTAAGTTTGTATCAGTTAATTCCTGAGGCGCAATGTGTATTGCATACTCAATCTGTTGCAGCAACGGTGCTTTCACAAGTAACGCAAGCTCATCAGCTTGATTTAAGCGGTTACGAAATGCAAAAAGTACTCAGTGGTTTTACCTCACATTTAGAAACCTTAAGCATTCCGATTTTTGATAACGACCAAGATATTGACCGTTTAAGCTTATTAGTTAGCGATCATCATTTGCACTCACCGATTAAATTTGGTGTATTAATTCGCGGTCATGGCTTATATGCAGTTGGCAAAAATATTGCTGAAGTGCGTCGCCACCTAGAAGCACTAGAGTTTTTGTTTAGCTGCGAATTAGAACGATTAAAAATCACCGGCATTCAAGCGAGCAATACACTTCATCATCAATAATTAACAAGCAAGTATTTAATGGTAATGCTCGTACATTTTATCTAGCGGCTCAGAAAGACCGCTTTCTTGTACTATACGTACATGTTTGCGTTTTAATTCGCGAGCACTGGTAACGCCACAAGAATGTGCAATAAGCCCTGCCCCGTAATGGATGTATTTATTATAATTTGCGACCCGCTGCGCTTTATCTTCAACATTCAAACCACGTTGTAAACGTTCATTATGCGTAGTAATTCCTGTTGGGCAGGTATCTTTATTACATTGCATAGCCTGAATGCAGCCTAGTGCAAACATGTGCCCTCGCGCAGAAACCACAAAGTCGGCTCCTAGTGCTAATGCCCATGCGACTTTGGAAGGCACAATTAATTTACCCGAAACAATAATTTTAACTCGCTCTCTAAGACCGTGTTTCTTTAATAGCTGTATAACTAAAGGAAGGCTTTCTTTAAGCGGTAACCCCACAGAATCTAATAAAGATTGTGGTGCTGCGCCTGTGCCCCCATCAGCACTATCAATAGTAATAAAGTCGGGTGCGGACTCAATGCCACGATGATTAATCTCGGCAAATAAACTTTCTAACCAAGTATGCTCACCAATAACCGCTTTAAAACCTGTCGGTTTACCCGTTGTAGTTCTGATGGTGGTAAGCATGTCTAGAATATCGTTTGGATTTTTTATTTCTGGGTGCCCATTTGGGCTAATAGAATCCTGCCCTTCGGGTATGCCTCTTATTTTGGCAATTTCAGCATTCACTTTTCGTCCAGGTAACATGCCGCCTTTGCCTGGCTTAGCACCTTGGCTCATTTTCAGTTCAAACATTTTAACCGCTGGATGTGCAGCAACGGCTTTTAGCTTTTCTGTACTTAAATTTCCCTGCTCGTCGCGTACACCGTATTTTGCGGTGCCAATTTGAAATACAATATCGGCACCTCCTTCTAAGTGATATGGGCTAAGGCCGCCTTCTCCTGTGTTCATCCAACATCCTGCTAATTTTGCCCCCTTGGATAGTGCACGCACAGCAGGGCTTGATAGCGCACCAAAGCTCATGCCCGATATATTAAATAGCGAATTTGTGGTGTAAGGAAATTTACAGTAAGGGCCAAGAGTTACGTTGCTCGGCGCTAAGGCTTCTTCATCTAAGGTAGGAAACGCACAGTTCATAAACATGACTGTGCCTGTGGCCTCTAAACTTTGAGTTGAACCAAAAGCGGCCGTGTGATCAACATCTTTAGCCGCGCGGTAGACCCAACTACGCTCGGCACGATTAAAGGGCATTTCTTCACGATCGAGGGCAAAAAAATACTGTCTGAAAAACTCACCTTGGCGCTCAAAGAAATAACGAAAACGTCCAATCACGGGATAATTACGCCTAATAGCATGCTTTGTTTGCGTAACATCTCGAATATAAAAAATAGCAATTAATACAACCAGCAATCCCAATGCAACAATAAATAGGCTGGCAAACACATCGATACTGAACATTATAAACTGACTCATTACTTATCCTTAAATGCTAAAAAAGCGTGATGCCATCAAATAACACCACACTTTTATAGTTTCAAAATAATGCGCTTTTAGCTATCTGTTTTTGCTAATTCCACTTGTATATACAAACGTATTTGTTGCTCAAGCACCGACAAAGGCACTGAGCCATGGCGTAATATTTGATGATGAAACTCACGAATATCAAATTGTTGACCTAATGCTTGCTCAGCTTCTGCGCGCAGACGTTTAATTGTTAACTCACCAATTTTGTAAGACAGCGCTTGTGCTGGCCACGAAATATAACGGTCGGTTTCCGTTTTTACATTATGCAATGAAAGCGCCGTATTATCAGCCATAAAGTTCATTGCACGCTCTCGACTCCAGCCATACATATGCATCCCCGTATCAACCACTAAACGTGCAGCACGCCACATTTCGTAGGTTAAACGACCAAAGTTGCTATATGGGTCTTGATAAAAACCAGCCTCAACCCCTAAGTACTCTGAATATAACCCCCAGCCTTCACCAAATGCTGATAAATAGGCATCTCGGCGATAGCTAGGTAAGCTTTCAAGCTCTGCATTGAGTGATATTTGTAAATGATGGCCCGGTACGGCTTCGTGCAGCGTTAACGCTTCTAAAGCATAGAGTGGTCGTTTATCTAAAGCGTACGTGTTCACCCAATAAAAACCGGCTTGATCATCACGGCTCGAACCTGAATAGCGCCCAGTAGTGTACTTAGGTGCAATATTGGCAGGCACCGGCGCTACGCCATAGGGTTTGCGTGGTAAGGTATGAAATAATTTAGGTAACTGTGCATCCATTTTTTTGGCAATGTACGCGGCCTCTTTTAATAATTGTTCAGGCGTTGTGGCGTAAAACTGCGGATCAGTACGTAAAAAGTGGATAAATTCTGCAAACGTGCCCTTAAAACCCACCTCTTTGATGACCGCTTCCATTTCACTGCGAATACGCGCCACCTCAGCTAAACCCAGCTCATGGATTTCTTTTGGGGTCATTTGTGTCGTGGTGTAATACTTAGCACGATTTGCATAAAAGGCTTCGCCATTAGGAGTTGACGAAATACCAATATCACTGCGCGCGCCAGGTAAGTATTCAGTATTAAAAAAAGTTAAGTAATCTTTATAGGCTTTAATAACTTGGCCACTGATAGTGGCTTTAGCCTGTTGTTGTAACGCTATAAATTCACTATCACTTAAACCCGCGGTATTGTTTAAAAACGGCTTGTAAAATTCAGACTGTGTTACATCGTCAACAATGTAGGCAGTAATAGAGTCTTGGTAGCCAATTAATACCGCTTTGGGTTGAGTTAAACCAACTTCTAATCCTTTACGCATCCAGCCTATGTTTTGCTCAAAAAAGCGCGGCACTTGTTGTAATCGCTTTAAGTAGTTTTGATAATCTTGAGCGGTTTTATAATCCGAGCTATTAACAATAAACGATAAGCTTGAATGAAAGCCATATTCTGACGTTAAAGGCATGTAGTGCGCGTTAAATACATATTCATCAATAGTATTTTGCACTTGCGCTCGAATAATACTGTAGTTAATTTGGTTTTCGTCACTCAGCTTGCTCATATCTATTGCATCTAAATCAGCCAATAACTGCGTGTTTTTTTGATACTGCTGGGCTAAAAAGTCAGCCGATAAGTTAGGTAGTAAATAGCCATCAACCCCCTTAGGATTACTGTACGGACTTACCTTTTGGCGGTACTGGACGATACTTTCGGCCGTTTGCGTAAATTGCTGATCGGCGTTAATTGTGGTGAGCTGACACGCGCTTAATGAGCACACTAAGGTGACACTTAATAAGGAAAGGCGCATTTTTTTCGAAAGAGATAAATTCATAGTTATTGAGCTTAATGACGTTACAGATGTGATAAACCTATCTTAGGCTGAATAAATAGCAAATAGATATACGACCAACTGCGAAAAATATACGCCAGCAGTCATTTTATTAACTTAAGTTAATACTTAACTATAAATAAAATTAGAGTAATTGCTCAAAAAAGCAACGGTTATTGAATTTATAGCGTCATTTTAATCAACTACGACTCATTTTACTTTTAAATCACAGATATAATGATTATTGTATCTGCGCTTGGAAGCAAATTGCCTCATTGGACGAGTTTTATAAATCAGCATTTATGCGTATTTGGTTGGTAATTGCAAATGATGTTCCATGACTCCATGGCTATAGCACAAGAAAAAATGACAAAAGTATGTATGTTTTTAGAGCATCATGTTTTGCCTCCTACCCCCTTAAATTTTCAAGTTGTGTATACATACATTAGTAAAATCCATTTTGCGCTTAACAATGCTATTGATGATGCCATAGATGCAAATCAAAATATTGATGAGCTATTTATTGAGCAACTCTATTTTGAATATTTAAATCAGGGTCATAAAACCGAAGTAGCAATGATTGAAAACGTCAATGGCGTGATCAATTCACTATCGCGAAATGCACAGCAAACAGAAAAAAAACTTAACGATTTTGCAGGCCATGTTAATGACTGCTTGCATTCTTTAGATGAAAATAATATTGCTAACAGCCGCCTCGCTTTAGAAAGGTTAAATGAGCAAACACAGTTACTTCTCTCACAACAAGCACAATTTAAACAAGAACTTAGCCAGGCAAAAAAACTACACGAAGCCACTAAAAAACAACTTAATACCTTGCGCAAACAACATGTGATTGACCCACAAACAGGCTTATACAAACGCCATTATTTAACTAAGCAAACACAATTATGGCTAAAACAAGACAAGTCAATTTCAGCAATTGCCATTCAAATTGATAATTTAGAGCATTTTATTAATAACTTTGGTGATGCCATTGGAGAAGTGATTTTAAATAAAGTAGCTAAGCAAGTTCAAAAGTATGTTTCACAAAGTGGCTTAGCCGGGCGCTCTGCAAAAGACCAATTTATTGTTCTACTTGCTAACATTGAGCCAGAAACTGCTAAGCTGATTGCAGAAAAAGTAATAACTGGAGTTGAAAAACTACGCTTTATAAGTTCAAAAAGCGATCTAAAACTCCCTCCCATTTCTCTCTCATTAGGGATTACGGAACAACAACAAGGCGACTTTAACCAACTAGTTAAAAGTGCCTCAAACGCGGCGTTTAAATCACGCGCATCTCAATAACCCAGTACACTGTTCAAACAATAAAATTAACTGATAAATCATATTCAAATTGCACCCTTGGTGCACAATCAAGTACACTAGTCTTTATTACCACGATAGAGATTAATCATGAACGAGAACCCTGAAAAGACCACGCATTTTGGCTATAAAACTGTTGCCGAAACCGAAAAAGCTTCTATGGTTGCTGATGTATTTCATTCTGTTGCGACAAAGTACGATGTTATGAATGATCTCATGTCTTTTGGTATTCATCGTTTATGGAAACGTCAAACAATTGCCAGCTCAGGTATTCGTAAAGGTCATCATGTATTAGATTTAGCCGGCGGTACTGGCGATTTAACTGCAAAGTTTAGCCAGCTTGTTGGCGAAACCGGTCAGGTTGTTTTAGGTGATATAAACTCTTCAATGTTAAAAGTAGGCCGCGAAAAGCTGCATAACTTAGGCCTTGTAGGCAACATTGATTACGTACAAATGAATGCCGAAGCCTTACCTTTCCCTGATAATAGTTTTGATTTAATTACGATTGCTTTTGGCTTACGTAATGTCACCGACCAAAATAAAGCATTGCGCTCTATGTACCGCATTTTAAAGCCAGGTGGTCGTTTACTCATTCTTGAGTTTTCAAAACCAGAGCAAGAGCTTCTCAGCAAGGCGTATGACTTTTACTCTTTCAACATTTTACCTACTATGGGTAAACTAGTTGCTAACGACAGTGAATCATACCAATACTTAGCAGAGTCAATTCGTATGCATCCAGATCAAGAAACCCTTAAAGCGATGATGGTGGAAGCAGGGTTTGAGCAAGCGACTTATCAAAATCTAACTGGTGGCATTGTTGCCCTGCATCGTGGATTTAAATACTAAGGTTAGTAATTTATGGCGCTTGAAGAACACAGTAAAGAACAACCGGCTGCAGGCAGTTTTTTTATGCTACCGAGCTTTGTACTTTCGCTTATTGAGCAAGTATTAAATCAAGCGCTTAAACTCGATCCGAGCTTACTCGATAAACTAAAAACGGTAGAGCATCAGCGCTTATTAGTTGAGGTTAGAGACTGGCAGCAAAAAATAGCCATTACTTATGCCAATCAGCAGCTACATCTTTACACTGCATTCGAACATGCTGACGCTGATTGTATGATCAGCGCCAATATAGATACGTTGTTAGCACTGAAAAACCCAGCCATGCTGACTCAACTTATTCGCCAAGATAAGCTTGATTTACAAGGCGATTTAAATATAGCTCAACACTATAGTTCAGCCTTTTCAAGTGTAGAGATTGATTGGCCAGAGCAACTAGCAAAGCATATTGGCGACGCGCCTGCACAACAACTTTATTTGCACTTGCAGTCGCTTAAGCAGCAAGGTAAAAAAGCAAAGTCTCAGCTCGATAATACTTTTATTAGTGTGTGCCAAGACGAACTGGCAATCACCATTCACCCATTAGAGCTTGAGCAATTTAAACAACAAAATAGAGCACTAAAAGGCCATGTTGCCGCCATTGAGCAACGTATTAACGCCCTAATTAAAGCCCTTTAACGCGCTAAGGATTTTTTGTGTCAACTGCCCGACTGTATTACATAACTAAAACCCTGCTTAGCTTCGGACTTGATGAGCTTGTACCCAAACATAAAGTACCTTGGTTTGCTAAACTTGCTCGTGGCAGTTTGTTTTGGTTGCGCAACCAACACAAAGATAAACCTCCTGGCTTAAGACTTCGTTTAGCACTACAACAGCTTGGCCCTGTGTGGATAAAGTTTGGCCAAATGCTTTCAACTCGGCGCGATTTACTGCCTCATGATATCGCCTTGGAATTAGCCTTTTTACAAGATCAGGTAGAACCGTTCGAGGGTGAACTAGCCCAGAGAATCATCGAAAAAGCATTAGAAATAGATGATATTAGCCAGCTATTTAGCGAATTTTCACAAATACCTTTGGCATCGGCCTCAATTGCTCAAGTGCATACTGCTACCCTTGTTGATCCTCAAGGCGAATCGCAAGATGTTGTTATTAAAGTTATTCGCCCTAATATTGAGCAACAAATCAACGCTGACTTAGCACTAATGGAAAAATTGGCTAAGGTTGTCGGTAAGTTAATTAACGAAGCCAAGCGATTACGCCCAGTGGAAGTGGTTAAAGAGTATAAAAAAACATTGCTCGATGAGCTCGACTTAATGCGTGAGGGCGCTAATGGCATTCAATTAAAGCGTAACTTTGAAGGTTCAGAATCGTTATACATTCCAACAGTATATAGTGATTATAGCCGCAGTAATGTACTGGTTATGGAGCGTATTTACGGTATTCCGGTTTCGGACACTGAAGCGTTGATGGCACAAAACACCAACATGAAGTTATTAGCAGAACGCGGAGTAGAAGTGTTTTTTACTCAAGTATTCCGCGACAGTTTTTTTCATGCTGACATGCACCCAGGTAATATTTTTGTGTCACGCGAAAACCCGCATAATCCTAAATATATTGGTATAGATTGCGGTATTGTTGGAACTCTTAACAAAGAAGATAAACGCTATTTAGCTGAAAATTTCATTGCCTTTTTTAACCGCGACTACCGCCAAGTAGCACAGCTACATGTTGATTCAGGCTGGGTACCACCTGATACCAGCATTGAAGAGTTTGAATTTGCTATTCGCACCGTGTGCGAGCCTATTTTTAATAAACCACTAGCTGAAATATCATTTGGTCATGTATTGGTTAACTTATTTAATACCGCACGTCGTTTTAATATGCAGGTTCAACCGCAACTCGTATTATTACAAAAAACCTTGTTGTATGTTGAGGGCTTAGGTCGTCAGCTATACCCACAACTGGACTTGTGGAAAACAGCAAAACCATTTTTAGAAGACTGGGTTAAACAACAAGTGGGCCCGCTGTCTGTGCTAAAGCAAATGTATGCAAACTTACCGTTTTGGGCAGAAAAAATGCCTGAACTACCCGATTTAATTTATCAAAATTTAAAGCGAGCACCACACTCTCACGCACCTGAAATTAAGGTTTCACATAAACCATTGGTTTTAGGACTGTTTAGTAGTGCTGCGATGATTGTCTCAGCTTTATTTTATTTACAACACAACTTAATCGCTGCTGGCGTTGTCTTAAGCTGTGCTGTTATTGGCTTTATAGCGGCTTGGCGCCGCTCATAAACTAAGTGCTATTTGCCACTTTGGGCGTATAATCAGCACTTAACCTTATTATTTTATGGCTTAAAAGCAGGAGAAAACCATGGGTTTTGGTGGTATTAGTATTTGGCAATTATTAATTGTACTTGCAATCATTGTACTTTTATTCGGTACAAAAAAACTACGCGGTATGGGTGGTGATTTAGGTGGCGCAGTTAAAGGCTTTAAAAAAGCTATGTCTGATGACCAAAATGCTGAAAAACAAGCTAGCGAAGATAAAACTGAACAGATCCAAAAATCATCAGAATCAACACCAATCGATTCAAGTACAACTAGCAAAACTAAAGATAACGACAAGGTTTAACTAGCATGGGAATGTGGGAGCTTGTTGTGGTATTTATTGTCGGCTTGGTAGTACTAGGGCCGGAACGCTTACCTGTTGCTATTAGAACCGTAAGCCGCTGGGTTAAAACAGCCAAAGCAATGGCTAACTCAGTAAAAGCTGAAGTGAGTGAAGAGCTTCGTGTAAACGAGCTACATGAAAACCTAAAAAAAGCAGAGCAACAAGGTCTTAAAGATTTAAGCCCTGACCTACAACACTCTGTTTCTGAGCTGCAACAAGCAGCGCAATCAGTTACTCACAGCTATAAAAAAAATCAAAGCCAAGCCACTAATAACCAAGCAACAGATGACTCTAAATAATTATGGCACTCTCTTTTTTCATGCGCTTAATGCAGGTATAGAAAACAATGACTGAAGAAGTAAAATCAGGATTTGTCGCTCATTTAATCGAGTTGCGTGACCGGTTGATAAAATCGCTATTGAGTATTTTAGTGATATTTATTGGTTTGGTTTACTTTGCAAACGATATTTATACGTTTGTAGCTGCTCCTCTAGTCGCTCATTTACCTAGTACTGCCACTATGATAGCAACGGATGTCACTGCGCCATTTTTTGCTCCCTTTAAACTAACCTTGTTTGTTGCTTTATTTGCGGCCATCCCTTGGATTTTACATCAAATTTGGGGATTTATAGCCCCAGGTTTATATCAGCACGAAAAGAAAATGCTGATGCCCATATTAGCTTCCAGTATTTTCTTATTTTATGGTGGCATTGCTTTTTGCTACTTTGTAGTACTGCCAATTATTTTAGGGTTTTTCACCAGTGCAGGTCCGCAAATGATGACGCTTGCGCCCGATATCAGTAGCTATTTAGGCTTTGTTCTTAAGCTATTTTTTGCTTTTGGCATTGCATTTGAAATTCCAGTGGCGATTATGTTGCTCTGTTGGAGCGGTGCAACAACCACACAAAGCCTAAAAGAAAAGCGCCCTTATATAGTGGTCGGCGTATTTGTAGTGGCGATGTTTTTAACGCCACCAGACGTTTTATCACAAACTCTATTAGCACTGCCTATGCTGCTGTTATTTGAGCTTGGCTTAATTTTAGCGAAATTTTATACCGCAAAACCACAACAAGAATCTGAGGAATAATATGAATAAGCACTTACTTTCTTTACTCGCTTTAGTTAGCGTACCGGTTTTAGCCGCAACTCCTATCAATGAACAAGCGTTGCAAGCCTGTAGTTTTACTGAAAATGACTTTAATCGCTTACTATGCTATGACAACACCATTGCCGGAAAATCACTCTCTCAATCAGCCCGTAAACAGCCAGAGCAACCTGCTCAAGCTAATGTAAAAGCTGACACGCCTACCGTAACAGCACCCGTGGCTATCAAAGAAAAAGAATTTGGTTTAGAACACAAAGAAATTACTGAAAATGGGGAAAAGTCTATTACATCAATGATTTCATCTGTTAAAAAAGCACCTTATGGTGAGCTAATTATTACTTTAGAGAATAATCAGCAGTGGCGTCAAATTGGTTCAGATAGCTTGAGATTAGATGAAGGCGATACCGTTATTATTAGCCGTGGGGTATTCAACTCTTTTTTACTTAAAAAAGCAGATCAAAACCGTTCAATTCGTGTAAAACGCACCCAGTAATGCAATACACCTTAATTGATGCTGGCGTAAATTTAACTAATCATCAATTTGATGGTCAGCATCAAGAAGTGCTCGCTCGGGCAAAAGAGGTCGGCGTTAAGCATATGCTAATTATTGGCTGCGATATCAGCTCCAGTGAAGAATCATTAGCACTTGCTGCACGCTATGGTCAATATGCTAGCGCAGGTATTCACCCTCATGATGCAAAAACAGCAACCTATGAACTTGAGCAACAACTCACTCAGCTAGCTCAACATGAGCAGGTTATTGCCATAGGTGAGTGCGGGCTAGATTATAATCGCGACTTTTCTCCAAGAGATGTGCAGCGTGATGTGTTTCGTCGTCAACTCGCATTAGCTGAAAAGCTAAACCTGCCCGTTTATTTGCATGAACGTGACGCCAGTGACGACATGCTTGCTATTTTAAATGAGTTTACTGTACGCGGTGTACTGCATTGTTTTACTGGTGATGCACAAGCACTCGCAGGTTACTTAAATTTGGGCCTTTATATTGGTATCACCGGCTGGGTATGTGACGAACGACGCGGCAAAGAATTACAACAACTGATCCCAAGCATTCCCATTGAGCGTTTATTAATTGAAACCGATGCACCCTTTTTAATCCCTCGCACTGTTAAACCTAAGCCAAAATCAAGACGTAATGAGCCAGCATTGCTGCATTATGTTTGTGACACGCTTGCTCAGCTTTATGGTATTCCTGCATGTGATGTTGCAAAGCATACGAGTGAAAACTTCAATCATTTGTTTGGAATAGAGAAAAAATAATGCGAACCTTTTGCGCTTTGCTGGTATTCACTATGGTGTTTTATGCATCCTGTTTTCCTGCAAATGCAATCGAGATAAATAGCGAATTTAATTCAAAAAAAATAGAAGGTATTCATTATTCGTTTGTTCCTGCCTCATTAGAAGATGCACGACAAAGCAATTTACAAGAATGGCTGCTACTTAATAATAAGCCACTTAATTTAGGCCTTGAGTCTCGGCCTGTGTGGATTCAATTTCAACTAAATAATTACCTTAATGAGCCAATAGAGCCAATCCTATCGTTCGACAACCCACTTCTGAACAATATTTACCTGTACCACTTTATAGGTGAGGAGCAACTAAAATCGGAACATATTGGTGATGCTCTGCCTTTATCTGATAGAGTGATTAGAAGTGAGTCTTTGCTGGTTAAATTAACTCTTCCCGCTAACAGCAAAACCACCGTTTACCTCAAAGTTAATAATAATGCGGGAATTGGGCTTCGCGTCCCTCTCACCTTATGGCAACAAGATGCATTATTAGCCCATAAAAGTATGATTAACCTGCTCTATGGATTGCTGATTGGATTTATTTTTTCACTGGCTATCAGTAGCATAGTTTTATTTGCTTTTTCACGTAAACATTATTTTGCTTATGCCGGTGTGATTACATTGATGCTTAGCCTGTTTTTAGCTTATATAGGTGGTTTTGGGCTTCGTTATGCTCCCTCAAGCATAGCAGGCTTGCAACAGTTAATGCTGCCTCTATTACTTATGCTGATCACAATACTGCTTCTACCCTTACAGCGGCATGTGTGCAAACCTAACGCCTCTAAGCTACTCAAGGGTCAAACTGCTATTACGACACTGTATGCGTTAATTATCGGTTTTATATGGTTATTACCTACTCCCAGTGTGACTTTATTTGCCATCTCAACTATACCTATAATTCTTATTTACCACGTGATAACTACATTACTTTATTTGCGCCAGCAACCGACAAACCCTAATAAAAGCTTATTAATTGCTCTTCTATTGTTTTTCATTATTGTGATTCATTTTGCCATTGCATTAACCGACCTTTATGCAGTGACTCGAACTAGCTTAATGATAACCTTTGCAGCGTCCTTAGGTTGCTCATTTTGTTTAAGTTATACCGTCATAAAGTTATTTATATTACAACGCGATGAACAAGTAACAGCGCAGCAAGCATTAATTGCACAAAACACAGCACAAGATGCGCTATTAAATGAGCGGATTGAATTACAAGAGCGCACCCGCCAAGAGCTTGAAAGCCAAGTAGATGAACGCACCTTTGAGTTACAAGTAACACTGAGGGAATTAGAAGATAAAAACCGCGAACTTGAACAACTCAATATGGAAGATGCCTTAACAGGCATTAAAAATAGGCGCTTTTTCGATAAAAAACTAATTATGGAAATTCGTCGTTCGCGCCGCGAACAAACGCCACTGAGCATTATTATGTTAGATATCGACAAATTTAAGTCAATTAACGATAACTATGGCCACTTAACCGGCGATCAAGTTATAAGGGCTGTGTCTGATACCATTAAACAACAGCTTAAGCGCCCACTAGATGAAGTAGCACGTTATGGTGGTGAAGAATTTGTCATTTTGCTACCTAATACTGATAACCAAGGTGCACTGGTCATTGCAGAACAGACACGCTTAGCAATAGCAAATAATAGTGTGAATGTAGCTGGTACTATTATCGACTTTACCATTAGTGCCGGTGTTTATACTCAAATTGCCGATGATATTCATAACCCTGAACTATTTACTGATTATGCCGATAAGGCACTCTATTTAGCAAAACAACATGGCCGCAATCAAGTGGTTAATTTTTCAATCCCACAGTAGGAGCGTATACTTATGGCCCAATCTGGACTAGACCTTTTCCCATATACTCGCATGCGTAGAATGCGCCGTAATGATTTCTCTCGTCGCCTTATGGCTGAAAATCAGCTGAGTGTTAATGATCTTATTTACCCGGTTTTTGTGCTTGAAGGCAAAAACCGTCGTGAAAGCATTGAATCGATGCCCGGTATTGAACGCTTATCAATTGATCTACTGATCGAAGAAGCTAAAGAATTAGTTGATTTAGGTGTGCCTGCGGTGGCTATCTTCCCTGTTACGCCTGCAGATAAAAAATCATTATATGCCGAAGAAGCGTATAACGATGATGGCTTAGTACAACGCACTGTTCGTGCTTTAAAAGAAGCCCTCCCTGAACTTGGGGTGATCACTGACGGGGCGCTCGATCCATTTACTACTCACGGGCAAGACGGCATTATTGATGACGAAGGCTATGTAATAAACGATGTAACCACTGAAATATTAGTTAAACAAGCATTATCACATGCAGCTGCAGGTGCCGATGTTGTTGCTCCATCAGATATGATGGATGGCCGTATTGGCGCAATCCGCGAAGCGCTCGAAGCGGATGGCTTTATTCACACTCGTATTATGGCTTACTCAGCTAAATACGCATCTAGCTACTATGGCCCATTTAGAGATGCCATAGGATCTGCTGGTAACTTAAAAGGCGCTGATAAAAAAACCTACCAAATGGATCCTGCTAACTCAGATGAAGCAATTCGCGAAGTCGCGCTTGACCTTCAGGAAGGCGCCGACATGGTAATGGTTAAACCTGGTATGCCATACCTTGATATTGTACGCCGTGTTAAAGATGAGTTTGGTGTACCAACATTTGCTTATCAGGTAAGTGGTGAATACGCGATGCATAAAGCCGCTATTGATAATGGCTGGCTGAGCGAAGAAGCTACTATTATGGAATCTTTATTAGCATTTAAACGCGCTGGCGCAGACGGCATCCTGACTTACTTTGCTAAGCAAGCTGCTCGCTATTTAAATAAATAATAACGACATATTGATATAAAAGGGCTTTATTGCCCTTTTGTATATTTAAAGGCAGCCCGTTTTTTATGCTGCGTTACTCTCATTTCTGGGAAGTAACCACACTACATAGACCCTTCCTTACCCAAAACTAAAAACACAACGTATTTTCAACCTCAAAAAATAAGCAAATCTCGACATTGTTAACATTCTGTATTCTATTTGTAATTATTTTTCATTACACTAAGCGTCCCATTTGGGGAAACAAAAACACGGGAAAAATAATAATGTTGAAAACAAAAATAACGCCATTGGCGCTTGTATTAGCAAGCCTCAGTGCACCCGCTACCGCTAACCTCGTTATATCTGAGTACGTAGAAGGCAGTAGCTATAATAAAGCAGTAGAACTATTTAATAATTCGACTACCCCTCTGTCATTAGATGGCTACACGCTAAGCCTCTATTCAAATGGCAATACAGATGCAAATAATACATTCGATTTAACTGGTGAACTTGCTGCAAACAGCACTTACGTCATTGTTAATGGGAATGCATCAGCAGAACTAAAAGAAAAAGCTGACCAACTCAGCGCCGTGACTAACTTTAATGGCGATGATGCGCTGGTACTTACTCAAGGCTCTGTGGTTATTGATAGCTTTGGCCAGCGCGGTGTAGACCCGGGTTCATTTTGGTCAGAAGGGGGCGTGAAAACACAAAATAAAACATTGCGCCGCAAAGAAACCGAGCTAAACGGACGCACTGATGCCGATGGCGCTTTTAATCCAAGTGAGCTATGGCTGCAATTTGATCAAGATGACTTTAGTGATTTAGGTATCTTTGCAGGGAATTCTTCACCTAACCCTGATCCAGACCCAGAACCTGAAGAGCCTTTATTATGTGGCGCTAATAAAACATTAATTAGCAGCATTCAAGGCGAAGGCGCAAGCAGCCCAATGGTTAACACTGTTGTTGAGTTTGAAGGTGTAGTAACAGCTGACTTCCAGGCTGATGATCAGCTCAAAGGCTTTTTTGTTAACTCACTAAGTTATGATGAAGATACAAACCCACTTACCTCTGAAGGGGTATTTGTTTACTTTACTAATACTGATGTTAATGTTGGTGACCACGTTCGCGTACGAGGTACTGTTGAAGAATATTTTGATGCCACCCAAATTGGCAATGTTAGTCAAGTTGCTATATGTGACACCGGTCTTTCAGCTTACCCGATTAAAATTACTTTACCCGTTACCGATCAAAGTGAATTAGAAGCGTTTGAAGGTATGCTGGTTACCTTAGAGCAACCACTTATTGTTACTAACAATTATGGTTTAGGTCGATATGGTGAACTAGAGCTTGCTACTGAACGCTTATACCAAGGTACTCAAGTTGCACTTCCTGGCGCGGCTGCGAATGCGGTTGAAGCGCAAAATATAAATAAAAAAATACTCTTAGATGATGGTTCAACTCGTCAAAACCGCGATCCTATCGCTTACCCTGTCCCAGGATTATCAGCAGAGAATACTCTACGCACAGGCGATACAGTAAATTCTGTAACAGGTGCGTTAGCTTATAGCTTTAGTACTTATCGCATTCACCCAACAACAACACCTCAGTTTATAGCAACCAATCCACGCACCGATGCACCAGAGTTAAACCCTGACGCTGATTTACGTGTTGCCAGCTTTAACGTACTTAACTACTTTAATGGCGATGGCCAAGGCGGTGGTTTTCCAACTAGCCGTGGTGCTGATTCAGAAGCCGAGTTAATTCGCCAACAAGCCAAGCTAGTCAGCGCTATTAGTGCTTTGCAAGCGGATGTGATTGGCTTAATGGAAATTGAAAATGACGGCTTTGGTGAATTCAGTGCTGTTGCAAGCTTAGTAAATGCACTTAATGACGCTGATAGTCAAAATCAGTATGCATTCGTGGATTTTGGTGTTGATAAAATCGGCACCGACGCTATCACGACTGCGCTTATTTACCGTGCTGATAAAGTGCAGCAAGTGGGTACTGCCGCAATCACTACCGATGCGCCTTTCGATTACAGCAACCGTGCACCAATTGCACAAAGCTTTAAATCTTTAGATACAGAAGAAGTCTTTACTGTTGCCGTAGCACACCTAAAATCTAAAGGTGGTTGTAGAAGTGCCACTGGCGGCAATGCAGATCAAGGTGACGGTCAAGCATGTTGGAATGAAATTCGAACTGCTGGCGCAAATGCATTTGCTGATTGGCTAAATGGCAAACCAACAGGAGTTGATGATGAAGATATCATTCTTGTTGGCGACATGAACGCGTATGCAATGGAAGATCCTATCCGCGCATTTGCTGATAAGGGCCTTAAAAATGTGGTTGCTGAGTTAGATGGCAACACCTTAGGTTATTCTTACAGCTTTTCTGGTCGTGCAGGAAGTTTAGATCACGCCCTAGCAAGCCCGAGCTTATTAAGTAAAGTAGTGAGCGCCAGTGATTGGCATATTAACGCCGATGAGCCTATTTCACTTGATTATAATGTTGAATTTAAATCTGACGCACAGCAATCAAGCTTGTATGCTCAAGGACCTTATAGAGCATCAGATCATGACCCTGTTATTGTCGATATTCGTTCAACGATTATCGCGCCACCTGAGCCAGAACCAGAGGTGATCACCGGTGAAATTGATAATATTCGCGGCTGGTTTTGGTGGAAAAACTACCGCATTGATATTCCTGAAGGTTATGACGAGCTAACTATTAGCCTAGACGGTGGATGGGGCGATGCAAACTTATTTGTTAGACACAAAAGAAGCCCGACTTTGTTTAGAAGTGACTGCGCATCAATTAGTAGAGGAAACGCAGAAAACTGTACATTTACCAATCCTAAATCGGGTAAATGGAAAGTCCGCGTAAATGGCTTTTTACCATTTGGCAATGTAAAACTCACTTATAAAGCAACCAAATATGCTGATTAACTTCGACTTCAATAACCGGTTCATGACTTAAAGTTGTTGCCAGTATCTACTTGAAGTAACTCAAAAGCCGCATTCGCGGCTTTTTTTATTTTATATACAAATGTAATTCAGACAGGCTTCAGCAAGCACTGCTTATTATCTATGCAAGCATTGACTTAGTACATATCTAACTCAAAGTAACTCTAACACTGTTTGTTTTTCGAAAAGTCAAAATGCGTTATAGCGGCTTGATTGAAAGTGATAAACAACTTGTCCTTCTAATCCATACCAAGAGCAACTGAGATAAACGTCAATCTTAGCAGTAAACATATTTTTTTATAAAGGATTCAAAATGAAAGCGCGCATTCACCTTATATCTACTTATCAAAGGGTTTTTAAAAAGCCTTTGTTTGGGATGTTGATGGTTTTTTCACTGTGGGGAACTAACAGCGCCATGGCTGCAACTTCACTTGAAGCCGCAATACCGCAGAGCAGTTTATTTGATGTGCTAAGTGCGCGAGCTAAAAAGCTTGCTGAACAAGATTACATTGCACCGAAAGAAATACAGTTAGATGCGCTTAATAGTATTGATTATCAAGACTACCGCTCAATCCGCTTTAAGCAAGGCCAATCGGTATGGAAAGATGAAGGGCTTTATGAGCTGCAATTATTTCACCCCGGTTTTTTATATAAAACGCCAGTAAAAATCAATATCGTTGATCAAAATGCAAAGCTTAGCCGCCTTCCATTTAGCACTGAGTTTTATCAATATGATGGAACAGCAGCACACCTAAAAGATGAAATAGCAAAAAGTATTGAAGGTACGCAGTTAGGGCATGCTGGTTTTAGATTACATTACCCATTAAATAACGATGACTATAAAGATGAGGTTATGGTATTTCAGGGCGCTTCTTATTTTCGCTTAGTTGGGCCTAACCAAGTTTATGGTTTATCTGCACGAGGACTGGCGATTGATACCGCACAAACATCTGGTGAAGAGTTTCCTTCATTCAAAGAATTCTGGTTAGTTAAACCAACACCCGAGCAAACTAATATTACTATTTTTGCTTTACTTGATAGTCCATCAGTAGCGGGAGCTTACAAGTTTGAGATAGACCCTAACACGCAGACAAGTGTTAGCGTCGACATGCAAATTTTTGCCCGTAAAGATGTTAAAAAGCTTGGTATAGCACCATTAACGAGTATGTTTTATCACGGTGAAAATAGTACCAAGTTTTTTGATGATTATCGCCCTGAAGTACACGACTCAGACGGTTTGCTCACGCAATCACAAGAAGGTAACTGGGTATGGCGTCCACTTAATAATCCATCCCAACTTAGCGTAACCTCTTTTTCATATGAAAATCCTAAAGGCTTTGGCCTTGCACAGCGTGACCGTGACTTTAATAACTACTTTGATATAGAAGCGCATTATCATGACCGCCCTAGCTTTTGGATAGAACCACAAGGTGAATGGGGGAATGGCCGTGTTGAGCTTGTTGAGATTCCAACAGATACTGAAACTAACGATAATATTGTAAGTTATTGGGTTCCTGAAAAGCCGTTCAAAGCAGGAGAAGCATTAAAGTTTAGTTACAAAATATCGACCTTTAATGATTATCTAAGCCAAAATAATTTGGCTAAAGTGGCTAGAACACGCATTGGCAGTGCAGCATTGCCTGGTGAAGATAACCCACCTCCAAAGAGTCATCGTCAGTTTACTGTTGACTTTACTGGCTCTGATATCAATCAATTATCTGAAAAATTAGTACTTAGCGCAGACTTGCAACTTACCACAGGTGAAGCGCGTGATATTACAGTGCAAAAGCTGCCAAAATCATTAGGCTGGCGAGTTGCCTTCAAAGTCGCCCCAGAAGACAGTAACCCTGTAGATATGCGTTTATCGCTAAAGCTACGTAACAAAGCAGTGAGCGAGGTATGGAGCTATGTTTGGTATCCAAATGACATCAAGTAAACAAAGTACTGGCACACCAATGCCTTTTAAAACACTTCGCGTATGGTTATTTGCTATAGCTGCTATTGGCCTCTCAGGCTATGGCATTTCAATTATGTTTGAAATTTTAAACTCAAATGGCATGACCTTGCTTGAGTATGCACTGCTTGCTTTGTTTTCTATTACCTTTGCTTGGATAGTCACCGCGTTTTGTAGTGGCTGCATTGGTTTTATACTACAGCTATTTCGTATAGATCCGCTCACGCTAAGAAGAATAAAACCGATCTCCATTAACAATGAAGCACTATCACAGCAAAAAACGGCTGTAGTTATGCCTATTTATAATGAAGACACCCATAGAGTTATTGCTGGTTTTGAAGTGAGCTTGCAATCGTTAAAAGCCACTGGGCAATTAAAACACTTTGATTTTTATTTACTGAGCGATACACAAGACGCAACTATTGCTAGTAATGAATTAAGCGCATGGCATGCTTTATGTGAACGCCTTGGCGATACAGCAAAACAAGTATTTTACCGTCGTCGTGAAGATAATAAACATCGTAAAGTAGGTAACTTAACTGATTTTTGCGAACGTTGGGGTAGCCAATACGAGCATATGATTGTATTGGATGCTGATAGTGTGATGACGGGTCAATGCATGCTAGAACTCACTACTAGCATGCTGAATAACCCACAAGCGGGATTGATTCAAACTATTCCTATTCCTGTGCGCCAAGATACTTTTTTTGGACGCTTTTTACAGTTTGCTTCGATTCTTTATAGTCCAATGTTAGCTACTGGCTCTGCTTTTTGGCAAACCGATAAAGCCAATTACTGGGGGCATAATGCCATCATTCGTGTTAGTGCGTTTATTGATTGCTGTGGCTTGCCAACACTCAAAGGTAAAGCCCCCTTTGGTGGAGAAATTTTAAGCCATGATTTTGTGGAAGCTTCTCTATTACATAGCGCAAATTGGGACGTATTATTACTTGCCGATATTGAAGGCAGTTATGAAGAGGTTCCCAGTAATATCTTAGATTATGCTGTACGAGACAGACGTTGGGTTCAGGGTAATATTCAACACCTAGGTTTACTTTCATCAGCAAAGCTAAAGCTAATGAGCAAACTGCACTTTTTACTAGGTGCAACAGCGTATATTTCATCTCTTATTTGGTTGTCTATGCTGGCATTAAGTACCATAGATGCGGTAACACGTGCTTTAAATAGTGATGTCTACTTTAATCGTGCCTATCAGTTATTTCCGACTTGGCAAATAGCCAAAACAGATCTCATTGACTCATTACTTTACCTAACAATTATTATTTTGTTATTACCTAAACTTATGGGCGTCATTGTTACTTTAGTGCACCGTAAACAGCGCTTTGGTGGTGCATTAAAGCTCATTTTAGGATCTATCATTGAAACCATTTTTGCTATTATTGTGGCACCATTGATGATGGTATTTCATGCGTACTTTGTAGTCTGTGTATTTTTAGGCAAAAAAGTAAAATGGGATGCTCAACCGCGTGAAGGTAGAATGGTGCCATGGAAAGAAGCGTTTGGTTATACATTGTTTTCTTCGCTTGTTGCCATTGTATGGGGTAGCGTTGCTTATTACTTTACACCGGTCTTTTTTTGGTGGTTATCTCCTATTTTATTAGGGCTCATCCTCGCTGCTCCTATTGTGCGTTACTCAAGTAGTATCAAGCTAGGCATTAAGCTAAGGCAGTGGGGCATTTTCCTCTGCCCGAGTGAAGTAGATAATGATGCAACATTAGCAGCTCTTAAAGTACACCTCAAAGAGATAGCCGTTCCACCTGTAGGGCGTTATTCAACAGCAACACCGCTGTTACCATTAGAACATAAAGTGACAATGCCTATTCAGAACTTTAGTAGTGAATCACATCGAAAGAAGTTTAAAGCACTCATCACAAAAACTGCAAATAAGCTAAGTTAATACCACTACAAATAAAAAAGGAGCAACCTTGTGTTGCTCCTTTTTTTTAGCTGCGTTTACCATTTTTTTTAACCATGCTCATTTAATACGACGGGCTTCATTATCTTTAAATCAATCATGCTTTATAAAAGTTAAACAATAAAAAACCCGCAGCAAGTGCGGGTTTTTTTAAAGAGTTAGAGTGCTAATTACTTAGCAGCGTTTTTCTCTTTTTCTGCAGCGATTACAGTATCAGCTACGTTTTGTGGACATGGCGCGTAGTGTGAGAACTCCATAGAGAACTGACCACGACCAGATGTCATTGTACGTAGTGAACCGATGTAACCGAACATTTCTGATAACGGTACGTCAGCTTTAATACGAACGCCAGTTAAACCAGCTTCTTGATTGCTTAACATACCACGACGACGGTTAAGGTCACCAATTACATCACCTACGTGATCTTCTGGTGTGAACACGTCAACTTTCATGATTGGCTCAAGAAGTTGTGCACCCGCTTTAGGGATAGACTGACGGAAAGCGCCTTTAGCAGCGATTTCGAAAGCAATTGCAGATGAATCCACGGCGTGGAAGCCACCGTCGAAAAGTTCAACTTCAACGTCAAGTACTGGGAAGCCAGCTAAAACACCTTCACCCATCATTGACTTGAAGCCTTTCTCAACTGCAGGCCAGAATTCTTTTGGTACGTTACCACCAACAACTGATGAAGAGAATGTAAAGCCAGAACCCACTTCGCCAGGCTTGATGCGGTAATCAATTTTACCGAACTGACCAGAACCACCAGATTGTTTCTTATGCGTGTAGCTATCTTCGATTTCACGAGTGATAGTTTCACGGTAAGCAACTTGAGGCTGACCAACGATAAGGTCTACGCCGTAAGTACGCTTAAGGATATCTACTTTGATATCTAAGTGAAGCTCACCCATACCTTTAAGGATAGTTTCGCCTGAATCTTCATCAGTCTCAACTTGGAAAGATGGATCTTCTGCAACCATTTTACCGATAGCAACACCCATTTTCTCATTACCGCCTTTATCTTTAGGCTGTACAGCAATCGAGATTACTGGAGTTGGGAATACCATTGGCTCAAGTGTTACTGGGTGCTTAGGATCACAAAGAGTGTGACCAGTTTGCACGTTCTTCATACCAACGATAGCGATGATATCGCCCGCTTGTGCTGCAGTCAGTTCTTTACGATCATCAGCTTGCATCTCAACCATACGGCCAACACGCTCAGTTTTACCAGTAAATGCATTAAGGATAGTGTCACCCTTGTTAAGCTTACCAGAGTAAATACGTACGAATGTTAACGCACCAAAGCGGTCATCCATGATTTTGAATGCTAACGCTTTGAAAGGTTCGTCTGCAGATACAATTGCGTGCTCGCCGTTTTCGTTACCTTCTTCATCCATAAGAGGTTGAGGATCAACTTCTGTAGGAGCTGGTAAGTAATCAACAACAGCATCAAGGATTAATTGCATACCTTTGTTTTTGAATGCAGAACCACAGTATGTAGGGAAGAACGCAAGGTCACGAGTACCTTTACGGATACAACGCTTGATATCTTCAACTGAAGGCATTTCACCTTCCATGTACGCTTCCATTAGGTCATCGTCTTGCTCTACAGCAGTTTCAACTAGGAACTCATGGTATTCATCAGTTTTTTCTACCATGTCTGCAGGAACGTCAACAATTGAGTAGTTCTCAGGAAGACCTGTCTCATCCCAAACATATGCTTGTTTGTTTAAAACGTCTACAACACCTACGAATTCGTCTTCAATACCAATTGGTAAAGTCATAACTAATGGAACAGCACCAAGTACTTTTTGTACTTGCTCAGTTACACGGTAAAAATCAGCACCCATACGGTCTAATTTATTTACGAAAATAATACGTGCAACACCTGATTCGTTCGCGTAGCGCCAGTTAGTTTCTGATTGTGGCTCAACACCACCAGAACCACAGAATACACCCACACCGCCATCTAATACTTTAAGTGAACGGTAAACTTCAACTGTGAAGTCAACGTGTCCAGGAGTATCGATAACGTTAAAACGGTGATCTTTCCAGAAACAGCTTACTGCCGCAGACTGGATAGTAATACCGCGCTCAGCTTCTTGCTCCATGAAATCGGTAGTAGACTCACCATCATGTGTCTCACCGCTTTTGTGGATTGTACCTGTAAGCTTTAGGATACGCTCAGTAGTTGTGGTTTTACCCGCATCAACGTGCGCGAAAATACCAATGTTTCTGTACTTCGATAAATCTGCCATTAATTTTACTCTTAATAAAGTCGATAAATTATTCGGCGGGAGTATAGCATTACTTAAAGCGAACATCACCATTGAAGTCGCTTAAAATGCAATCAATTTATAAAAAACTTGCTTTAAAGATATTTTGGGGTATGAGATGGGCTTGATAGGGGCCCGTTATAAACTGAATTTAAATGAATTAAGTGCTTAGTAAGTGCAATGCAGTGATGGCATGAAGCATATAAAATTATTTTGCTCCATGCCCATCATTAGTAAAATTACTCAAAAGTCATGGTTTTGACTTTGTCACAAATAACTAAATTACCCGCCGTTTTAGCTTTAATTTCATCAACACTTACACCGGGGGCGCGTTCTAATAAGTGAAAAGCGCCGTCTTTAATTTCTAATAAGGCTAGATCCGTAATTACTTTATTAATACAGGCAACACCGGTTAGTGGCAGACTACTTTTTCCCAGTAGCTTCGCTTCAGCTTATTTAATAGTAGCTATAAAGTAGTGTTTTCCCCGCAACATGAAATCCGTTTTACAGCCCTTACTTTAGTGCTATAAATGAACAAAAAATTAAAATAAGAATTATTTGCATTTGGGTATTGACAGTTATTTAGATCTAACTGATAATCAATCTCAACAAGAAGGAAGTACATTGCTTCTTGTGACGGTAAAGTTCATTTGTTTCTCGACCCTGAAACAACGTGTGGCTCACGTTAAAGCCAAGATTATCTGTTATTAATCACAACGCCCCTTGATATTGATTGCAGATAATCGTCTATTACTTACTTGCTACATTGCTCATATCGGTGACGGTTGATATGAAACTAAAAAGCCCTTACGGGCTTTTTTTATGCCTGTAATTTAATATACAATCAGCTCAAAGTTAATGAGAATTATTTGCATTAAGATATTGACAACCACTCAAATCTAACTGATAATCACTATCAACAAGAAGGCGGTACATTGCTTTTTGTGACTGAAAAATTCATTTGTTTCTCGACCCTAAAACAGACGTGTGGCGCACGCTAACAGCTATGGAAACCTGTTTTAAATCACAACGCCCCTTGCTGTTTATGACCTGTTTCCGCCCTACTCATTTACTTGCTACATTGCTCATATCGGTGACGGTAGATATGAAACTAAAAAAGCCCTTACGGGCTTTTTTTATGTCTGTAATTTAATGCGTAAGGCTTTAACCTACGCTTTAAAAATTAACGGCGGTTTTTTCGTGCACGTGCTCGGCGTTGTTTTTTCTCTTCTTCTTTGGCTTGCTTTTTAGCCTCTGCAGCAGCGCGCAATCCAGCCACCATTATTTCTTCCTCTTCACGCATGGTAGGTGTTTCCATGGTGATACGGCCAATAATACCATCTCGTAATTCATTAATTAGAATTTCTGACATTTTATACGTATCGATTTGGTTACCACCGCGAATACAGCCGCGTTTTTTACCCGCCATTTCAACAAACTCCCAATCACTTTCTGGTAGCTCATCTAACTTATAACGTGCTTTTAAAAGCTCAGGATAAGCATGCAATAAATACTCAGCGGTGTAACTTGCTACTTCTTCGTACTCAATAGCGGTATCACGTATCGCACCGGTTGCGCCTAAACGATAACCTGAGTTTTCGTTTTCTACTTTTGGCCACAGCATCCCTGGCGTATCGTAAAGCATAATGCCATCATCAAGCTTAATACGTTGCTGCGCCTTAGTTACTGCAGGCTCGTTACCTGTTTTAGCCACTATACGCCCAGCAAGCACATTAATAAGCGTAGATTTACCTACGTTTGGAATACCCATTATCATGGCTTTAATTTGCTTATCTGCACCAACTTTATGCGGCACTAACTTTTTACATAGCTCATTAATACGATGCACTTCAGCCGCTTTATCGTTACCAAATGCAATCGCTTTTACGCCATTTTCTTGCTCAAAGTAATCCTTCCACGCTTGAGTCATTTTAGGGTCAGCTAAATCGGCCTTATTCAAAATTTTGATGACCGGTTTACCTTCACGCAGGGTAGCCACCATCGGGTTTTCGCTACTGTAAGGAATGCGCGCATCTAGCACTTCAATGATCACATCCATTTGTGGCATTATTTCTTTAATTTCATTTCGGGCTTTATTCATGTGCCCAGGGAACCACTGTATTCCTGCTCTACTCATTTGATATGTAAACCTTTTATTTCAACCCATAACACCATGGGGTACTGTGTGGGGTACTGGGTGAGTAATTTCGATTTATCACCTCAACTAATACTTATAAGTTTACAGCATTTACTGGCTCTATTGCATAAGTTTATGGTTAAGCCATAATAAGAATCATATTTGATAAAAAAAGAATGTTGCATGGTTCATTTCTTTTTTAGTGGTCAATAAGATACCCCCCTAGATTTAGACTACTTGGCTAAGTTGTGTAGGTTAAGTAATGAATTTAGTGTTAATAACTTCCTTTGAAAGTTACTTTGAGTGCTCTATAGTTTGCTAACCACAAAGTACTTAATAGCCACAAAGAAAGCTTAAGGACTATTTCATCAGTATGCTAAAATGAACTTGATTTAGTAGCTAGAGATATAAATGAGCAATTCAAAAATATACTTCATACCTAAAATATGGTTCTTCGATATGGAGGGCACATTACTCCAAAAAGATTTCTCTTTAGATAATGGAAAAGTTGCTCCTAGCGCTTGGACTGTTTTAGCTAAGTTAATTAGTGAGGAGTGTTACTTAGAAGAAGAGTTGTCAAAAGATCGCTGGAACGCTGGTGAATATAATGGCTACTTAGACTGGATGAAAGATACAATTCGTATTCAACAAAAGCATGGTCTTAAGAAATGGCATGTAGATGAAATTGTAAAATCAGCAAAGTTACATAATGGTGCACATGAGCTAATAACATCAATAAAAGCGACTAATGCCAAGGTTGTATTAATTAGTGGTGGAATAAAGGCTTTAGCCGATAAAGTACAACGAGAGCTAAAGATAGATCATGCTTTTAGTGCATGTGAGTACTTTTTCGATGACTGCGGTAACCTAGATTTTTATAACCTTTTACCTACAGACAACGAAGGTAAAGCAAGCTTTATGCAACAGATTGCAAAAGAGTATGGTGTTAACGCTTCTGAATGTGCGTTTGTTGGTGATGGAAAAAATGATAAATTTCTTGCTCGCGTAGTTGGTCTATCTGTTGCATTTAATGCACAAAAAGAACTGATTGAATTAAGTGATTTTTCGATTGTTCAAAGCCAAGGCCAAGAAGACTTGTCAGAAATTAAAAGCCTTCCTTTTTTCTTTCAGCAATAAAGAGTGCCTTTAACTATTAGGCTTAGTCTTTTTTAATTTTTCTAATTCTTTTCTTACTTCTTTTAATTCAGTTTGAACATTTTCTAATTTAGAATCAAAATCATGATAGAAATAATTTCTGGCATCTGCAGCAAGTGGTGGAATAATTACAGCAAATAAAGTTGCTACTAATGCAAATATAGAAGCATGTAGAGCAGCCCTTGATAAAAAAGTCTTATTTAGCTGATATTGTATTGTTTTTTGAAGCTTCTCTCTGCCCAAAAAGCTTTTAGGTAAAATTCGAAAGTACTTTTTCTGATCGGAAATATATTTATGATAGAGATATTTTTTTTTCCTTACACTTTAAGTAATCATTCGGGTCAAAATCAATCTTATGAAAAACAACTCTAAAAAAGTATCTCTCAGTTAAAGGTAGCTCTCGTCCTAGCAGGATACTTTCTTTAGAAAAGTTAGTGACATATGTAGAAATTGGACCGTTAAAACCGCTATCAACAATCCCTGTGTTAAATGCCAGTAAACCTTGTGAAGACAATCTATTTTTTAAAAAAACATAAGCTACGTAGCCTGGTTTCACATCAATTACTTGCTCCGAAATCAAGCAAGCCATCTCTTGAGACTCAAGTGTATATCTATCACACTCAGAAATTTTATCTCTATCATTTTTATAAAGTATAGATCGTACATCTAGGTCGATACTACTCTTACCTTCATAATCTTCTGGATTTAGTTCACAATCATCCCTATCTTTGACCAATCCCTTTTTAATAGCATTTTTTGGGGATAGCTGCATTTTATAAATCCTTTTTTTGATTTTTATTATATAAATCAATTACTTTCAATGGGCATTCATATAAGCAATTAATATCACCGTAGTCGGCAAGCAAGTCTTCATCTTTAATTACTCGATGACTAGGTTCAGCCATATGTGCAGACTCAGTTGGTCCCTTGTTACCAGGGAATATGAACATATTAGAGACATTGTTATCAGGGTATATTGATTTCACTGCTTTTGCGTAAAAGAACTGCTTGACTAAATCTGGCCAACCTGGCGCTGTTTCTAAACTTTTCGCAGCGTAATATTTAGCATCAATAACCGTAAAATCACCTGTTTCGGGATCTCTAAGAACTATATCGGTTCTTTGCCCTTTCCTACTCGCTAACTTCAACTCACCATTTATTTTATATACTGGCTTAGCTAGCTTTTTATTAATAGGAAAAACATTTTTAAGCGTTTTTAATAGCATATGCTCCCACATACCCTCAAACCTTTTCACGCCAATAGAAAAATCACTTTTTTGTGACATGCTTTCTAATTTAAGGTAGCTAATTAATTGTTTAATCAAATAGATATCACGGTCAGAGTAAGCGCGTGTTAACTCATTGTTTAGGTGATAAATCTTCGTATCATTATCCATTAATGAGGTAGGAACATCGATAAGCTGCTTAGTTATAGCTCCATCATCATCGTTAATTAACCAGCCGACTTTTTGATCTAACTTACGTAAAACCTCCGCATGAATTTTCGCGGTCTCACAGTTGGAATATACTCGCTTGACAGAACCTGCTAATTCCAAGTAAATAGGACTATCACCAGACGTATACGGTATAGATTGCTTAATCGTACGGCTCCAATCCACTTTCCCTGAGTTTACTTTCCTTTCAGATACTCGACGTGTAAAAAGACCGTTGTTGAAGTAGTCTTCAAATAAAGCAAATATTAAACCTAGGTACTCTTGCCCATGAATACCTTCATCAACTAATTCATCAGCATTTATAGCATTGTCTTTATAATCTAAATAACGTTTGAGTGCTTTCAGTAAAGTTGCACATACCTTCTTCGAGCTTGATTCATCGATTTCTTCATGACCACTGTTTCGGGGAAGAAATACAGCAATTTGATCGTCAAAGTTAATTAATCCGCAAAACATAACTTTTTGTCCATTACCGTAAAGTAGCCCCTGCTTATTCAAATTTTGAACTAGCTTCTTGGGCATAGCTTTAACAATGTTTTGCCTATCTTCAAATAGATGTAATTTACGCATTTTTAATTATATCTATTCTGGTTGTTCATCTGCGGCAACTTCTTGAATTTTTTGCGCTTCGATTAATGCCTCTGATAAATTAGTTTCAAAACTTTCAGAGAAGATAGGTTTACCTTCTCCAAATTGATGTGACAACTGACCGAAAGTACCTGCCACAGCCGTATTAAAAATTTCATCACGTTTTCCATGACGAAGCACATCATCCCAGAGGTAAACTAATATTTTACCTTTTAGAGTATTATTAGCTTCTTCAATATTAGTAAGCTCTTCATCGGAAACAAAGCGATGTCCTAAAAGTCGATCTTCAGGTACTTGCAAGGAAGACAAAGTATCATTAACAATCTCAGCAAATACTTTCCAAGGCACTTCAGGCTGTTTACCATCAGTAAAAGTAAGTTTAAAATTGCCATTTCCTGCCTGAGTAAAGTCTATTGGTAAATATTCAAATAACCAACGCCTCTTAAAGGCTGTATCCATCGGCATGACCGATTGGTCACTACTATTCATAGTTGCAAGAATTGATAGGTTAGAAGGTAAGTAAAGCTCATTAAACTTATCTGGTTCATTTAGATTTCCTTTAATGTGAAGCAACATATCGGGATCAGAAGCTTCTATCTTATATTGGCTTTCACCTTGCATATCTCGATCTAGCAGCTGAAATATCTCACCAAAAACAGCTGCGGCAGGCGCTCGATTAAGCTCTTCAATTATAAGATAAACATGTTTATCTGCATTATTAAGAGCTTTTATCAGCGCCTTAGTGAATGGTCCAGGCCTAAACTCATAAGAAATCTTCTTTTCACCATTCGCAACGGCCAACATCACTGGCTTTAAAGCACCTACAAAATCACTGTACTGAGTGTCAGGATGAAAAACCGTTGTGTAGCGACAATGGTACTCAGTTATTTTGTTTATACGATGACTCTTCCCTGTCCCTGGCGCACCATAGTAAATTTTATTTATGGCTTTTAAGTTATCAGTTGTATAAGTTGTTTGTAACTCTGTAATGGTATTATCTTTGATCTCAAACTCTTCTACATTCATTTTCGAGAAGTATGTCTTTAAATCTATATCTTGATTAAAGGCATTTATAAGGACTTTAAGCTTTGACGAGTTAGCTACAACTAAATTACAAGCTAATGCGATACTTGATTCATAAACATCACTACGATCTAAAGTTTTACCTTTGGCAGCCTCAGACTTACGACCAGTTTTTATCCACCAATCACGATCTGACATAAACTTTATAAAAAAGTCTTTCTCATCTGTATTAGTGATGAGGGTATCCAAAATTTCGATAAAGTCTTTCTCTATTTCTGAACCTTGATTCCCCCAAAGCTCACTTGGAAATTGTTTCAAGTAGGTATCAATATCTTTTGCGTTATAGCCTTCTGCTCTTAAACCTTTTTTGATCTCATCTATAACACTTTTATACTCAAAAATAGCACCATATAAGTCACTAAAGCAAAGGGCATACCACAACCCAGAAGATGGTACATCTGCACGTAGGCCTGCCTTTCCAATAAACGTGATTGAGAATGGGTTTATGACGTGTGTTCCAGACGAATCAACATTGCCGAGAGCTTTTATTAGTCGTGCTTTTAGCTCTTCATCGATTTGAACATCACTAGAATAATTCAATTTGGTGAATTGATTTTGACATTTATCAATTAAGGTATTGAGATTTTGTAGCAAAATTCCCTCTCACATATTGTCTGATCATTTATACAGTGCTATCCTACCAGGATTAAAACCGGATAAGTTAAATAGCATAATGAGTACTGTTTCAATGAATAAAGATATAGCAAGTCAAATCAAAAGTATACGAGAAAACTTAGGCTTAGGACGTACAGAATTTGCGAACTTACTTGGTATGGCTTCTACTGGTGAGAGAACAGTTAGGGGGTGGGAAACTGGCGAGCATAAACCTACAGCAAAAAAGCTAACTGATATATTCAATCTAGAATCAGAGTTAAAATCTCATTTAGAGAGTGCTCCTTTTAAACAAAAACCTTTATCAGAGTCTGAATTTACATTTATAGATTTATTTGCAGGAATTGGTGGGATCAGATTGCCTTTTCAAAAACTTGGTGGGCACTGTGTATTTACCTCTGAGTGGGATAAGTTTGCGCAAAAAACATACCTAACTAATTTTGGTGAAATGCCAAATGGTGACATTACTCAAATCGCTGCTTCAGACATTCCTGATCATGACATCCTTTTAGGAGGCTTCCCGTGTCAAGCATTCTCTCAAGCTGGCCTCAAACAAGGTTTTAGTGATACCCGTGGAACCATGTTTTTTGAAATTCAAAGGATACTCACTGAGAAAAAGCCTAAAGCTTTCGTTCTTGAAAACGTAAAGCAACTTCAGGGGCATGATAAAGGCCGTACCTTAAATACTATCTTAGATATTTTAAGGGGTAACTTTGATTTAGAAATACCTGATGATGTGCCTTTAAGTGAAGAGACAAGGCATGCGCTATCAGAGAAATTAAATTATTGGGTTGATTATAAAGTACTTAGGGCGGGTGACTTTGGCGCTCCTCAAAACAGAGAGCGCGTTTTCATTGTAGGGTTTGATAAGAATTACTTTAAAGACTGTGACTTTAGTGAGCTATTTAACTGGCCGACCCCGCCTAAAACACCAACAAGAGTAGGTGATATTTTAGAAGACTTAAGCGCTATAGCCCCTAGTGATGATAAGTTTACAATATCGGAGAAATTATGGGCAGGCCACCAGCGCAGAAAAGAAGAGCATAAAACTAAAGGGAATGGCTTTGGTTACTCGCTGTTTAATGCTGAAAGTGAATATGCAAATACAATCAGTGCTCGTTACTACAAAGACGGCTCTGAGATTTTAATTGATCAATCAGAACTTGGTAAGCGCCCTAGAAAGCTAACGCCCAGAGAGTGTGCTCGATTACAGGGCTTTCCTGAAGAATATATTGTAGATGCAGTTTCTCAAGGCCAAATATATAAGCAGTTTGGTAATTCTGTTTGTATGAAGGTTGTTGATGCATTAGCAAATGAAGTAGTAAAAACTCTACTAAATATTAATAAATAATAGAGTTTCTTTAAATACGAAATTATTAACTGTAGCGGGAAACTACTAGTTTATCCCATAAGTTATTGCTAGCTCTCCAGTGTGAATAGGGTCTACGGTTTCCTTGATACATTCCAGAATCAAAGAAAACATGCCCTTCTCGCACTAAATTAAGCCAATTTTCGTAGTTCATCGGTTCACCAAAAACAATTGCGTCAAAAACACCACAACCATTAAGAGTACACTTGAACCAACCTTTTTGATTGAATTTTCGCTCTAACTTAGGCTTTATTTTTGCTTTCGTCCATTGAGCCACTAGTAAATTTTGCTTTTGTAATTCCTTAGGAATTATATCAGACTTATTTGTACGCATATCAGCAGAGTAATTGTAAATTGCTTGTATATCTTGTCCTGGTGTGATGATTAACTTTTGCCCAAATCGATTAAACTGTTTTACTTTAGGAACAGGCATTCCAGACCACGAGTATCGATCTTCTTTATTTGGGTTAGCTTGACCGAAAGCAACTAAAAACTCTTTATCTCTATTTAATTTTTTTATTGTTGGCTCAGAACGATAGCGACCCCAAAGTGATTTGTCTGGAGACCAATCACCAAAAGATGTTTTAGATGCGGTATGAGTCTTCATTTCATAACCAAAAATATCAGCTAAATTACTAGAATTAGCCTTAATACCCATCTGTCTTTCTAACCAATGACCATGACTTCCATGATGACGTCGACCTTGAACTTCTGGCTTTTTACCTTTTACATTGTTGATAAAAAGCTCAATAATTTTTTTCTTGTTTAACTCCATTTAATCATCCTTGTAACTTTACTCATCAAAAAATTAATCGCTAATATAATGTTTTGTACCTATAAAAACAAATTTATTAAGATTTCTATTATTACAGTAGGTTTGAAGCTCGTTAAGGATAAGCTTCATCATTACTGTATAAGTCTCATTCAAGACATGCCCATTGATAAATATAAAAGCTCACTAAAAGAGATAGCACTTAAAGCAACGAGAGTGTTTAAAAAAGAAGGTAAAGTAGTATGAACAACTTTCAATTAGATTTAGTTGAGTCTGAATTAAAAATCATTCTTGAATCCGTTGTGAGATGGAATCAAAAATATCTCTAATATGTCAAACATCAAAGGATGAAGATGAAATTTCTGATATTGATAATGACTTAATTGAAGTTAGGCTTTTACTAAAAAGTCTGAAAAGCAAAGCTATATCTCAGTATAGCGCTAATATTATGAATTTTTCACGCGAGAGTTTTTTAAAACGATTAATTCAAATTTTCTTAAAATTGCTGATTTAGAAAAATTGTCCCCGCCCAACAATTTTAATATCTAAACTATTCAACAATAACTATATTTAAAAATCGACTTCAAGTTACACACTAATTATTAATCTAATTTTAGCTATTTTAACTGGCAAGTCTCTATACCCAAACCACCTAAAGATGAGAGTTTCAGTTGGAATTAAAAGCGATTTAGGCAAGGCATTGATAGCAAATAATAGCGGTTCTATTGTTAAAATCAATAACGCAGTATCAATCGCTTTAAAACCAACCCTTGGGCGTTTCATAAACGCTGATTCTCTGCGCTGTTACCACTTAAAAACTCTATTTGCAGAGCAATCCTTTTTTGGGCTTTAATGAAACGCTGAGCGCTGTATCTTGAGGTGGTTTGGGTATTAATGCGCTATACTGGCGCAAATTTTTTCAGATTAGATATTATGGCTCTCAAATCTACCATTATTAAAGCGCAACTATCGCTTAGCGATATGGACCGTCACGTATACCAAGACTTTAATTTAACCTTGGCACAACACCCTTCAGAAACTGAGCAGCGTTTGATGATCCGCTTACTAGCGTTTGCACTTAATAGCTGTGATGGATTAGAGTTTACTAAAGGTTTATGTGCTGATGATGAACCTGAGCTTTGGCATGTCAATTACAGTGAAGAAATAGAGCTGTGGATTGAGCTGGGGCTGCCTGATGAAAAACGTCTTAAAAAAGCCTGTAATAAAGCTAAAAAAGTAGTTTTATATACCTATGGCGAGAACAACCAAGCTATTTGGTGGCAAAAGCATCAGCCTAAATTATACGAGTTTAAAAACTTAAGTATTTTTAGCCTTGATTATGCAGCCACTCAACTATTAGCTGCGTTGGTTGATCGTAATATTAAATTGGCTATTACTATTCAAGATGGTGAAGTTTGGGTTAATACCGACACCACTAACATTGAGATAAAACCTCAGCAATTAATGTAATTAGAATAGGTTATACCAATTGCATTAAATTAGTTATCCATTATAGCGACAAAGAAATAAGTCGATAACAAGGCGAAAATGATGACATATAGTTGCTCTATATAAATAATTTTTAACGCAGGTAGCGGATTATTTAATACGCTAGAATGATCATGTTTTTAATAAAATTGGTATTTGGGGGCGTATGAAAGTTAAACGCGTTATTGTTTTACATGGCTTGTATATGTCTGGCTTGGTTATGCGCCCGTTATGTTCGCGTCTAGAAGAGTCGGGGGTTAAAGTTTTAAACTTAACCTACAATACTCGAGACCCTAATCGAGATGCTATTTTTACGCAAATAGATGAGTTTATTAGCAATGAGCCTTCTGCTTTAGTCTGCCACTCTATGGGAGGCTTAGTTGCCCGCGCCTACTTAGAAGCAAACTCAGCGCCAAGTCACCATGTTGAAAAGGTGATCACCTTAGGTACGCCACATACTGGCAGTCATATTGCTGAGAAAATGCAACAAAAAGGGTTTGAGCTATTATTAAAAAATAGTGTTGAATTTTTACTCTCAAAAAATGGTGATTGGCCTTTTAAAGCCAAGCTATATAGCATTGCCGGCGACTTACCAATTGGCTTAATGCCACTCATTGTAAAAGGCAGCCGCTCTGATGGCACCGTATTACTAGATGAAACCAAGCTCAAAGGTATGGCTGAACACAAGGTGTTTCATTTAAGCCATACCAGTATGATTTACTCTCGCCAAGTCGTTAATTATATTCTTGAGCGCTTGAACGAGGACATTTAGTCCTCAGCTGCAGCGGCCACTTTATAGCTGATCAAAAATATAATACCTAACACCAGCGGCATGGGTGCAGCGATATAACCAAAGGTATCAGAGTTTGCAAAACTCGCACCCGCTAAGTGCGCAACTAATCCAACAACAAACGCGACCAAAGCAATACCAATAACGATGAGTTCAGCTTTATTCTCTTTACGTGTTTTAGCTTCCATTATTTCTCTCCGCATCTAATCAAGTAGCCCCTTAACTTAATAAAGTACTCTCTATCAAGTTGGGTTATATTGATTATGCGCTTTACTTGTGCGCGTTTTTTGACCTACATCAATAAATAAAATAAGTGTGCGCTGCGCCTGTCAAAAGCTTGTTTTAGATCATATTTTGTACTCACAAAATAAACAATTTCGCTGCTCAAGGTAGTATTTTTATAAACACAACCCATGTCTATTGAACAGCGTTAGTTAATTTATTTATAAGACCACAGATACGCTGATAGCTTTTAGCTATGGCATCAATATGTATAAACGATTTTATTCATAGACGATTATGAGCAATACTTATTTTACTGAGCAATATGTGAAAATTCATAAAAACGGTTATTTAAGGAGCAAGGTATGTCGCAAGTAAATGCAATTGGTTTAAACAGTACAAAAAGTGAAGATATTATTAAGTCACTGAATACGCTTTTAAGCAGCTATCAAATTCAATATATGAATGCGCGCGGTTTTCACTGGAATATTAAAGGCCGAAACTTTTTTGAATTACATTTAAAGTTTGAAGAAATTTATAACTTACTACTATTAAAAGTAGATGAAATCGCAGAACGTATTTTAACGCTTGATGGTGCACCGCTACATGCGTTTTCAGATTACTTAGAAGTAAGTGAAATTAAAGAAGCAAAAGGGATCAGCGATGGCGTAACCGCAGTAGAGAACTTACTTGCCGGATACAGCAGCTTAATTAAAATGCAGCGCGATATTCTTGCACAAGCCGCTGAAGCTGATGATGAAGGTACCGCGTCATTAATGAGTGACTACATTAAAGAGCAAGAAAAACTAGTGTGGATGTTAAAAGCCTACCTAGATTGAGTTATTTTAAAAAATAGAAAGCCTCAGTTATTACTGAGGCTTTTTTGTGATAATCATATACTGGCTATGACAAAGCGATAAAAAAGGCCATTTCTAGCGCTTTTTCTTCTAAGCTCTTAAAGCGACCCGATGCCCCACCATGCCCTGCATCCATGTCGGTTTTAAACACTAAAATATTATCATCGGTTTTATATTCACGCATTTTAGCCACCCATTTCATTGGTTCCCAATACTGTACTTGTGAGTCATGCAAGCCGGTTGTCACCAATATATTGGGGTAGTGTTGCGCACTAATATTGTCGTACGGTGAATACGCTTCAATAATCTCGTAAAAATGGGGGTCGTTTGGGTTACCCCATTCATCATACTCATTTGTTGTAAGCGGAATGCTTTCATCTAACATGGTGGTGAGCACATCTAAAAATGGCACATGGCAGCCCACTCCACAGTAAAGTTCAGGCGCTTGATTTGCCACAGCTCCCATTAATAACCCCCCAGCACTGCCACCAGAGGCAAACACTTTACTTTTGTTGCCGTACCCTTGCTCAGTGAGCGCTTTGGTTACATCTATAAAGTCATTAAAGCTATTTTGTTTATGCTGTTTTTTACCATGTTCGTACCATGAACGCCCTAGCATTTCACTACCACGCACATGCGCAATTGCATAAACAAAACCACGGTCGAGTAAACTCAGTGATGTACTTGAAAAGCTTGGATCTATGGTGATCCCATACGCGCCATAGCCATATTGAAATAACGGATTTGAACCATCTTGTTTAAAACTATCTTTACGATAAACCAACGACACCGGTACTTTTATCCCATCACGAGCGCTGACCATGAGTCGCTCTGACTGATAGTCTCCTGCGTTAAAATCACCAAGTACGTTTTGTTGTTTAAGTAAGGTTTTTTCACCGGTGGTTAAATCAACATTATAAAGCGAGCCGGGAGTCGTTAAGCTCGAATAGTAAATGCGTGCATGAGCTACATTTGGCTCTGGGTTCATGGCAATAGCAGCGTAATAACAAGGATCATCAAACTCAAGGTTCATTCGCTCGGCGTTTTGATTAACCACAACAAAGCGTGCTTGGCCTTGTTCGCGCTCGCTAAGCACTAAAAAGTCGTTAAATAGTTCAACGCCTTCTAATAATACAGTTTCACGATGAGGGGTATGTGTTTGCCACTGGTTTTTATCAGCAATGGTATTGCTTGTCGCGGTCATTAATCTAAAGTTTTTAGCCTGCCAGTTAGTCACTATATAAAAAGTATCACCGAGCTTATCAATATCAAATTCATGGCCCTCTTCACGCGGTATTAAAGCAGTAAATTCGCCATGGGGTTGATTGGCATCAAGTATCCACATGTCGTTAGTTTCTGTGCTTGCTAAATCGATAATAATTAAGCTTTCATCACGACTTTTACCCAACCCCATAAAAAAACTACTGTCTTGCTCTTCATATACCAACACATCTTGGTCTTGCTCGGTCCCTAGCTCATGTCTAAAAACTTGATAACCCAATAAGGTTTTTAAATCCTTTTTTACATAAAATACGGTTTGATTGTCGTTCGCCCAAACAACCTGCCCCTCGGTATTTTCAAGTACATCGTCGAGCATTTTATCGTTGTTTAAATCTTTAAAGCGAACAGTGTAAATACGCCTGCCGTCGGTATCCTCAGAGTATGCCATTAATTGCTCACTGGGGCTCAGCGCCACTTCCCCTAGCTCATAAAACTCATAGCCGTTAGCAAGTTCATTCACATCAAGTAGCAACACTTTATTAGCCATTGCCATACTGCTACTGCGGTAATGGCGTGCATATTCATCATCTCCGCGAACCTCTGAGTGATACCAATACTGGCCGTCTTTTACCGGTACAGTGTTATCATCTTTTACAATACGGCCTTTAAGCTCTTCAAATAATGCAGTTTGTAATGGCTTAATAGGGGCTAATTGCTCATCACAATAAGCGTTTTCTTGTGCTAAATGCGCGAGTATTTCGGCACTTTTTCGTTCATCATCGCGCATCCAATAATAATCATCACTGCGTGTTTTTGCGTGAGTTGTAAGCGCATAAGGTTGCTTTTTAGCAATAGGAAAATTAGGCAATAAGCTTAAAGAATAATCAGAAGAAGACACAAAAAAACCGCTTAAAAAATAACAATGGCGGCCAGTTTATCATAAAAATAAAAAAGCCCACTCATAGTTGAGTGGGCTAAAGCGGTATAAATTCGATAACTAAAAACTACGTGAATTTTATTGTTGTCGTTATACCTAAGGGAAGTTGATTTACTGTACTTGCTGCCAAGCCATAGTCCAGCTCTCGCCAACGCCAGGCTCAAACATAGTGTTATGCTCATCTACACGGCAAAATTCGCTAAATGGCCATGCCTTACACTGGTATATATGCCCAGTTTTTGGCTGTAATACTTTGGTGCCCGCACTATACATATCGCCATTTTGAGGATAAATTGCGTCGTATCCAAGGCTATTTACAGCAATTAATTTTTTATTTTTTTCAGCGCGATTAAAATGGACCACCGCGCTACAAATACCACTGCTTTCAAGTGCAAATATTTTGTTATGTCGATACGCAACAACCAATCCTTGCTCTGTCATTCTGCCAGCGCACACCAGTGGAATATGCATATTAATATGCTCAACTACCAGTAAACTCCAAGCATGGGGTTCCCCCTGTTCAGGGGAAAGTATTTCATAATCAAACGCTAGCTGAGTTAATTCGCCATGCTCATCGTAAAAGCTCACACTAACCGTATCACCAACAAATAGCTGGCTATACTGATCCAGCCCAAGACAACCAATAGTTAACCATTCTCCACACGTTAATGATGAATGTATAAACACTGCAACACCTTAAAGAGTCAAACGTCTCGCCCATATCATATGGCTTACAACAGGCAAACTAGCTCGTAGGCTAATATGCGTTAACCAACATCAACCATTGTAATCAGCAACGTCACAACAATCAAACAAAAGAATGTAACTGAATTTTAAAAATAATACTTAAGTATAAAGTCATAAAAATAAAAAAAACCAACCGCTTTAACGGTTGGCTTTTTTATTTAGCTGCATGATATGTGTGATGTTAACTTACACTCACCTTTTTACTTGCGAACGGGCGTTTAATTAGAGCGCCTATATCGGTTAAAATAATATACAAACACGGTACCAAAATAAGGGTGATCAGTGTTGCAAACATAACCGCAAAACCAAGTGCTACCGCCATAGGTATTACAAACTTAGCTTGTAGACTGGTTTCAAACATAATCGGTAATACGCCGGCAAAGGTAGTAATTGAGGTAAGTAGTATGGGTCTAAAGCGTGCACAGCCTGCCTCAATAACCGCATCTTTTATACTAATACCAGCACGACGCGCCTGATTAATAAAATCAGTCATAACTAATGAGTCATTAATAACAACCCCTGCCGCGGCAATTAAACCAAAGCCCGACATTAAGCTAATATCTAAGCCAAACCAAAAATGCCCCCATATTGCCCCCGTTAGACTAAATGGAATAACCGACATTACAATTAATGGTTGTGAGTAACTTTTTAGCGGCACGGCCAGTAATATATAAACTAAAATCATACCACCAGCAAAAAACAGTAACTGCTCATCGGCTTGTGCCTGCTGCTCTTCAATTGCGCCACCTAGTTCTGACTTAACGCTCGGATATTCGTCCAACAATTGTGGTAGTAGATTTTCTTTTACTTGCTTAACCACTTCGCCTGGCTCAATTACTTCTTCGTCTATGTTGCCATACACATAAACAGTACGATAACCGCCTTCACGACGAATATAACTAATACCAGGGGTTTCAGTTAGCTCAACCACATCTCCTAGCAGCACTTCCCTACCTTGTGGCGTGGTGATAACCGCGTGTTTAAGCGATGAAAACGCTTCACGGGTAAGTTTAGGGTAACGTACCATCACCCGCACTTCTTCACCGCGGCGAATAACACGTTGCGCCTCGCCACCATAAAAACTCGCACCTACTTGATTTGCAATTGAGGCCAAATCTAACCCTAAGTCAAAAGCGACTGGTTTTAAGCTCATTTGTACTTCTTTGCTAGCAGGGTCAATGGTAGAGCTTATGTCGAATAAGCCTTCTTGTTGCTGCAATAATCCAATAAAGCGACGCCCGGCTTCATTCAATGTATCAATGTCAGAGCCATACAGTAAATAGCCGAACTCACCGCCACTACCGCCGCCTCCACCGCCAACATCATCCTGAATAGTTAGCGATTTAACACCTGCAATATTTGGCATAGCTTCACGCCAGCGGCGCGAAAGCTCAAAGGCATTATAAGGGCGTAAATCTTCATCAACCAATGGCGCCAGTAGTTGCGCTTCTGTACGACCCTGATTAAATACCAATACATCGCGAATCATTTTTTGCCCTTCTTCGCGCGCTGTTTGCTTATCTATTTCAAGCACCATGGCTTCGATTTGGCGAATAGCATTAATAGTTTGGATGTCTGATACGTTATCGTTCATCTCAAGATTAATTTGCGGGAAGTCATGGGGCACTTTAGGTGATGGGATCATTCTCACCTGATTAGACGATATTAACGCAAAGGTGAAAATTAATAGCGCAACAAAACTAAATAGCACCGTCCAACGCCACTTTATACAAGTAACAATAAACTGCCTATACGGCCCATTTACAAAACCAAAAAAGCGCTTATTAAAGCGCGCTCGCCAACCGTCAGGGTTAATAGGAGAAAAGTGAGTATGCGCAATGTGTGCCGGTAATATCAGCTTAGATTCAATCAAGCTAAATATTAAACATAAAATTACCACCACTGAAATACCTATAAAAAAGGAACTTTCAGGGCCGCTTGAAAGCGTAAATGGCGCAAACACAGCAATGGTTGTTAGTACACCAAAGGTAGCAGGGGTTGCCACTCGTTTGGCGCCATTAACCACATTAACAACACCACCGCCTTTTTTTTCTATTTCGGTGTAGGCACTTTCACCTATGACAATGGCATCGTCCACCACAATCCCCAGCACCATAATAAAGGCAAATAAAGACACAATATTAATCGTGATACCAAATAATGGCATCAGCATCATCGCACCTAAAAAGCACACTGGTAAACCAATCATTACCCACAGTGCGAGCTTAAAACGTAAAAATAACGAGAGCATAAGGGCAACTAAAATTGCACCTTGCAGCAAATTAGCTTTCATCATATCTAAGCGTGCATTTAGGTAATAAGTAAAGTCCATTAGTGGCTCTATACGAACACCCAATGGCAGTTCTTTATTTTTTTGATCAATATACGCTTTAACTGAATCGGCCACCGGAATAATGTTTTGATCTTCGGTGGCTTTTACCGACAAATAAACCGCGTTTTCGCCATTAAATTTAAAGTAACGCTCACCTTCAACAAACTGATCTTTGATGGTAGCAATATCTTGTAGCAACACTTTGGCACCGTTCGCGCCAATTTTTACCGGAATTTGCCTAAACTCTTCACCAGAATAAAACTGATTTTCTACTCGAACCGAAATAACACCAGCATCAGTTTTTAATTGTCCCGCCGAAAAATTAGCCGAATAACGACGTACCGCATTCGCTACATCCGATAAGGTTAAATTATATTGGCGAAGTGTGTCGGGCTCTATTTCTATGGCAATTTCATCCAGTGGCACATCATTTACCACTAAAGATACATTCGATAACTGCAATAATTCATCTTCAACCTGATTTGCGATTGGCTTAAGTTCATTTAGCGGTAGGTCGGCAACGAGCGTCATACCAATTACATCTTGGCGAAACTCTATTTGGCTAATGGTAACCGGCTCCATTCCCGCTGGAAAAGTTGCAATACCATCTACTCGCAGCTTGACCTTATCGAGAACGTCGGTGAGCTCCGCGTCAGTATTAATTTCAAGGCTGGCAGAACCACCATTACGAAAAGCGCGATACACCCCTTTTTTTATCTCAGTTATATCTTTTAACGACTCTTCAATTTTTATTAAGATGCTTTCTTCAATTTCCTGTGGCGACGCCCCAGGGTAATTTGCATTTACAGTAATATAGTTAACTTCTATATTGGGGAACATTTGTCGCTGAATAGTAAAATAGCTTATAAGCCCCATGACAATGATAAAAAACATCATCAAATTGGCAGCAACAGAGTTGTTAGCAAAATAAGCAATTAACCCTGTTTGTTTGGTTGTATTGGGCTGTTCTGTGTTATTCATAACTCACCCTACCTTAAAGTTTTTCAGTGGATGCGTTTTCTGCTGCATCTGTACTTTTAGTCTCTGTTAAACCGGCTATTTTTACTGCCATTCCTTTTTGTGGATATTCCGGCAAGGTAGTAACAAGCTTGTCGTTGGCTTCTAAGCCATCACTGATATAGAAGTATTCACCTTCTTCACGAATTACTTTCACCTTACGCGGCTCTAACTGTTGCTCATCATTGACTACCCACACGGTTTGGTTATTTACTAACTCTTGCGGTAAACGATAAATGTTATTGAGCATAGTGCCAGCAAAGTTTACTTGTACATAAGTGCCAAATTTAATTGCAGGCTGCTGATTAGTAAGCCCATAAGGATCTTCAATTCTTACTACTAAACTGCTCATGCGAGTCGCGTTATCAACAATCCCTAAATCGCGATCTATTACTGCTTGGCGAGTAAACCCATTTAATCCTGTTTTAATAACCGTTGCAGTTACCCCTTTAACACGCTCAGGTAAAAACACACTGTCAAAGCCAGCGATCGGAATAATCACTTCAGCGGTTTCAATATTATTCAGCTCGGCAACTTGAGCGCCCATAGTGACAAACTGGCCAACACCTACGTTACGACTCACGACTAATGCATCGTATGGTGCGCTCACTTCACAATTATCTAAATCGCGTTGTGCCCTTTTCAATGCAGCTTGCGCCGATTTAACCGATGCCTGCGCACTCAACACTTGTGGTTTACGTAAAAATAAATCTGTACGCGCTTTATTTGGGAAACGTTTTGCTTCGTCTTCTGCTACTTTAGCTTGCGCTTGCTCTTCAATTAACATCGCTTGCGCGCGGGCAAGTTCAGCCTCGGCTTGCAGTACTGCTGCTTCGTAGTTATCTTTTTCAATTGTAAATAAGATTTCGCCGCGACCCACGACCCCACCGGCCACAAAGCTTGGATGCCAGCTAACTACCTCACCGGATACTTGCGCTGAAAGCTGGGTATTTTCTAGCGGCTGCACTTCACCATAACTATTAATGATAACTTGATGATTATTAGCGGAAACAGCTTCAACCTGCACCGTTGGACGAGTGTCTATGACTTCTTTTTTATCTGACTCTTTTGCAATCGCATTAATTGCAGCAAAACCAACCACACCTAATGTTAATGCTACGAACGGAAAAATCCACCTAAGTACATTACCTTGCATCTGTTTATTACTCCCAAATTACTATTAACACCATGATACCAAAGCTTAATGAAACATTAACGTGACATTTGTAAGCAACTGTTACAAAAAAGTATAGGTTAGGTCTTATGCAGTGAAGTATAAATCAATAAAAAGCCTCACTGAGTCGCTTCATAAATGTATTGTTACAAATTTTTACCATTATAAATCATAAAGCTAATCACTTTGGGGTAGTATTTAGGAACGATACTGTATGAAACGGCATGACAAACCGTACAGTAAAATTACATTAACAACGACAAAAGACAAATTATGAAATTAACCACACTTACCTTGGCGCTTAGTATAGCGCTTGGCAGTAGCTATACTGTTGCTGCTGAAAAAAAAGAAGAAAAAAAGCCACAAACATTAAGTGAAATGATTAAAGACCAAACCGAATTTGCTGGCATTTTTAATCTTTACCAAGATGAAAAAACCGGTGACCACCTAATGGTAATTAACGAGTCACAGCTCGATACCCCTTTTGTTTATTTTGCACACACCATTGATGGTGCGACTGATGCGGGTCATTTTCGTGGCGCGTACCGTGAAACAAAGTTAATTGAATTTAGAAAGTACTTTGATCGTATCGATATTGTTAGTAAAACCCCGCGTTACTTATTTAACGAAAATAGCGCGCTAGCTAAAGCCAGCGAGGCAAACATTAGCGAAGCGGTACTTGCAAGTATAAAAATAGAAAAGCAAGAAGAAGGTAAAATAGCCTTTAATGTTAACAAGCTATTTTTAAGTGAAGCACTGCATAAAGTATCACCAACACCTAATCCGAACGATAAAAATGCTAAAAAGCGTTTTAAAGTAGGTAAATTAGATGATAAAAAATCACGTATCATCAAACAGCGTCCTTACCCTAACAATCTAGATGTGGTGGTTGACTATGTATTTACTAATAGTAGCCCAACCGTTCGAGGCTCAGGTGCGATAAGCGATCCACGAAGCGTGTCAGTAAAAGTTCAGCACTCATTTGTAGCTTTACCTGATAATAGCTACCAACCTCGTTTTGATGATGCGCGCATTGGTTATTTCACTAATCAGTTTGATAAAATGACATCAACTGACTGGGCACCATACCAAGATGTAATAAAGCGCTGGGACCTACAAAAGAAAGATCCAAACGCAGCACTTTCAGAGCCAGTAAAGCCGATTACCTGGTGGATAGAAAATACTACGCCTGTTGAGTGGCGAGATACAGTTCGTGACGCCGTACTTGCTTGGAATAGCTCATTTGAAAAGGCAGGCTTTAAAAATGCAATAGAAGTAAAAGTACAACCTGATGATGCCGATTGGGATGCCGGCGATATTAATTATAATGTACTGCGTTGGACTTCATCGCCTAAGCCACCTTTTGGTGGATATGGACCAGCATTAGCTAACCCGCTAACCGGTGAAATTTTAGGCTCAGACATTATGCTTGAGTTTGTATTTATGAAAAACCGCTGGATATACGATACGCTTTATACTCAAGGCACTATGAGCCATACACAACCAGGAAGCAACACTGAGCTTAATTGTTCTTTAGGTCATGAGTTACAACAAAACCTAATACTTGCAAAAGGCTTAGCAAATGGTGCTGATATTGAAGATACTGAAATGTTACGCCAAGGCTTAACTCAGTTGGTTTTACATGAAGTAGGGCATACTTTAGGTCTTAATCACAACATGAAATCTTCTATTTTGTGGGATGAGAAAGAAGTTCACGACAAAAGTAAAACTCAAGGTATAGTGACCGGCTCAGTAATGGACTATGCGCCAGCAAATATAGCGCCAACGGGTGTAACTCAAGGCGATATCTTCCAAACTAAACCCGGTCCATACGATGATTGGGCAATAAACTACGGCTACAGCGCAGCCCTTAAAGATGAAGCAGCAGAACAAGCTCGTCTTGATAAAATACTCGCTCGCTCAAGCGAACATGCACTGGCCTTTGGTAACGATGCCGACGATATGCGTGCACCAGGTCGCCATATAGACCCTCGCGTGATGATTGGCGATTTATCGTCTAACCCTGCAGCTTATGGTGCAGATAGAATGGCACTGATCAATACACTATTTTCTGAACTTAAAGACAAAGCTACAGTAAAAGGCGAGTCTTACCAACAGCTTGTTACTTCTGCTAACAGCCTATTTGGCCAATACCGTGCGCAGGCAGGTGTGGTATCTCGTCAAATTGGAGGGGTTTATGTAGAGCGTGCCGTAGTGGGCGATGAAAATGCAGCAAAGCCTTTTACACCGGTGCCACTTGAGCGTCAAACTCAAGCAATGGCTATTTTAGCTGAGTATGTGTTTGCTCCAAATGTACTGCAAAGTATGCAGCCTTTGTATAACTTTATGCAGCAACAGCGTCGTGGGTTTAATCATTACGGTAAAAACGAAGACCCTAAACCGCATAAAATGATTTTAGGCATGCAAAAAGGTGTATTAGCGCAACTACTTCATCCTGCTGTGTTACTGCGTATTTCAGATACCGCTTTATATGGTAATGAATACAGCCTTACGCAATTTATGGGGGATTTAACTGCAAGTATTTTTGTTGATAGTAAAAATGCTAATTCGATCAGTCATAATTTACAGATTGAATACGTAAATCAGCTTATTGCAATTGCAGGCTTAAAAAAAGCAAGTAAATACGATAACTTAGCAAAAACAGCTGCGCTATATCAGCTAACTCAAATAGCCGATCAAGATGTTGCATGGGGTGCAGACACCGCAACCAAAGCACATAAAAAGTATATCGATCGCTTAATTAGCAAAGCGCTAGAAGCATAAATAACACTGAGTAAACCAAGGCCACGTTTTACGTGGCCTTTTTTACATTAACTCAAAGGTAAATAGTACCTTTTAGGTACCTTACGGCATGACCCGTTAAAGTTACTGTTGTATCACCCACTTCACAGTAAAGCTTCCCGCCTCGTTGTGAGGCCTGATAAGCAATTAAAGAATTTTTGCCAAATTGTTCTGCCCAATAAGGGGCAAGCCCGGTATGAATTGAGCCGGTCACAAAGTCTTCATCACCACCACTGGCAGGCCAAAAATAACGAGAAATAAAGTCATACTCAACACTCGGTGCTGTTGCAACCACATCTAATGGGGCTAATTTTTTTAGTTGTTCATTGGTTGTTTTCAGATCTACAACCTGCTGCTCATTATCATAAATAGCAAAATAAGCTTGGCGGTTTTGCAGCACTTTAACAGGTTGTATAGACAGGCCAGCTAATAAAGCATCAGGGATGAGCTGAACCTCTTCAGGGGCTTGTTTAGGAAAGGTCATGGCAAAGCTGCCATCGTTATTTTTATTAACAATCAGTTCGCCCACCGCCTCTGCGCTAAAGCGCACCTGCGATATACTATGTTGCTCACAAAGCACATAGGCCGCTGCTAAAGTAGCATGGCCGCAAAAATCAATCTCCATTAATGGCGAAAACCAACGTATCGCAAAGCTTCCATCTGCCGACTGACAAGTAAAAGCGGTTTCAGACACGTTGTTTTCCGAAGCTATATTCAGCATAAGATCATCACTAAGCCAAGACTCTAGTGGGATCACGGCAGCATAATTACCTTTAAACAGTTCACTGCTGAACGCATCGATTTGATGGATAGTTAATTTCATAGTGGGCACTTTTTATTTATTGGTCACTCAAAGTGCCACAAATGAAATTAACGGTCACTATAATTTTATGCCAACACAGGACGTACGCGATAATACTGCATACACGCAAATTGCAGCGCATTAGTTAGCAATATCATAACAAACATTAATATATGCGAAGTACTTTGCACTGGCATGGCTAGCTCTGCAAACAAACCACAGATACCTGCTATAAATTGCAAACTAAAATAGCGCGCACTAAGGTTACTAATATTCCCTGTTCGCAGTGTTTTATAGGTTTGTGGCATAACCCGTACTGAACTCATAATTAAACCCACATAGGTTAAGCCATTTAGCACAGTGGCGGTATCTAGGTTAGGGTTTAACAGCAACAAAAAAGGTAATAACGAAAAGCTAAGCATGCCAAGTAACTGCAGCTTCTGACGTTTAGCGGCATTATAACGTGCAAAAAAGTATAAAATTAAACCACTTAATAAACCTGTCGCAAAAAACGGCAAGGCAATATAAAAACGAGCAAAATAAAGATTGTAGCTAATAAAGTACACACTTTGCGCTAAACCAAATGTCATCATTAGCAGTGATACACCCGATACACTGCGGTTTTTAATAATTTTATTAAGTAACGGTAAAAAACTAAAAACCAAAATAAACACTGATAAAATAGGCAAATAATACGCCAAAGTAAACCTCGCTCGTTACATTGTTGTTAATAAAAAGGAAGAAATAAAACATTTTTAAACATTTGTTTTTAAAGGCTTTATTTTTGTGCGCGCATTGTAGAGCTGGCTAGGTTTTATACAAGCTTCACACCTACTTTAGTTTCCTCCTGTGGCAACTTGAGTATACAAAAACCGTTGCTATAACTTCACAGTCTCACTATTTTATAATTGCAACACAAATGATAACTGTTATCATGCGCATATCTAAAAATTAACATGCAAGCTTAAGTAATGAGAAAAACACTGTTTAAAGTTCATAGTTGGTTGGCGCTAATTGCCATTATTCCGTTAATTGTTATTAGCATTACCGGCAGTGTTTTAGTGTTTAAAAGTGAAATTGATGGCTTACTGATGCCTGACAAACACTTTGTGGTACAGCAGCAAGCTGCTCGCTTACCTATGGACTCATTAATAGATAAAGCCGAAGCAGCCTTTCCTGAGTATGTAGTAGGAGGCTGGGAGCTTTTTAATAACACCACCGCCGACCGGCTTTATTTGGTTAAGCGTGACACTGACGATTGGTATAAGTTGCATTTAGACCAATACACCGGAGAGGTTTTATCAGAACCCGTAAGCACAACTCATTATTTTACCGACTGGTTTTTAGAACTCCATTACACCTTTTTACTTAACGACTTAAAAAGCTTACCTGGGCAAACAGGTACCGTATTAGGGTTCTTTTTTGCTTTATTTTTATTAACTCTGGGCATTACAGGCTTAATTATTTACCGTAAATTTTGGCAGCGACTATTTAGCGTACGCTGGCGCGCAACTTTACAAATAGTACTTAGCGACATTCATAAAATGACTGGAGTATTAGGCTCACCTATCCTTATCGTTTTAGCGATTACCGGTGGTTATTTTAATGGTGCAGTGTGGTATCACGAAGTAATAGAACACGCAGAAGAAGAGCACTACACTATTACAAATAAATTATATAGTGACGACATCTCTTTTGAGCGGATTCTTAATGATAGCAAGCTGCAAATACCCACTTTTAATACAACTTTTTTAGTTTTTCCACGAGAGCCCGATGAAAATATTACTCTTTATGGCGAAGTAAATACCAGTAATCCACTTACCAGTGAATACGCCAATACCATAACTTACAATAAGCAAACAGGTGAACACATGGCTAACTGGGATATTCGAGAGGCTGGTGCTGGTTGGCAAGTAATAGACAGTTTTAGAAAACTACACTTTGGTTATTTTGCTGGGCTTATCAGTAAAATACTATGGTGTATTGTTGGCCTTAGCCCTGTATGGCTCGCTGGTACAGGCTTTTATTTATGGCTTACCCGCCGCAAACGTAAAAAGCATTCACAAAGAAATCGTGTAATGCAGCGAAAAAGCGCTAACGCTTGATAAAGTAATCACTCCCTTGTAAAGTGAAATCAACAAGGGAGTGATTTAATGAATATTTTTAAATTAATAATAAGCGTAACTTTTTTACTTGTTATGGGGTGCAGCAGCAAAATCAATACGCAAACTCAGCGCTTACAATTAAGTTCGTTAATTAATCACACATTATTTGTACAACAAACTACACCTTCTGAAGACGCAATATTTGAACTACCCGAGGCCGAAAAAGCACGCTTTCTAGCCTTCGTAAAAAAACAACAAACATCTAATATTCGAACTGACCGTATTATTTATAATTACCTTGAAAATCAGCTCTCTAATTTTAAGTATCATGGTGATACTCTTACATCATCTCAATCTATCAATCTTGCACAAGGTAATTGCATTAGCCTAGCTGTTCTTACCCAAAGCTATGCACAAACTTTAGGGCTTAAAACTAGCTTCCAAGAAATGACGAGCGAGCCAGTTTACGCACAGGAAGATAACTTGGTTTATGTAGCCAATCATTTTAGAACTAAAGTTTATGCCCCGGATAACGAGCTACCTGAAAAAGAAGAAAATATAATCACTTTTTTTCGTCCTGGCACCTTAATAGACTACTTTCCAACTCGAGGCAGTGTGTATTCCGATAGTGCTAATTATAATGATTTAATCTCTAAATTTTATAGTAACTTAGCTGCTGACGCGCTTTTAGATCAGCAGTTTGATCAAGCGTATTCTCTTATTCTACAAGCAAATAAATACACCCCTTATGATCCTGAGCTATTTAATATGGCTGGAATTTTACATCGACGAGCTGGTGACTTAAAAAGTGCACAACTTATTTACCAAACAGCTTTAGATAATAAGCTGATAAATATAAATTTACTTAGTAACTATCAAGTTTTAGCCAAACAAATTGGTGAACAGCACCTTGTTGAACAATTAGAAAGCCAGCTTGCTGAAGTAGAAAAAGATCCTTATGAACTTTTAGTTATTGCAAAAAATGACCTAGAAACAGGACGAATTAATACCGCTACGGAGCATATTGAACAAGCCATAACAAAAGCGCCTTATATTGCAGAGCTTTATTTAGAGCTTGCTAAAATTCGCTATCAACAAGGAAAAAATCAACAAACACAAAAATTACTTGAAAAAGCGATAGAGCTCGAAAAAGACAAGCAAAAGTTAGATGTATATCAAGCTAAGTTACTGTCCTTAAAGGCAATTAAGTAACTTAGCTAAATAGGCTTTTACAATGAATAGTAAAAGCTTAACCACGCGCGCATTTCATCTTCAAAGCTGTCGCCTTCAACACGCGACAGTCCAGCATTAAAGGTTAAATCGTTTACGCCCGCAGGCCCCATTCCGAAGCTAAAATCACCTTGATATTTTAAGCCATAACTTTGTGCATAAACGCTGTTGTCTAATTGATGTTGCTTGTAATAAAGCCAAGGCATGCCTTCTTTAAAGCTGATGCCACCACCATAACCTTGGTAACGCTCTGCAGTTGCACTGTAATATGGCAGTTCAGCAGCAAGCACAAACTCGCTACTTTGTTGCTGATTAATCAGGTTAGAGCTAAACCCACCTAAAGCTAAATCACTATCGTCTCGCTGTTTTTGTTCAAAGCTCACAAACATGGGAATATTAAATGCTTTGCCAAATACTTTTATTGCCAAGTCATAACCTTGCCAATGACGACTGTGATTCCACCCATCATAAATACTGGCATAAATACTCTGCCCTATGGCAAATGCTTGGCGGTCGTGTTGCCATTGCTGACTAATACTCAACCGTGTCCAATTTTTATGACCATTTTTATAATCTGTATAGTTATAAGCAAGTTCTGGGGTTAACTGTAATTGACCAAATTTCAATGGGTGGCTTATTGCAGCAAAGCCACCTCGGGCGTCAATATCGACGTTTAAGCTAGGTTGATATTGATGTGATGTATCCAAATTATAATCAAATAGCGCAAGCTTAAACTTTGTATTCAGCGCATTGTATTTTGCTTGTACAAACCCTCCATGTAATGCACCGTCATGCAAATCAATGTTATAACCCGCTTGTAAATCAAGTTGCTTTAATAGGTCGCTACTTTTTATACCTACGCTTAGCAAACTGGTTGACGCTGAATAATACTGTGATCCCAAGGCAAACGTCGCTTGCTGATCAAGTACTGCGTAATCGCTTTGCTCTGCTATCTCATCGGTATATATTTTTGCCGGTGGCAGAGTGTGCTTATTTACCATCAACAATGGAGCTTCACTGGTTACAGCGAGATCCGTCACGGCTGCGCGATTTTTTGCTATTGTTAGCGTTTTTACATCAGGGCCATCGGCATTAGTGGAAAAATAAAGTAGTGAGCCATCTTCTGTTTCAATCGGATATGCGAGCGCTTCTTGCCCGTTAGTTAAGCGGGTGAGGGTGTTATTTTTTATATGGTAATTATAAATATCAGTCTTATTATTTAAGCCAGCAACAAAATAGATAGACTCCCCATTTTGACTAAAACTCGGCTGGCTTAAATATTGATACCCATTAGGCATTGGGACTGACTGCCTAGTATCACCGGCCAACTCTTGTATATACAACTGCCAATTTTCGTTTAATGACGCTGATAAATAAGCTAATTTTATTTCATCGGGGCTTAGGGTCGGGTAATCATACGTCGTTTTTAAGCTCTTGGTAAAAAGTGGCGTGATTGTTTGTGTATTAAGGTCGACTTTTACTAATTCAGAATACCCAGCTCTTATTTGCTCACCGTAAAGTGTTTCACCATCGCGGGTAACACTAAAACGACGAATACCAGCCAGTTCAGTGAGTTGTTCGACGTTGCCAGTATCTATGTTATAGCTAAAAATGTCAGACACTTTGTTATAAGTTCCCGACTCCTCAATACTGTAGGCATTAAAATAAAGAGTGTTATTGCCTACCCACTGCGGATTGGCAATACCTGCTCGATTTATTTGATTTAATATTTGTTTTTGTTCGCGCTTAAATACACTTGGCGCAGTATCAGGAATATCCTTAGCATCATCTTCAAGTAATTGCTTTTGTGCTTTAGTAAATTGCTGTTGCGCTTTAGTGTTGTCTTCAGTGCTATAAATTATGAGCTTGGTATTACTTTTTTTATCACGCTCCACTATGGCAATTTTGCTGCCATCACCAGAAAGAGCGGGGTTGCTAGCGTATAAATCAAGCTTTAACCAAAGCTTGCTATTAAGTGGTGACTCGGTTTGCTCTTGTTGCATTGCTTTGTAAGTGAACTCAGCAATAAATCGACGATATAGCTTGGCAGCGCTTTGCCCGAATACACCAGAAAATGCGTCGTCAAAATCTCGAGACTTAACCGCCCGCATACGAACCCATACATTATCGACCAGCTGCTCTGAGTAATTTTGCTCTAGCCAGTATAAAAAACGACTTCCCATTAAATACGCCATGGAGCCCGCCATAAAGCCTTCATCACTATTTAGTTGCCCATAGGTCGGAAGCGCTCCTTGCTGAGCAAACTCCCTGAGTATTGCCTCAGAATAGTTATCAAAGAGTCGCCCTCGACCCGTCATTTTAGACTCAATTAAGGTGGCGTATCCTTCAGCTACCCAGCGCGGTGTATCGCCATAGGTTAAATCGTAAAGATCCCATACCCCTCTAATTTTTTGTTGCCACTCACTGCGGGTTGGCTGCGCTAAATGCACTAAGTGAATGTACTCATGCAATACTAGTAATTGCTGCCAGCCCGATGAGTTTGAGATTACCGTATCCGATTGTGGTGGCGTAGTAAAAAGCGCCATAACAGGATTATTAGAGGTTGGTAAGGCAAAGCCATTAGCTGCATTTAAAGGATCAAATACCACCACATCGACGATTTTATCAAGGGCATGGTTTTGTTGCTCAAGCACTTTTGTACGAACAATCTCCAGCTCTACCGCGGTCGATTTAGCAAAATCAGTATGCTCACTACTAAAGTGCACATTGAAATGCTCGGTATGAATGGTTTGCCAATTAGCAGCAAAGCTTGGTGCAGCCAGTAATAAGGCTGATGCAATGAGTGACTTTTTCACAATAATCCCTTAAATAGTGCTTTTAATAATGCTTAGAGTATTATTAAAAGGGAAAAACGGGCAGTAAAAAAGTGTAATAAAGCATGTGCAAATGTATATTTACACCTGCTTTATTATTTAACCTGAACTTTGGTTATTTTCAACAAGGGAAGTTACATCCAACTACGAGGGTCTGACTCAGCTTGCATAAGTGTAAAATCTATAATGAAGTCAGCATCTTGCTGTTTTAAATATGGGACATACGCACCGCCTGCAGCAAGTTGTATATACAGGCTTCTTAAGCCAGAGCGACGCATAAAAAAGGTACTCACACTGCGAGCGCTTTGTGCTTTGTACAGCTCAAATACCCGGTAATGTACGCCAATCATACCTTTGCGTACCACCAAATAAAAACGCCCATCTTGTTGATGAAGATAATACCCATAACGTTTATAAGACAAAAATACTAACGTAGCTAATACCAAAAATAACGCTAACGGAATTAATACATTAAGTTGCATAAAGCTAATTAAAAACCCAGAAGCAACGCTCGGTAGCAAGGCATAAAACACCATATTTTTATATAACAATGCCCTTTCTACCGCCTTGAATGCCAGCTTTTTACTGTCAAACCATGGGTAAATCCACTGACACACATTATCAACTTGCTCCTGCGTGAGCACAGGTAACACTAAGGTTTGTTTATTCTTTTTCGCCATACTTGCAGCGCCACCACTGCTGGCTTGCAAACACTCAACAGTAAAACGTTTCAATAGCCTAGCAATTAGGTTTTGCTTAATAACTATAGATTGCACTTTATCTAAACTAATTGATAGTTGATGGCGTTCTAACAGCCCTGCAATACGTTTAAATTTTTTATTTTTAAAATAAAGCTGATAATTATAGAACCGAATGAGCGACATAGTCACCGATAAAAACACCGCTATAAATACCAATACAAAAATCAAAGTAATTACTGCAAATACCGCTGCATTAGCCATCATACCCAGCTCTTGCTGATAAAAACCCTCTATTTTTGTTATAAACTGCTGCTCTAAAAAATCGATGGCCACATTCATAAAAGGGGCAATAGCGGCAAGCGCTAAAATGGCCATGTTCGACATTAAACCAAACTTAGCTATTTCTTTATTTGAAATGAATAAACTATTTTCGTCCTGCTCTTCAATATGAGACTGCGCTGTGTCAGCTACTTCTGCTGATGGTTGCTGCTGTGCTTTGTAGTCAAATACTTGTTTGCGCATTTGCTGGGCATAACCGCTGGTTACTCCCGGCAATACCGCTTCTTGGGCAACACTGCCGGCAGCATCAAAAATGCAATTAACTAAACCTACTGGAGTAAAATAAAAGGGCTCAGCTATGTTTACATTTTGCACTCGAGAAAACTTTAAGGTGAGTCGCTCTTTTTTAAATACGCCTTTATTTAGTAAAATTTCATGCTCGTCAGTAATACAAAAACGAAAACTACGGTAATACAAAAAACAATAAGCAAGCAATGAAGTCAAAGCAATCGCGAGCGCAACTTGCCCCCAAAATAGTTTATTTTCTACCTGGGTAACAAATACCACTAACACAGGCAGTAAATTAAATAAGCCGTCTTTGACAAAGCGAACACTAAAATGCATCACAAAATAAGCCAATGCCCAGGGCGACACTTTTTGCCAATTAAGTGAAGGTGGCGTCATTTGCGTAGCATCAACACTCACTGGCAGCAACCTCACTCGTGGTTTCATCGTGGCGATAGCTTTGTACAAACTGACGGATATTTTTGCACTTTTCGTGGGTCAGACCGCTAATTTGTAAATCAGCACTCATCCCCCCTGCGCTGTAAAGCCTTAAACTGGCTAAACCCAGTTTTCGCTCTATTGGCCCACGATGTATTTCAATATGCTGCACTCGTGCTAACGGTAAAATAGTTACCTGCTGCCAAATAATACCCTTTTTAAATGCTATATCGTGGGTACGCAATGCACTGCCTTGTAATTTAATACTGAACACGCTGGATAGCATACAAAGTAAAATTAATAGCGGAACAGCAACCAATAAGTAACCTTGCGCCATGGCAGCAAAATCTGTATTAAAATAACAAACAACCGCTAGCACTAAGCAAAAAGGAATGAAAAATAACAACCAATTCAATTGTGCATGCAATAACGCTTTATCGGCAAGCGGCTCAAACACTATGCTTTTATGTTGCGGTAGATCGGTTATTTGTTGATTAGTAAACACACTTTGCTCCATTGGACTTAGCCAAGCCACTTTATTGTTGTCACTAAGGTATGACTTTGTTTAGGCTCAAGCGTAACCGCATCTTCAAGCACATTCGCAGCTTCTAGGCATAACATGCTTTTATAATCATCATCGGCAAAATTTGATAGCCGCTTTGATTTTTCAATCCATGGATTCCATAGTACGCACGACTGCGAGTTTTCTCTGCTAACACTGATCATCCCCTGAGGAGTATCAATTGTTTGAACTGCTGCGGCTTGGGTATAAACCATATCGGTTTCACGGGAAAAGTCGACCACGTCATTTTGCTGATGAGGCCCTTGACCAAATTCTATATATTGCGCCCCTTGCAGCCCTGCCACTCGGGTATTATTAATATCTTCTGTTGGAAAGTAAGTATGCAGTGCTTGTGTATAACTAAATGGTACGTTGCCTAAATTACAGGTGGTTAAACGCACCTCTAATTGCTCTGATAAGATAAACTCAACCCGTAATGACGACTGATGCGGCCAAAAAGTAGAATCTACCTGCTTCATTGGTAATTTAAGGCTCACAGTAACCTCGCTGTCGGTTTCATGTACTTCATCGGCTTGCCATACATGCGTACGGGCAAAGCCATGCGCGGGGAAGTCCGAATTTTCATGTTGCCCAAACCAAGGCCAGCAAATAGGAATGCCACCACGAATACTTTTCCCCTCGCTAAAGGTTTCATCCCCAGACACCCACAATAATGGCAATTTACCTTTGGGTGTAAACTCAGTTATTTGCCCACCTTGTAAAAATATTTTCGCCTCACATTGGCGACTATTAATACTAATAAATTCTAAACCGCTATGTGTACGCTCAATACATACTGAGGGTGATAATTGCATTTTATTTCCTTTAACACTGAGACTAATTTCTAATACTTAACCTGAGTACAGGTTACTTGTACACAAACAATAATGCATGCTTAAAGCATAAGCTACATAGAATAGTTATTTAAATTGAGTTAGTTACTATACTTTTATGCCACATCAATGGCTAAATTACGACTAAAGTTTTACATCTGTGGCTTGCGTATCGCTTTTAACCTACGTAAGGTGCGCAACCTTAGCAAACAGAATGTTATGAACATTTAATAAATTAAAGATAATAAATACTATTTTAATTACTGCTCAAATTAATAAAAACCAATAATAGCGGTGTTAAATGGTATATATCATTTGAATTCAATTTATTTGATGTGTAACATTTCATGATTACGGCAAATGATTCGCCTTCCATGAGACAAACAAATGCAAAAATATGACGAGTTACTAGTTTCTTTACGCAAGGTGATCCGTGCGATTGACTTACATTCAAAGCAACTTAATAAAACAGCGGGTTTAACAGGGCCACAACTGCTTATCATGCAGGAAGTGTCTCAAACTGATGGTATTACCGCCAGCCGTATTGCGCAAAACGTCAACTTAAGCCCAGCAACGGTTACTAATATTCTTGACCGAATCGAGAGTAAAAACTTAGTAACACGTGTTCGCAGTCAAATGGATAAGCGCCGAGTCAGCTTATACCTTACCGAACAAGGTAAAGAACTACTCGAAAAAGCACCACAGCCATTACAAGAGCATTTTATCGAAAAATTTTCAGCACTTGCTGAATGGGAACAGAGTTTACTCCTTTCATCAATGCAGCGTATTGCCGCAATGATGGATGCAGATAAGCTAGACGCCTCCCCACTTTTAGAAGTAGGCGCACTGTTTCAAACCCCTAAAGAATAAAACGCAGTATAAAAACAATAAACTAAATTAGCCTGCCATTTTCCCCTTTTTCCACACTAAGAGGTGCATTTTTGCGCCTTTATTTTTTAATCACAATCAAAACGGCTATTATGACTAAACTCTCAAAACTAACACTCGCCTTAATTTTAGGTGGTGTTGCTAGTAATTCTTATGCATCAAATCTTCAACCTCTCCAAAGCCAATTAACGCAGTTAAAGCAACAAGTAGAAAAGCTTGAAAGCAAACTCACTGAAAAAAAAGCTCAGCAACTAACTGATGAAGCTGCAAAGCCTGAACAGCAATCATCAGGAATAAAGATAGGGGGTGCCATTCGCGCTAACTATGGCATTAACTCTTACGATGATGACAATGAAGATCGCGGTGGCGACTTTGATTTTGATATTTTCCGTTTAAATGTCTCTGGTGAAATTAATGATATTTCAGTCAATGGTGAAGTACGCTTTTACGATTACATGACAGTAGTGAAATACGCTTACTTAGGGTATGAATTTACTGATGGCTGGGAAGGCCAAGCCGGTATAACCGCCGTACCGTTTGGTAATGGTCCTTACAATTCTCACAGCTACTTTTTTAGCACTAACTACTATGTTGGCCTAGAAGATGACTTTGATTTAGGGGTAGTTGCTAAGCGTAAGCTTAAAGACAACTGGACACTTGATCTTGGCTTTTTTAAAAACGATGAACTTGGCGGAGTTGATGGCTCAGCATCAGATAAAAACCATCGTTACTCTTACGATATTATTGGCAGTCGCCCTGCAGATGAAGGTACCTATGCCGAGCCTACAAAGCAACTTGGTGAATACAACACCTTTGCCGGTCGCGCCACTTATCAACTTAAGCACAGTAAAAATATAACCACAGATTTAGGTGTATCGTTACTCAGCGGCGGACTACATGATGGTGAAGACCGCGCAGGTAATTACAGTGCGTGGGCTGTTCATTTAAACAGCAACATTAATAACTGGAACATTCAATTTCAACACGGCGAATACGACTACGACTTAGATGATGGCAGCAACCGCTTTGCAGTGGGTGCCTACAATTACTTCGATAGCGTGTCGAGCCAAGCTACAATGACCAACTTTAATGTTGCCTACGACTACGCACTAGAATGGGGTCCAGTTACCAACCTACAGTTTTATAACGACTATGGGATCATCTACAACAAATCAGATAATAGCGCCAATACTTGGATGAATGTAACCGGTATGAGCATTACTGCTGGGGGGTTCTTTAGTTATGTTGATTTTGTACAAGCCCGCAATCAACCCTTTATTGGCGGTACCATTATTGGTGATGGCGATACCGAGCGCCGGTTTAATATTAATTTAGGCTATTACTTTTAACTCTCTCCTCAGCCCAGTAGCCATACTGGGCTGAACTTAAATCAAATAGCTGCTTTAAAAAACACAAACGCAAATGAAAACTATTGCCATTTGCATTGGTTGACGTTAGTATCCACCCCCTTTTTAGAAACCTTAAATTGGTGCGCCTTGGAACGCTATTACGCTGAAGTATTAAGTTATATTGCTCGCTCGATTGGATGCAAAGATAAAGCGCAAAACATCGTTCAAGAAGCATACACACGCTTATTAAGCTACCGTAAACGCAACCCTGAGCATGACACATCCCAGCAACGGGCTTTATTTTTCAAAACGGCTAAACACATCGTTATTGATAACTATCGCCGTAATTACGCCGTTACAGACCCTGTTAAGCAAGAGTTAATCGCACCTAGCGATTATGAACCCGAAGCAAAGCTGGCAAGCCAACAACAACTCAGTCTGCTTTATAGGTGTATTGAGCAATTACCTCAAAAAACTAAACAAGCCTTTGTACTATATAAATTTAAAAACCTAACGTACCAACAAGTTGCAGATCAGATGGGGATTTCTGTCAGTATGGTTGAAAAACATTTAGCCATCGCTATGCTGGCATGTCGCAATACAATAAAAAAATAACCACGGGAATATAAGCAATGGACCGTCAGCAAACACAATTGCAACTGCAAGCAAATACTTGGCTTGAAAAACAAAAAGTTGGGTTAACTGCATCACAAAAAAAGGCTTTTATTCAATGGCTCAATACCAGTAAGGCGCATCAAACCGCTTACCAAGAAAGTGTGCAGGTTGAACGGCTATTAACGCAATTTAGTGAACATGAAATTGAACAACTCAATACACCAAAACCTAAAAGATTTTTATCTACATGGGCTATAGCAGCATGTGCTGCCTGTTTAATGCTCACTATTACCGGGTATCAGTTGTGGCCAAATGAAGTATCGCCCACCCAGTATACTGCTCATTATAAATCAAACCGAGGTGAACAATTTGATATTGCTCTACCCGATGGTTCCCAGCTAAGCGTAGATGCAAAAACACAAATTTCACTCGACTTTAACCCTAACTCACGTAAAAACAAACTCGTTCAAGGGCGTGTATTTTTTAATGTGGCCAGTGACTTACAGCGTCCTTTTATTGTTAGCACTGATGATACAAAAATCACCGTACTGGGCACTCGCTTCAGCGTTGATAAAAAAAAGCATAGCACGCGTATCAGCGTCGAACATGGAAGGGTAAAGATACAAAACAACCACCACCTAATTGAGTTAGTACAAGGACAGCACGTTGTATTTAACGAGCTTGGAATGGATGTGCAAACAATAGACCCTACACTTGTTGATGCATGGCGTAGTGGCCGATTAGTTTTTAGTAACGCACCGCTTGTGGAAGTATGTGCTGAATTTAACCGTTATCATGACACAGAGTTTACGTTCTCCGATGATCGAGTTGCTGCGCTAAAAGTATCTGGGACATTTTCAGCTGTTCAACTTGATAACTTTCTAAACCTATTACCACACGTGCTCCCTGTTGAAATTAAACGCGAAAATAATCAAGTTATTATAAGTAAGGCGGACAATTCTTAAAAATAAATAATCTTTTTATTGAGGGATTCTCATTATCATTCGTTTTCATATAAACAACTTTGCTTTATATGGAACAATTGCAATGAATACAATAACTCGTTACGGTATTAAACTATCTCCCATCGCCTTAGCTTTAGGGGTTGCTGTTAGCTTTCCCACAACAGCTCAAAGTACCTCCACTATAGTAACGTTTAATATTGCTCAACAACCTTTGAGTACTTCACTTAATTTGCTCGCTGAGCAAGCAAATATGAATCTCATTGCAGATGCATCTTTATTGCGAGAGCTAAAAGCACCAGCAATTTATGGACAAAAAACACTAATAGGCGCTTTAACATTTACATTAGAAGAAACTGGCCTCAGTGCAAAAATTGTCAATAACAGCATTATTATCCAGAAAAATGGTGCTATAAAAGAAACAAAACAACAAAATAAGCGTGATTTGCACAATAAAAAAGCGAATAAGCATGCCCATAAAGATATCCCTGAAAACATCGAAGTCATTGTTGTAAGTGGCAACAAAATTCAATTAGACCGCCACCAGCTCGAACGCAGTAAAGGCAGTTCAAATTCAGATATTTTCTCAACGTTTACCGGCATCGACGCAAATAATTTACGTAACGAAGCTGGCGCACTCGATATTGGTATTCGTGGTGTTCAAGGTGAAGGTCGAGTGCCTATTTTTATTGATGGGAGCTTGCAGTCCACCCACACAAACCGTGGGTACATGGGCACCTCAGATAGAACCTACATCGACTCAGATTTTATTAGTACTGTTGCCGTTGAAAAGGGTACAACAGCAAAAAGTGGCGCATTTAGTGCTGGCGCAATTGGCGGAACAGTTAATATCAGAACACTCAACACCACTGATATTCTGACAAAGGATCAAAGCGTTGGCGCGTTGATTAAACTTAAAACGTATAACAATAATCACACACCTACAGTCTCCGATAACCCATGGCAGCAACAGTACTATCAGGTGAGTAACCACAATAGCACTAGTGACTTTGATAATGGCGGTATTTTACTCGCAGGTGCATTTAAAACGGATCAATTAAATGCTGTGCTTGCCTATAGTGATAAAAAAACAGGTAACTATTTTGCTGGTAAACACGGCTTTGAAAACTTTGTTGAAACGTATGATTGGGGCCAAGTATTACCCCCTGTTAATCAACACGGTGAAGTAGTAAATACCAGCTTTGAAAGCGAATCCTACCTTGCAAAAGTACAGTATGCTTTTAACGATGAACATGACATTGAATTAAATACTCGTCATCACCAGCAACAAGCGGGTGAAATGTTGGCCTCATACTGGTTCAAGCAACGCGAAGGGGATTTTTGGATACTCCCTGATGGTGAATATGGCACAATACCCGCTAACATAGAAACCATGCCACAATGGCAGCCTGGTACAGCGCTGATTAATAGCGCAAGCTTGCTTTATCGCTTTCTACCCACGAATAATCCATTAGTCGATTTGAAGATCAACGCATGGACAACCAACGCAAAGTTACAACAGTATAACGCCTTGGCCAGTAATTTAGGCCCTAATGCACTGCAATACTTTCACGAATACAGCAACCAACGCCACGGTGTCGGAATTTATAACAGCGCTGCTTTTACTGTTTCTTCAATCCCCACAGTATTAATGTATGGCGCTTCTTGGCAAAACGAGGTACTAAAACCTAAAGCAGGAGCACTGGAGTATTTTTACACAGATAAAACCACCTCTCGTGACGGCAAACAAACTGTTCGCAGTGTGTTTGTAAATGGCCAGTTTGATTTCGATCCCATTGAGTTAACCTTGAACCTAAACCATCATGATTCTAGTACGCATGACCATCAAGGGGAGCATGCAATAAAGTTTTCGCCAAAAACAGATTTTACAGCACTGCTTCATTACAATGTATTTGATAACACCACGCTAAAAGCAAAGTACAGCAAAGCGTATCGAATGCCGAATATCTACGAGACGACTATTTCAAATGAAGTATTTACCTACTCGTCTGATTACCCTGTTATACCTGAAAACAGCAACACCTTTGAATTAGGTATTGAAAGCCATTTTAGTAATGCGTTAATTAAAGGGGATCGTCTAACGCTATCCGCTAGCTATTTCGACACTCGTATTGAACACATGTTAGCAACCGCACAATTGCCAAATAAAGATCCGGATGCTGAACCATGGCAAACTACAAAATATACATTCACCAATTACGATAGCTTTGAGTTACCAGGTATTGAGCTTAATCTAAATTACCAAAGTGATTTATTTTACAGCACAGTTTCATATACCAATTACACTAATATAAAAATCTGTTCTGCCTTAATTAGTAATATTGAGCAAGTTGATCGCTGTAACGGTCAAGGTTTTTCAGGCAGTTTAACGCCCCTTCGTATTCCTCCTAAACGAAACCTTGTTGTTGGCTTTGGGAGCACTTTCATTGATGATCAACTGGACATCGGCTTCACTTATAAAGGGCATTCTGATAAACAGCACCCTGCAGGATTTTTAAGCGGTACTGGTGCCAAGGCAGTTAGTAAAATTCCAGCAAGTTATCAACTCGATTTTTACGCGAACTATAAGTTTAACGATATGTTCAGCGGATTTACCACAATCACTAACCTCACAGATAGATACATAGTGTCATCCGGTTCAATTGTTGCCATGCCAGAGCCAGGCAGAACTGTAACTTTGGGGCTAGAGATAAAGCTATAGCTAATTAGGGCTATTCACTTAGCCCACTTTTACTTAAACCGTCATAACTAGGAGTCAACATGACTAGCACCACTTTAGCCCCCTCTCGTGCATTACAATTAAAAGCCAGTACAGCTGACGTACATGACAACATAGATAAAAGCATTATGGATAAAGACCCATTTGCAAACACTGAAAACTATATCCAGTTTTTAACGTTACAATATTATTTTTTAAATGATGTGTCTGCGCTTTATGACCACAGCGAATTAAATATGGTCATTGAAAATTTAGCAGCGCGCCGACGTTTAAATATGCTTGAGCAAGACTTTCAAGATCTTGAATACCCAGTGCCTGCATCAGCGTTCACTTCATTAATTAGCAACGAGACTGACTTAGCAACAGCGCTGGGCTGGCTTTATGTAGTAGAAGGGTCAAAAGTTGGCGCTGCAATGCTAGGCAAACAAGCGCAAGCTAGACTACTGTTAACAAAAAAGTATGGTGCCCGTTATTTATCAGGCCCTGGTGCAGGTCGTGGCAGTGACTGGCGTCATCTAGTACAATTAATTGATAGTATTGAGCTAAATGACACACAAGAGCGAGCATTGATCAATGGTGCACGCCAAGCGTTTACTCGATTCCAACTTTTTCAGGCGCATGTCTATTCATGAATTTAAAGGTCGCTTTAGTCGCATATAAGAATGCGGGATACCAACTATTAGGGTTAGCGTTAGTTGGTTTGGGGATTATTGGCATTTTATTACCTGTTATGCCCACCACTATTTTCTTTATTTTGGCATTAGCATGTTTTACACGTTCATCGCCAAAGCTTGCGACTTGGTTACTCGAACACCCTCGTTATGGCGCGACTTTGCGCCATTGGCACAGCCACAAGGTCGTGCCACTAAAAGCTAAATGGTTTGCGGGCATAGGTATGCTAATAGGCTTTATATTTTTATTATACAGCAGCTCTCCTTCTTGGGTTATTGTCCTAGTTGCTGTTGTTGAAGTGCTGGTTTTGACTTACTTAATTTCTAAGCCCTCAACTCCACCTAAAAACTAATACGTTCGATATAAGCAAAATAAAGTGTAAAGTTTGGTAAATAAATTTGTAACAGCTAATGCAAATCATTATCATCCGTACAAATTAATTAAATCTGCACCTTTTATGCCCTTTGTTAATAAACGCGCTTTATATAGTACGAGTCGTGCTTTACATATCTATATTTCTACCGCTTTGTTTTTTTTACTTATTCTATTTTGTGTAAGCGGCATAGTGCTAAATCATGTTGACTGGTTAAAAAACGATAAAAACAACGGCCAAATTACCGCAGCAATTCCAGCTGAACTACTTGTAAAAGCACAAACAGAATTAAATACACTACCTACTATTTATCCCCAAATAGAAGCTTACCTAGCCAAGCAATATGGGCTGAATAAAGTAAAAAGCATTGAATGGGAAAAGCAAGATTCACTGATCATGCTCGACTATCCATTACCAGCAGGCTACGCCTACGCAGAATTTGATTTTATTAGTGGCGAATTGTTACTCGATTATCAAACTGGGGGGTTTTTAAGTGTAATTGGCGACCTACATAAAGGTCGTTACAGCGGTGAAGTATGGAGCTGGGTTATTGATATATCAGCAGTGCTGATGATCCTATTTGCCATCACCGGCATGATTATTTTATTTCAAAATAGAAAAAAACGCTTAGCAGGAATATGGATAACCGCATTAGGTGTAGCAACACCTATCGTTATTTACCTGTGTTGGGTACCACAAATAAAAGGAGTGTCTTAATGTTTAAAATTAAACCATGGCTAAGCATCACGCTGTTAGTTGCCGCGCTATTTCAAATTAATGCTCATGCACAATCGCCAAGGTTAGAAGTTGAATTAACCCTCGCCGATTTAAACGTGCAACCTTACCACCGACCTTATGTTGCTGTATGGCTGGAAACACCAGAGCGCAAACACGTAACAACGCTTGCACTATGGGTTCAAAAAGCAGAATGGTTTAAAGATCTACGCCAATGGTGGCGCAAAGCCGGTAAAGGTAATGCTCAGTTTGATGGTGTCAGCGGCGCAACCAAGCGTGCCGGCACATATACAATTAGTTGGGATGGCAACGATCTAAACTGTAACCCTGTAACGCCCGGTAAATACCTACTTAATATTGAAGTTGTGCGCGAAGAAGGTGGCCGTGATTACAGCCGCATTGAGCTTGATTTAACCCAATCAGAGAAAATAACTATTGAAGGTAAAAACGAATTTGCGACCAGCTTTGTCACTGTAAGCGCTAGGTAGCCCTACTTATCATTCAAATTTAAAGGAAAAATAATGAACGTTAATTTATCAAAAATTGCATTAATAGGCGCACTGAGTTTATCGGCGCTTGTATCAACAGCGGCAAGCGCACATGCCCGTTGGTTACTACCTTCGCACACTTCGCTTTCTGGCGATAAAGCGCATTACGTTATGATTGACGCAAGTATTTCTAACGAAATTTTTGCACCTGATAAAGCATTTCGTCCAAGCACAAAAGGCGCAGAGTACGACGATACTCTGCTTATGGCACTTGCCCCAAATGGCGAGCAAGTTACCGATACCATTCGTGCCTATTACCTAAAACGCAAAAGCTCTGCTGCAGTAAAACTTCAGCAACAAGGCACTTATCATATTGCGATGACGCAAAAACCTATGTACATGACATTTTACAAAAATGCAGCAGGTGAGCGAAGCCGCGTATTCGCCAAAAAAGATGATGCCAACTTACCTAAAGACGCCAGCGATATCACCACAATTAAAACCATCTCTACTGTTGATACCTTTGTTAGCCATAATGGCACGTCTAAACCGGCACTATTAGGTCAAGGCCTAGAGCTAAGCGGCCCAACCCATCCAAACGATCTATTTGTTGGTGAGCAAGCACGCTTTCAACTACTAAGCGATGGCAAGCCGGTTGGCGAAGGGATTGAAATAAGTATTTTAAAAGGTGATACACGTTACCGTAATAGCCGTGGTGAGATTAAAGTAACCACAGATAAAGACGGTTTTTTTGCCACTACTTGGCAACACCCTGGTTTATACCTAATTGAAACGTCTCAAAAAGTAACAGTTAATGAAGCTGGCGTAGACGTAGGTCGCTATGCACTATTTACAACCCTTGAAGTAGCACCTGAGTAATTATTAAATATTATTTATTAGGCCAAGCAAATAGTTTGGCCTTTTTTTATCACTTAGTCTGCCATTTTCTCTGCATAAATCGGCATATTCTTAATATTTTTCACTTTTCGCTCTATCCTCATTTTAGCCTAGTATTAGGATCACTTCTTTTTATAAAAATAGTTGAATAACATAGTCAATTTAGATCTTTGCGGTGCACTAGCCGCTTCTATATGATGCGCACTTTTCAAAATCTTCAAGGCACGCTTAATGACTTTTCAGCATTTATCAGCTAATAAAAAATTAGCACTTAGCTTGGCTATTACCACCGCACTTAGCGCCTCTTTTTCAGTTGCGAATGCGGCTGAGCAAACTAACCAAGTGGAAGAGAATATCGAAGTAATTTCAGTAACAGGCACGCGCCGCAGCTTACGAAGTATTGCGCAAAGTACCGTGCCTGTGGATATTATTAGCAGCGACGATATGGCAAGCACAGGTCAACTTGAAATCAGCCAAGTGCTCGCTAACCAAGTACCAAGCTTTAACTACCCAAGTGCCACACTGTCTGATGGTACCGATCATGCTCGCCCAGCGGTTTTAAGAGGCCTTGCACCTGATCACACTCTAGTGCTTATTAATGGTAAACGTCGCCACTCTGGTGCGTTATTAAACTTAGGCGGTACGGTTGGTCGCGGCTCTACCGCGGTTGATTTAAACATGATCCCCACCTCTGCAATTAAGCGTGTTGAGGTACTACGTGATGGGGCAGCAGCACAATATGGTTCTGACGCCATTGCGGGTGTAATCAATATTGTTTTAAAAGATGCAACCGAAGGCGGTAGTGTTAGCGTAACTTATGGCCAATACGACAGCCAAATGGCCGGTGTACCACAACTAAATAGCACTTATGCTGATGAGAACGGTAACCTTGCTTTTAATTTAGGCGACGATCGTCAAGTTAACGACGGTAATACCCGCACAATTAGCGCAAATTCTGGTTTTTCACTGGCAGACAATGGCTTTTTAAACGTCTCGATTGAATACCGTGATAACGACTCAACTCAACGCTCTGGTTTTGATCCGCGCGAACAATACAGCCGCCTAGATGATGGCAGCCTAGACCCACGCGAATTTACAATCAACCGCTATAATCATCGTTTTGGTAAAGCTGAGCTTGAAGATTACGCGTTGTTTTATAACATGGGATACGACTTAGATAACGGCTTTAATGTTTATTCGTTTGGTAGCTATTCTGAACGTGAAGGTAACTCTGGCGGATTTTACCGCCGTGCAAAAGACAGCCGCAATGTTTTAGAGCTATACCCCAATGGCTTTTTGCCACAAATTGCTACGGACGTAAAAGATTACTCGCTGGCACTTGGTTTACAAGGCGATAGTGGCGACTGGGTGTGGGATGTAAGCACTAACTATGGTCGAAATGACTTTGGCTTAGGGGTTGTAAATAGCCTAAATACTTCGCTAGGTACTAATAGCCAAACTGAGTTTGATAATGGCGCCATGATTTACGATCAACTTTTAGTTAACTTTGATGCAAATACTACCGTTGATTTTGGCCTACCTGATGATGTGTTTTTCACTATTGGTGCTGAGTATCGCCGTGAAAGCTATAAAATAGAGCAAGGTGAAGAAGCTTCTTATATTACTGCACTTGATGACAACGGCAACCCAATTGCTGCTGGCGGCGCGCAAGTGCTTCCTGGTTTTGGACCACAAAGCGCAACTAACGAAAGCCGTCATAATGTTGCCGTATTTGCTGAATTTGACACTTATTTAACTGATAAGTGGAATGTAGTTTTAGCCAGTCGTTATGAAGATTACAGCGATTTTGGTAACACATTTACTTCAAAATTAGCCACGCGTTACAGTATTACCGACAACCTATCATTACGTGGTGCTGCCAGTACTGGGTTTCGTGCGCCGTCACTTGCACAAAGCTCGTACCGTCAAATATCGACTATTCTTGAAAATAACCAGCCTTTTGAAGTTGGCTTATTTCCAAGCTCAGCCCCTGCAGCGCAAGCATTAGGTGCAAAACAGCTTGATGCCGAAGACTCGGTTAATATTACCGCTGGATTTGTTTATACCCAAGGTAACTTTAGTTTAACGGTTGATGCGTACCGCATTGATATTGATGACCGGATCGTACTCTCTGAAAACTTAAGCGGTAACGCTGTGCAGCAAATTCTAGCCAGTGCGGGCGAGCTAAATACCGAAAGTGTGCGTTACTTTACTAACGCCATAGATTCGCGCACACAAGGTGTTGATATTGTGGCAACGTACACGCTTGATTTAAATACATTGGGTGATCTGCGCTTAAACGCAGCAGCAAACATTAATGACACCGAAATAACTCATGTTGATGCAAATCCAAGTGAGCTAAATTCTCTAGGTGATGACTACGTGGTATTTGCCCGTCGTGAAGTCGGTCGCTTTGAGCAAGGCACACCCGATAACAAGCTAAATCTATCAGCCGTTTGGAGCTTTAACCAATGGCAAACAACCTTGCGTGCAACTCGCTATGGGGAAGTGGCAGATATTTCAACTACCAGCGATGGTGATGAATATTTAGATGCCAAATGGATCACTGATTTAGAAGTTGCTTATCGCCCTAACGATGCGTGGAAGTTTGCAGTCGGTGCAAATAACCTATTTGATCAGTATCCACAAGCAACGGTAGATAACATTGGCTACTCTAACTTTGGGCAAATATTTCCATACACGCCTTATACACCCTACAGTTTAGATGGGCGCTTTTTATACGGTAACATTACTTATAGCTTTTAAGTAAACATCAATTAAAAATAGAGTAATTACAAAAGGATGCATCGCGCATCCTTTTTATTAACATTTAGTCTTTTTCACCATATTTTGGCATTTTATCTTTTTAGCAATCACTGTCATTTCATATAAAACAATAACTTACATTTCGGTCTCATTTTTGCTCTATACTTTGTATATTAACTAAAATAATCAATATCAAAGGACTAAACATGAGCGCATCAACTCTATTCAACTTCACTAAGCCCGTTTCACTAATTAGCGGTATTTTATTACTCAGCGGTTGTGTATTTCATATATCGCCTAGCGTTGCGTCGGTAAAACAAACACAACAACTTACATTACCTAGCAATAACCTTGAATACCTAGACGTACTAAGCGGCGCAGGTTCACTTAAAATAACAGGCTCATCAACAGCAACCAGTATTAGTGTTAACGCCACTATATACACTGCCGACATTGACGATGAATACGAACTCACACTCGAGCAAAACGGTACACAAGCAAAGCTTGTTGCACAAAACAAAAGTAATACTGGAATTACCTTTTACAGCGGTCAATCACCAAGTATTGATTTAGTGGTCACTGTACCTAACAAGCTAAATTTAGATATTAACGACGGCTCAGGCGATATTGTTATTAACGCGATGCAAAGCAATATTGATGTAAAAGATGGCTCTGGCAGTATTGATATTAATAGTGCTAAAAACTTAAATATTGACGATGGCTCGGGCAGTATTTACGTAAAAAATGTAGTCGGTGATTTAGCATTAAATGATGGTTCAGGTAGCATTGATATTGATAATGTCAGTGGTAATGTCGCAATTGAAGATGGCTCTGGTGAAATGCAAGTCACTAATGTAACAGGCGCATTAAACGTTGAAGATGGCTCGGGCGGCATAACTATCAAGCATATTAATGGCGCAGTTACCGTAGACGATAACTCTGGAGATATGCTGATTGAACATATTGACTCAAGCGTAACTATTGAAGATGGCTCTGGCGATATTCGCGTTAATCACGCTAAAGGGCTAACTATTACAGAAGCAGGCTCTGGCGATGTTAGCATCGATAATATCTCTGGTTCAGTAAAGCTAGACTAATAATCTAATTTTGCTTTCGAATTATATAAAACGGTCAATTAATTGACCGTTTTTGGTTTTGTATAATCAATAGTGTGGTCACAGCTGCCATCGTTTTCACAATCATTTATTCCATCGCCATCGCTATCCCAGCTTGGGTGCATAGTTTTTACAGGCACGGCTACATCTGCATGTTTAATAATGGTTAACTTATAATCGCTTGTTTCACCACGTCTCGCTGCATTACGCATTAAATAAACTCGCACAACATAATCTCCATCTGTGCTGAGTTGATATTTAGCTTCATGCCCTTCTATTGAGCCAATAAATACGGCTTCATTACTGTCTAAGGGCAAAATATTAAAGTAGTTACTTAAATTTGAAGGAGTCAGGGTCACATTCAGAATTTCACCTGCTTTTGCACTAACTAAATAGTCATTAAATTCATCACCAGTAATTTGCTGTTCAAGCTCAGCTCGCTGTGGTTCAAACTCAACCTTGTACTGTTGAGCTTGCACCGTTTGTGTCAATACCGCAGCAAACACAGTGGTCAGCATAATTTTTAAAAGCAGCTTAATACTCATTTTAGTTCCTATAAAAAACATATTATTAAATTTAATGGTACACAATAAAGTAATACCAATTCGCTTAATTAAGTGAGCTATTTTGAGGGAGGGCAATCGTGTCGATAGCAAGGTAAAACTTTGTTATTTTGTTATTTAGTTGTTCTAAAAGAGAAGTTTTTAACGCAACTAACATCTGGTTTATCCCTTCAAAATGATTAAATAGTATTGCGGATTAGTATGCGTTAATAATGTTTCTTTCACAATTAACTCAAACTTAATTTATAGTAGTATCAAAATATAAATAACTCCTAACCTCAAGAGAGCACCCCATGCTAGAAATTGCTTTAATTTACTTAGCCGCCGCTATCGTTGCAGTTCCCATAGCAAAACGACTTGGGCTTGGCTCTGTGCTGGGTTATTTAATTGCCGGCATTTTGATAGGCCCTTATGCATTAGGAGTCGTAGGTGACCAAACTGATGTAATGCACTTTGCTGAATTTGGCGTTGTGATGATGTTATTTTTAGTTGGCCTTGAACTGCAACCTTCGCGTTTGTGGACTCTGCGCCACTCAATTTTAGGGCTTGGCGGATTGCAGGTAGTATTAAGTGCAGCGGCTATTTTTGCCTTTTGTTATTGGTTTTTTGCCATGCATTGGCAAACAGCACTGGCTATAGGCTTAATGCTCGCACTGTCTTCAACTGCTATTGTGCTGCAAAGCTTAGAAGAAAAAGGCTGGTTAAAACAAGAAGCTGGGCAAAATGCATTTTCGGTTTTATTATTTCAAGATATCGCCATTATACCTATTTTAGCGCTACTCCCCTTACTGGCTTTTGCACCACAAGGTAACTCAAAAGACGTTAACGACTCCATCATTGCTAGCTGGCCTATTTGGCAACAAGTAGGGGTTTCTGTTGCGGTTATTGCCGCTATTATTGCTGGCGGTAAATATGTATCGGCACCACTGTTTAGATACATCGCGCAAACCCACATGCGTGAAATATTCACAATTTTTGCATTGTTTTTAGTGGTGGCTATTTCGCTAGTGATGCAAAGTATTGGCTTATCACCCGCACTCGGTACTTTTTTAGCCGGTGTTGTATTGGCCGAAAGTGAATTTAGACACGAGCTAGAAGCCGATATAGAGCCCTTTAAAGGCTTATTACTGGGGTTATTTTTTATCACGGTTGGCGCATCAATTAATTTTGAATTGCTGTTTAACCAGTTCAGTATCGTGATTGCCTTAGTGGTGTTATTAATTGTCATTAAAGCCTGCATTTTATTTGCCCTTGCTGTCACATTTAATATCAGCTCAAAGCAAAAACTCTTGTTTACTCTAGCACTCGCACAAGGTGGAGAATTTGCGTTTGTACTTTTAAGCGTGACCACCACATTAAGTATTTTAACTCCAGAGCAAACCAGCCTAGTGACCTTAGTGGTTGCGGTATCTATGCTAGTAGCCCCTTTACTCCTGATGTTTTATGAACAACTACAAAAACGAAGTAGTAGCACTAAGCCCGAGTTTGATAAACCAGAACAAATAAGCACAGCAAAACATGTGATCATTGCCGGATATGGCCGTTTTGGGCAAATAATGGGACGTTTATTACATGCGCAAGGCTACGAAATTACCGTACTTGATCACAGCCCAAGCCAAATAGAACTGCTGCGCCGCTTTGGTAATACCGTATTTTATGGTGATGCAGCACGCCAAGAACTGCTTGAAGCAGCAGGCGCGCACACAGCACAAATGCTGGTTGTTGCAATTGATAACCCTGATAAAACCATTGAGATTATTAAGCTGGCGCATAAAAACTATCCACAATTAAAAATAGTAGCGCGTGCCATAGATCGCCGCCATGCATACCAATTACTTAATTTAAAAGTAGATGCATTTAACCGCGAAACCGTCGACTCAGCCATAAACTTAGCCATAGAATCGTTGCAATTGCTTGGTAATAGCAAAGAAGATGCTGAACGTGCTGGTAAATTATTTAGAGATCACGACCGTGCAGCGGTACTGCAACTTGCCGAACTATGGGGTGATGATGCCAGTTATGGTGTGGCTGTGCGTCAGCGTATGGAGGATTTAAAGCAAGTATTACAACAAGATAAACAAGCACGGCAAAACTTAAATACCTGTGACGCCAACGACTATAAAAATGGCTTAACCGAGAGCACGGTTAAGCCAAAAAATGCTAGTGATGATGCCCACCTTGAATAGCTTCGCCTTGCTGGTTATAAAAACCGGTAGCGCCGTGCTCTATAAAACCTAGGTTAATCATTTTAGCTAAAAATGGATCGCTTTCGTTATCGCCAATATCCGCGTAATCGGTGGTTTGAAAGTTATCCCATTTTGCAAACTGAGCCTTAATTGCAGGTGTATCACTGTTTACATCATTTAAGCTAAGCAAGGTTTGAGTATCACTTTTTTTATTGGTCACACTAAAAGTTTTAACTAATTTTGCTTGCGGGAGAAAAGCCAGCTTAAATTGGTTATCGCCCTCATTAAGCACATAATTTTTTACCTCATTACAACCCTCACCTTGTGAACTTGCTAGGGTCATTTTTGCAATTAAATGGTTATCCACCAGCTGACTTTTAGCACTCCAATTTTGCACTCCACGTACCTCCGATGGTTGGTACTCAATACCGCGTTGTTCGGCATTAAAGTAACGAATAGGACGAAGCTGGTTATTACTTAGCTGCTGCCAAAGCTCGGTTAGTGTTTCACTTTGATGCGCCACCTGCTGATTGTTTCGCCAAAGAGTAAGTGACTGGGTACTGTGCTGCGATTTGTGCTGATTGGTAATTTTATAGTCGGCTTTTAGTTGCGCAGCATCAATGTCGCACTGCTGGGCGAGCGCACTCGCGCTGGCCAGTGCTGAGAATATAAATAATAGCTTTTTCATTGGGGTAATCTCTTAGTTAAACATTACTTTATGACTCTAAAATAACGCTTAATAATGGCATTTGTATGACACAAAAAAGCCCGCACAGTGTGCGGGCTGTTTGTTTTGCTAGTTAATTTATTGCGCTACTTTTTCATCCGCCGCTTTTACAAAATCTGCGGCAAAGTCCATTACATGGAATAAAAAGCTTTGCTCATTAGTTCCAGTCACTAAGTGGGCACCAGGTCCGGTTGCATACACACCCACATCTTCACCCGCATGGGTTTCTGATGATAGTGGCACAAGTGCTTCTTGGTGAAAGCCCGGCGTTGTAGTATCAACATTGCTTAAATCAACGCGCCCTGTAACGGGTGCAAAGTTATATCCTTCATCTGCATCGGTTTCATTGCCTAAGTCTCTAAAGCCACCACCATTAGTGTAACCAACCGTAGTATAAGGCATATCATCGGCAGCTAAACTTGGCTCTGTTTGGCCTACACCAACCACTTTACCCAATATTGGGTTGCCACGCTTAGGGTAACCCGCAATAGTAAACACATGGCTGTGATCGGCCGTGACCACGATTAGTGTTTCTTCTGGGTTAGTATTTTCCATCGCCACTTTTACTGCATTCGCTAACTCAATAGTGTCGTTTAATGCATTGTAAGCGTTACCCGCATGGTGGGCGTGATCAATACGGCCCGACTCAACTGTTAAGAAAAAGCCTTTATCATTGTTATCTAAAACATTAATAGCTTTTTCGGTCATTTGCGATAGCGAAGGCTCACCAGCGATATCGTTATCGCGATCAGCTTCGTATTGCATGTGCGATTCGTTAAATAAACCAAATACCTTTGTGGCATCATCGCTAATGGCATCAAACCCAGTTTGATCCATTACGTAAGTACCAGTCGGGTAAGTTGTTTGCCATTCTGTCACTAAATTACGCGCATCAGTACGGTCGCCTTCAACAGCACTCACCGCATCTGCAGAATTAAAGGCTGCATCTTTAGGTAAAAAATGACGACGCCCGCCACCCATAACCACTTCGATTCCGTCTACATCAACACCACTAAAACGGGCTTCTAAGTTCTTTTCAAAATTAACCAGCTGTGAAGCAATATCTTCACAATTGGCTGACTCTGAAGCTGGCATATCTGAAATATCTTCCCAGTTACGATCAGCCGACTTAGCATAAGTTGCCGCAGGCGTTGCATGGGTAATACGTGCCGTAGAAACAATACCGGTAGATTTACCGGCAATTTCCGCAAGCTCTAACGAAGTAACAAGCTCATGCCCTTTGCCTGATGCACAATTACCACGCTCAACCGCTTCATCAATACCAATTACACCCACATCGGTTTTTACACCAGAGGCCATTGCTGTCATCGTACCGGCAGAATCAGGTGTTTGTGCATCTACGTTATAAGTTTTTACAAACCCAGAATACGGCATAGTTTCAAAGCTTAATTGGTGATCTTCACCCATTTCACCCTGCAATTGCCCCGCTAAAATACGCGCTGCCGTTATAGTAGAAATACCCATACCATCACCAACAAATAAGATCACGTTTTTCGCTTTACCTGACTCTGTTACTACCTTACTTGCTGCATCTTGCGCACTAGCCAGTTTAGTTTGTGCGTCGCTAAACCAAGCATTGTTACTTAATGAAGCGAGCTGTTCACTCGTTAATGAGGTAGCTGGGTCGTTACATACTAAGTTAGTGTGCGTTACTTCGCTGCTCTCTAATTGCCCATTAGTATTGGTATCAACACCGCTTTGCGTTTCTACGCCGCCATTAACACATTGTGCTGAGCCTACTGCGATTTGGTTATCTACCGCTAAAATATTATTACTGTTTTTGTCGTCATCACTCGAACACCCAGTTAATGCGACCATTACTGCTAAAGAAAGTACTGTTAATTTATTCATGTGAGCCGCCATTATTGCTGAGTTAGTTCAAGAGCTTGATTAATTAAATGAAATACAACGTTTTGTTCTATAACACCTTGAGCAAGGTGAGCACCTGGGCCCATTGCATGCAATGAAATATCTTCACCTGCATGCGTTTCAGAGCCAAGTGGAACAGTAGCCTCTTGGTGAAAACCTGGCGTATTTGTATCAACACCATTTAGCTCAACACGTCCTGCAACCGCAGCTGTTTCATAGCTTGCATCTGCATCCGTTTCATCAACTAAGTTTCTAAAACCGAGGCCATTTGCATAACCTACTGTGGTGTATGGCATGTTATCAGCAGCTAGCGTTGGTGTAGTTTGGCCAACACCAACCACTTTACCTAAAATTGGGTTACCACGTTTCGGGTAACCTGCAATAGTAAACACATGGCTGTGATCGGCTGTAACTAAAATAAGCGTTTCTTCAGGGTCGGTGTTATCAACGGCAGCTTGAACGGCTTTTGCAAATTCAATAGTGTCGTTAAGTGCGTTAAAAGCATTACCCGCATGGTGAGCATGGTCAATACGGCCCGACTCTACGGTTAAGAAAAAGCCTTTTTCGTTTTTACCCAGTACATCAATCGCTTTAGTTGTCATATCGGTAAGCGACGGCTCACCAGCTATATCGTTGGCACGGTCAGCTTCGTATTGCATGTGCGATTCGTTAAATAAGCCAAAGACTTGGGTTGCATCATCGGCAATAGCATCAAATCCGGCTTGGTCCATCACATAAGTGCCATTTGGATATTGTGTTTGCCATTCAGTAACAAGGTTGCGCTCATCAGTACGATCGCCTTCTACGGCGCTCATTGCATCATTTGAATTTGCCGATGCATCTTTAGGTAAAAAGTGACGACGGCCGCCACCCATTACAAAGTCTAAGCCATCAACATCGGTACCTATAAAACGCGCTTCTAGGTTTTTTTCAAAGTTAACTAGCTGTGAGGCAATATCTTCACAGCCTGCATTAACTGCTGCCTCAGGCATGTCTGAGATATCTTCCCAGTTGCGATCAGCCGATTTAGCATACGTTGCACCCGGTGTTGCGTGAGTGATACGTGCAGTTGAAACAACACCGGTAGCTAAGCCTTTAATTTCAGCCAGCTCCGTGGCTGTTAATAACTCATTACCGATAGCCGTTGCACAGTTACCTCGTTCAACCTTTTCATCAACCCCAATAACACCCACATCGGTTTTTACACCTGAGATCATGGCCGTCATGGTGCCTGCAGAGTCTGGCGTTTGTGCATCCACATTATAGGTTTTAACTTGCGCAGAGTAAGGGAACTGCTCAAAGCTTAAATAGCCTTCTTCGCCAAGCTGATTATTGCGTTGACCTTGTAAAATACGCGCTGCCGTTAAGGTAGAAATACCCATGCCATCGCCAACAAATAAAATTACATTTTTAGCTTTGGTGCTTTTAACCGCTTGTGCTTGCGTTGTTTTAGTTGTTAGTTTTGTTTGTGCGGCACTGTACCAGCTGCTGTCTTTTTGACTTTGCGGTAGAACATTGGCATGACTAACGGCACTAAACGCACAGGTGAGTGCGATTGCCGCAGCGACTTTTTTAATTTTCATCCGTAATTCCCATTATGTAGTGGTTATTTTTAAAAACTGTGAGCTCAAAAACATCAACCGCTGCACTATAGGAAATAGATGTTACTAATAAAGGTAATTTTAATGACAAGAAGGTGACAGCCAAATTTTATATCAATAACACCTACTTTGTATTTCCATCGACTGCTTAACCCTTCTCATAATATATGTAACAGCCCTATAAAAGCACGTCACAATATATTAGTTTATTGATCTCTTGCTTGAGCCTAAGCTTGCTATTGCCTACAATAGCGCATAATTAATTCAACGCAGATCACTATTATGACTGATACAAACAAACCAGAATTACCTAATCAACTGTCTATTAACCCACGTAGCAAATTTTATGTAGAAGAAGTATTTGAGCATGAAATCGGTATTACACTTAACGGTAAAGAGCGTTTTGACGTTGAAGAATACTGCATCAGCGAAGGTTGGATAAAAGTAGCGGCACCTAAAGCGCTAGACCGTCGCGGCCAGCCATTACTTATGAAAGTAAAAGGTACTGTAGAAGCGTTTTACAAGTAATAGCTTACTTGTAAAAAGAAAAGCGACACCTTACTAGGTAGTCGCTTTTTTTGTGCCTTTTAAAAACAGCTTTAACATGTTGAACTTTTTTCATACTCAACCTGATGAAGTTTCATTATGAATTTTCAAAAAGTATGTTTGAATAGCTTTAATTATTTAGACGTATAGAAGTCCATTATGAGCAAGTTAATAATATTAGATGGCGGCATGGGTCGTGAACTCAAACGCATGGGCGCGCCGTTTTCACAGCCACTGTGGAGTGCGCAAGCTTTAATAGAAGCACCGCAATGTGTAACCCAAGCACACCAAGGTTTTATAGATGCTGGCGCTGAAATAATTACTGTTAACAGCTATGCATGTGTACCCTTTCACTTGGGTGAAACGCTTTACCAAGCAAAAGGTGCTATGCTTGCTGAGCAAGCAGCGGTTATTGCAAAAAAGGTGACTCAAAACGCAAAGCAAACGGTACTCGTTGCCGGCTCACTGCCTCCTGCCTTTGGCTCGTATCGTGCTGATTTTTTCCAAAGTGATCGCGCATTTACTATTTTAGATACCCTGTATAAAGCACAAGACGAATATGTAGATATCTGGATTGGTGAAACCATATCAAACATTGAAGAAGCGCGGGTAATGGCAAGCGTACTGAAGAATTCAAACAAACCATGTTATTACGCATTTACCCTAAGTGATGAAGTAAGCGAACAAGCGACATTGCGCTCTGGTGAATTAGTATCAGACGCTATCCTAGCACTACTCGAATATAAAATAGCGGGCATATTCTTTAACTGCTCTATTCCCGAGGTTATTGAACAAGCGCTGCGCGACACTAATCGCGTGCTAAAACAGCAAAATAAACATGTTGATTTAGGGGCATTTGCGAATGGTTTTACACCAATCGCCAGTGATTATAAAGCAAATGAAGGCTCGCAAGGTTACCGCGATTTATCACCTGCTGAGTATGTAGCATTTGCTAAACAATGGCATAGCCTAGGCGCAACAATTATTGGCGGCTGCTGTGGTATTGGCCCCGAATTTATAGCAGCGCTGGCAAAGTGGAAAAGCGACATAAAAACGATTTAATATCAATTATTTAACTATAAAAGCATCGAAAATCCATTGCGAGCTTATTGACCGCTTCCCAATACCCAATCAAGCCCTTGTATTGCTGTGGTTGGGAATGCGGTTGCATGCTGTGCCCCTTCAATAACAACACTTTTTAATTTTATATTATCGCTATTGAGCGCATTAATTTTTTTCACAAGTTGCGCTGCGCCTTCAACCATATTTTGCCCTTCACCAAAGGCTGGAGTTTCCTTTGCCCCAACAGATACATAAACCTTTATTGGCATTTGGGGCTTATTCGCTTTTAACGCTAGCAGTGCATTATTATCAAACCAAACCGACGGACTGCCAATAATATAATTGCTAAATAGCTCAGGCATCGTAAATAAAACAGCGGCGCCAAATAAACCGCCTAACGAGTTACCTATATACGTTCTTTGCGTGTTACTTGCTCGGTAACTTTTTTCGATAAACGGCAGCACAGTCTTTTTTAAAAACAGTGCATGATTTTTAGCGTTACCGGTTTGTTTTTTCCAGCTCAGGGATTGAGTGGGTGTATAATCCCTAACTCGACTACTAGCTCCTCTTGAGCCTTTTTCATAGCTGATCGCCACAATAATAGCCTGTTGCATTTTGCCGCTATTCATTGGAAACCGTGTGGCACCGGCAACGATAGGAAATGCATACGGCGCATCGGTTAAATAAATAACAGGATACGTTTTATTAGGCTCCTTTGCATATGACTTAGGTAGCTGGATAAAAATAGGATACACCCGCTTGGTAGCAGGGTCGGTGAGCTCAATAACACTACTTCTAGGGATCTCGTAGGGGGTATTTGCGCTTAATTTAAAACAGATGAAAACACAAAGTAACAGCAAAAGCCTTAAAGCAGTATTCACTAAATTAGTTTACCTAAAAAACGATATTTATAATTACAATGCCACATAGTCGCTATTTTTAACACTGGCAGTGTTAAACAAGTTGATCTGATTTATCACCTGAACAGGGGCAATTTTCGTTATTCTTTTTAAAACACTGTTGGTAATTAAACCAATGGGCTAGTGCGATAAAAGCGGAGCCAATTAAAGTGAGCGCTTTTTCGGCCTCTTCTTGACCTAGCAATACTGCAATTATCAAAAAAGCTAGACCAACAACTCCACACGCCATATAACGTGTACGTTTGTGCTTTTTACAGCCTAAGCTCAAAGCTAATAAGCTTGTTGGTAATACTACAGCAAGAACCCATAAGTGAAACTGTTCAGCATTTATTTGTAGTACAGCAAGGCTTGGCAACAGCGCTAAAATAACCGGTGTTGCAAAACAATGTACCGTGCACATTAACGAAAGTCCAATGGCAAACTTATCTGCTGTCGTTTGAGTCAGCTTCATTATTTATCCTTCTTTTTAATTGTGTTAGCGGTACTTTGCTGGCACCCAAAACAAACACCTGAGATTTCTAATTGCGAAGTTGCTGGCGTAAACCCTTTCATTTTCAGTTCCCTAAACAAAGATTTAACCGAATTGTTAAGGTCATTCACCTCACTTGCTTTATTACAAGAGCTACAAATTAAAAACATCGATAGTTGATGCTCTCTATCATTATTAACGTGACTGCACGGTATAAACTTATTTTCTAACTTTAATCTATGTACCAGACCTACCGACTCTAAAAAACCTAATATCCGATAAACGGACATTGCCAAAATCGGTGTATTTATTTGCTTATTAAATTGATCTGTTAACTCATAAGCAGACAAAGGTTTATTTGCTTTCAATAGAATTTCAAATACCTGCTGACGTTTTGGCGTTAATTTTTTTTCAAAGGCTTCACATCTTTTTATCGCAAAACCCATCATCTCTTTAAATTGCTGCTTATTCATATTACCCACTCTAATGTAGTGGGCTGATGTTTTAACTTTGCCATCCTTGTTGCTCAATGCCTCCGCTGTGGTTTTACCTAAAAATTTATTAACTAGAGCTAAATAAATGTAACAACTAACTTTTGCTGTACAGCAAACAGATCCCCCACGAACAACACCTAAACAATGACAAAATACTTAACACACTGAATTTAAATAATATTTAATTTAAATTATGTAGATGAAGTAGCCAAATTATATAACCTGAGTGATTTTTAGTTAATTAACTATTGATACAATATAACATTTCAAGCACAATTGATACAATATAACATTCGCAAAGGAATTCAAATGACACGAAAATCTCAATTAGCTTTGTTTATAGCAGCCCTACTACCAACAAATGCACTTGCAAATACCATCGAAGGTGTTGTTCTAAACAACCAAGGTAAAGTGGTGACTAATGCAACTGTAGAAGTTGAAGGCTCAGATATAACAGCAGTAACAGATGCAAGCGGTAAGTTCGTAATAACTGATTTAAAAAGTGGTTTAAAAGAACTTCATATTACCGCCCCTGGTTATGCCCATCTGCATCGAGATATCACATTTAGTGATGATAAAAGCCAGTCAATTACCTTTAACTTAGAACGTTCACCCATTGAAGTAATTGATATTGAAGCGACGCCTATTCACATGTCGGCAATGGAATCCTCGTCTCCCGTTAGCGTGTTATCTGGCGAACAATTAAGACGGCAGCAAGCTGCAACCCTTGGCGATAGCCTTGAAAAACTCCCGGGGGTTACTACTAACTTTCATGCAAAAGTAGCCAGTACACCTATTATTCGTGGCTTAAGCGGGCCGCGTGTTCTAATTACTCAAAATGGTCTTGATGTCAGTGATGTTTCGCGCGTTGGCCCTGATCACTCAGTCGCATCAGAGGCATCAACCGCAAAACAAATCGAAGTATTACGTGGCCCTGCCACATTATTTTATGGCAGCGGCGCCATTGGTGGTGTGGTTAATGTAGTTGATAATCGGGTGCCTACCGACAGCACAACTCGCGGCGAATGGAACCTTGAGCACAACTCTGTTGATAATCAAAAAATCGCCTCATTTAATGCCACTACTGGCACTGATTCTTTTGCATTTTATGCTGATGCCTTTTGGCGTGAAGCTGATGACTATGAAATACCCGTGGCCGCTGAATTAGCCCACGATGACCATGACCATGACCATGACCATGACCATGAAGAGCATAGTGGCGATTACACCGTTGCAAACAGCAATGAGGAGTCTGACGGCTTTACCTTAGGTACTAGCTACCTCTTTGATCAAGGTTTTGTTGGTATAGCTGTTGAGCAATTTAATCGTCAATACGGTATTCCAGGCCACACCCATGGTGGCGAAGAAGAACACAGCGCTGAAGAAAGCGTATATGCCGACTTAGAGCAAACTAAAGTGCAGTTGCTAGGTGAATATAACCTTGATAACAAATGGCTTAATAGAGTAAATCTGCGCGCAGGTTTTACAGATTACGAACATGCTGAAATTGAACATGGTGCAGTGGGCACCACTTTTGAAAATGAAACCAATGAGTTACGCGTAGACTTAATGCATAACCCGTTTGCGCAGTGGAATGGTGGTTTGAGCTTTCATTACAAACACAGTGATGTTGAAGCGCAAGGCTCAGAAGCATTCACACCACCGTCACAAACACAAAGCTTTGCTATAGCACTAATGGAAGAAAGACACTTTGGTGACTTTTTAGTGCAACTAGGTGGCCGAGTTGAACGGGTAACCATCGATGCTGATAACGTGTTACTACCTAACATAGATGCACACGCACACGATGACACCGGTGTTCATGACGATCATGCTCATGAAGAACATGCCGGCAATACTCGCGTATTTGACGTAGAGCAAGAATTCACTCCTGTCAGTTTATCAACGGGTGTTGTGTGGGATTTTGCACCTAGCTACAACTTAGGCTTGTCGGTATCTCGTTCTGAGCGTGCTCCTTCGGTGTCGGAGCTATTATCATTCGGCCCTCACATTGGAACTGGTACTTATGAAGTAGGCGCACTATTTGATATTCATGAAGACGGCCATTTTGGTTTATCTGAGCAAGCGCTTGACCTAGAAACAGCAAACAATATTGATTTAACGTTTCGTAAAACCCAAGGTGATATTGGTTTCATTCTTAATGCTTTCTACAACCAAGTCGACAATTATTATTACCAAATCGACACAGGCCTATACGCCGAAAGCGGCCACGACCATGGTGATGAGCATAATCATGACCACGGTGACGAGCATGATCACTCATCTGAACTCCCAGTTTATTTATTTAAAACAGATGACGTAATTTTGCATGGCTTTGAAGCCCAATTTGCATGGCAGTTAACCAATGAATTTAAAGTAGATTTATTCTCAGATTACGTTCGTGCACGCCTTAAAGACGGTGGCGATTTACCACGCACACCACCGCTACGTTTTGGTACTGAGTTTAGCTACCAAACAAATAAGCTGAGTGCGCACCTCCACGTAACTCGCTATCAAGAGCAAGACCGCACAGCACCAGAAGAAACAACCACAAACGGCTACACCATGCTTGATGCCAGCGTTTCATATGACTTATCAGTGCTAAATCAAGATATGTCCGTGTATCTACGAGGCACTAACTTAACAGACACAGAAGCGCGCGTGCATAGCTCATTTTTAAAGAATATAGCGCCACGTCCAGGTCGTAGCTTTGCACTAGGTATTCGCGGTTACTTTTAAGCGCTAAAAAATTATAAATAAAGGAAATTAACATGACTAAACTATTCAAATTAAAATTAATTGCACTGGCAATAAGCAGCACATTAATCACCGCTTGTGGTGATGCAGAAACAAACATTGTTGAAAAAAACCCAATAGAAGTACCTGATGACGGCCACGATCATGGCGATGGTGGCGACCACGGTGATGAATACACTATTGATTCATTAGGTAGGCTTGCGATACTTGCTGGCGATAGCAACGAAGCGAACTTTTTCGACTTAGACGACAATGAGCTTCTTGATACATTCACTCTTACTAATGATTCAAACACGCTATCGTCGTCGCCTGACTTTCGTTATGCCGTGATTGCTAGCCGCGCTCAAGATTACCTCGGCTTTATAGACGGTGGCTTATGGCGTGAAGATCACGGCGCACACCTGCATGATTACGAACAAAGCCCTGAGTTTAGCAGTTATGAGCTAACTAGCGGCAGTCGCCCTACTCACTTGGTAAAGCACGATGGTAAATTAGCGGTATTTTATGATGGTGATGCAGCATCAGGCACAACTGCGTCTGTTGAAGTATTAACAGATAACGACATAACAAACGCAACAGCGACCTTACCTGGTATTAATTACGACATTAATATGCATGGTGTAGCAGAGCCGCGTGGTGAGCACTTATTAGCGACCATTCGCCGCGATGATGCACAGAGTACATCAAACGCTAAAATTTTGCCGGATCAGGTAGGTGTTTATCACTTTCATGATGGCGAATACGAACTTGAACAAACGTTAGAGTTAACATGCCCTGATTTGCACGGAGCAGCACAAAACCATGATTACGTAGCGTTCGGCTGTAGTGACGGTGTGCTATTAGCCCACCAGCATGATGACGAATACCACGCTGAAAAAGTAATAAATATTGATGCCGTCGGCGACTTACGCATTGGTAGTATATACGGCCATGAGGGCAGCGAAACCTTTATTGGTGTTGCATCTGGTCACGGCGACGGCCCTGCTGTGATTGTGAGTATAAATCCTGCGAAAGCTGAAATGGAAGAATTTGAATGGCAACTAGCTGATGGCGCAAGCGCTGTTTCTTACTCTTTCTCAGCGAATGGCGAGCACTTTTTAGTTTTAGACAGCCTAGGCTTTTTAAATGTGCTTGAGGCGCATGCGCACGACGATCACATACACTGGGAGCTAGCAGGTCAAGTTGATATTACACAAGAAGATGTAATAACAATGCCTGAAGGCATGAAGTTTAGTATGACAGTAGCGCAAAATGGTCAGTTTGCTTACGTAGCCGACCCAATAGCCCAACACGTTGTGCAAGTACACCTAGAAGACTTAGAAATTGAAGGTGAACTAGAACTTACATTCCCACCAGCCGCGATCACTTGGTTAGGTATTGCACAAGAGGAAGAGCACGCACACGAACATTAATTTTATATCTGTATTTACTTAAAGGTTGGCGCTTTTTGCCAACCTTTTTTATTCACATTTTGTAACAGACCTTTTATCGTAAGTGCATCGCTATTTTTCACCTTATTGTTATGATGGGATAGCTATTAATATAGGATGTAATTCCATGAAAAAACTAACAACATTGGCTCTTGCCTTGGCTGCAGCAATCGCGCCGGGTGTATCGGCCTATGAGACTAAAGACACTCGTTTACTCCGCTTTCCAGATATCCATAACCAAACCGTTACCTTTGTTTATAGTGGCGATATTTATATTGCGAATACGCAAACAGGCGAAAGCAAACGCTTAACCGACCATATTGGCTTTGAAACATTTCCTAAGTTTTCCCCTGACGGTAAGCGCATTGCATTTTCAGCCGAGTATAACGGTAGCCGACAAATTTATGTGATCAACAGTGACGGTTCAAACCTAAAGCAACTTACTTATTATAATGACGTTGGCCCAATGCCACCGCGTGGAGGTTTTGATTACCGCGTTTTAGATTGGACCGCCGATGGTAAAAATGTGGTATTTAGAGCTAACCGCACACCATGGGGAAAACGTATGGGCCGCCCTTACATGGTTCCTGCAAATGGCGGACTTGAACAGCCATTAGCGATTCCAGAAACTGGTGGCGGCATGCTATCCCCAGATGGCAGCAAATATGTTTACACGCCAATTGATCGAGAGTTTCGTACGTGGAAACGTACTCGTGGTGGTCGTGCGCAAGATGTATGGATTTATGATTTAGAAAAAAACACCTCAGAACAACTAACTACAAACCGTGCAACCGACCAGCAACCAACTTGGGTTGGTGACGATATTTACTTTGTGTCTGACCGTGATTACACGCTAAACCTTTACCAGTACCACAAAGGCAGCGAACCAAAAAAACTTACCAACTATAAAAACTTTGACGTACTTTGGCCTTCAGCTGGCCCAAATGCGATTGTTTATGAAAACGGCGGTTATTTATATCGCTTTGACGCAAAAACACAAAAAAGCGCTAAGCTAAGCATTAACATTGCAGGCGTGCGCCAATACGCAATGCCGTATAGCAAAAATGTTAGCGATTTTATTGATTCTATGTCGCTCTCTCACGATGGTAAACGTGCTGTATTTACTGCCCGTGGTGAGCTGTTTAGCGTACCAATCAAACAAGGGCCTACACGCAACTTATCTTACACAGAGAAAAGCCGCGAAATAGATGCAAGCTGGTCACCAAATGGGCGCTACATAGCCTACATGAGCGATGAAAGCGGCGAGTACGAAATTTACTTAAAAGATCGCAGTAAAAATAATGCTATTAAGCAACTCACTAGCAATGGCACTATTTGGCGCTTTACGCCCATTTGGTCACCAGATAGCTCTAAGTTGTTGTTTTCAGATAAAAACAACACACTTTGGTGGTTAGATGCAAAATCGGGCAAGCAACACAAAATTGATACCGGTATTTATGACGAAGACGGCATTACTCAGTATACGTGGTCGCCTAATAGCCAAGACATTGTGTATGTTAAAAATAACGAAAACCGTTATGCCTCACTGTGGCACTACAACCTTAAAAAAGAAAAGGTGACGCGCCTAACAGACGAAATGAGTAACGAGCAAAACCCAACCTTTTCGCCAGATGGCCAATACCTTTACTTTAGCTCTGAGCGCGACTTTAACCTTGCGTTTAGCAGTTACGAGTTTGACTACATGTTTAACCGCGCCACCCGTATTTATGCGGCCGCAGTAAACGACAGTGTTAAACCGCTTATTGCCTTACAAAGTGATGAAACCACGATTGTAAAAGACGATGACGACGAAAAAGAAGACGACAAAAAAGTTAAAAATGCACTGCAAAGCAATGACTTTATGCAACGTGTTACCGCACTTAATGCCCCAGCGGGCGATTACCGTGGCTTAACCGCAGTAAAAGACGGCGTACTGACTCTTGCTAATGGCGCATTACAACTTATAGGTACCGAGCACGACAGTGAGCTAGAAACAGTCGCTAAAGGTGTTAGCAATTACACTATATCGAGCAACAGCGAACACCTACTTGTACACACAAGTGGCGGTTACAGCTTAATAGAGCCTAAACCAAAGCAAGACCTAGACGCCAACAAGCTAGATTTAAGCAAAATGACGCTTAAAATCAACCCGCAAGCTGAGTGGCAACAAATGTACGTAGAAGGCTGGCGCACACTGCGTGACTGGTTCTACGACGAAAATCACCACGGTCAAGATTGGAATGCTATTTTAGCTAAATACCAACCTATGGCTGATGCTATTAGCCACCGTAGCGACCTTGATTACGTACTTAGCGAAATTGCCGGCGAAATTAACTCAGGTCATATTTACGTGCAATCGGGCGATATGCCAAAAGCCGAACGTAAAAATCACGGTTTATTAGGCGCTAAGCTTGCAAGCGACCCATCTGGTTACGTAAAAATAGAGCAAATCTTTAAAGGTGAAAACTGGCATGACGATTTCCGCTCACCGCTGGGGACTACTGGTGTAAAAGCACATAACGGCGATTACATTATTGCGGTAAATGGCCGCTCGGTTAAAGACGTTGCTAACTTTTACGAACTCCTTGAAAACACCCAAGGCGAGCAAGTAGAGCTAGTGCTAAACAGCAAACCGCGTAGCAAAGGTGCGTGGCAAGTAACAGTAAAACCGGTAGCCAGTGAGCAAGGTCTACGTTATTTAGATTGGGTTAACTCGCGTGCAGCCTACGTTAATAAGCTATCAAATGGGCGTATTGGCTATGTGCACCTGCCAAATACAGCCTATGAGGGTAACCGCGCCATGTTTAAAAACTACATGCCGCAAACAACCAAAGATGCCATGATTATTGATGACCGTTACAATGGCGGTGGTTTTATTCCTGAGCATATGATCACTTGGCTTGCGCGTAAACCGCTTAACTATTGGAAACGCCGTGGTGTAGAGCCAACTAAAACACCGCAGTTTGCGCACAATGGTCCTAAAGCCATGCTAATAAATGGCTATTCAAGTTCTGGTGGTGACGCAATCCCTTACTACTTCCGCCAGGCTGGTCTAGGTAAGCTAATTGGTACCCGTACATGGGGTGGCTTAATTGGTATTTCTGGTAACCCAAGCCTTGTAGACGGCGGACAAGTAATTGCTGCTACATTCCGTATTTTAGACACAAAAGGTAACTGGATCATAGAAAACGAAGGTGTTGCACCAGATATTAAAGTAATTGATCGTCCAGAGCTTATTTATAAAGGCCAAGATCCATCAATAGAGCGTGCTGTACAAGAGTTATTAAAGGAGCTTAAAGAAAATCCTAAACAACCCTTAGTGATACCACCAGCACCTTCTAAGTTTTAATTTGCTGCATAGCTAAACAAGCTAATACCAATAAAAAAACCCTGCAAATTTGCAGGGTTTTTAATGACTTGGATTTAATGACTCATATGTATTAAGGCTTATCTTTTTCTCCAGCCGCTCCATACGTCATCTTCTTGGTTGGATTTTTTCTTCTTTTTCTTACCTGTGCCTTCAGGCTTGGCCATTGGCTTATCGTTTTTTAGCGCCTCAGCCGCATCAAGGTTGGCTTGGTTTACAGCAAAACCTGCTACCTCTTCGCGCTCTAAGCGAAGTTTGTTTTTCTTTTCGATAATTCTAAAGTGATGGAAGTCTTCATAATCAATTAACGATAACGCTAAACCGACTTCACCAGCACGGCCGCTCCGGCCAATACGGTGCATATAATCAGCTGGGCTACGCGGTAAGTTAAAGTTAATAACAACAGGCAGTTTGGCAATATCTAAACCACGGGCTGCTATATCGGTGGCAATAAGTACTTCTATTTCGCCAGCTTTAAATTTTTCAATTACGCGAGTACGCTCGCTTTGGCCTTTATCGCCATGGAATACTTGTGCGTTCACGCCGCGTTTTTCAAGTTTGCTGGCTAAGTGCTCACAATCTTTTTTAGCGTTGACAAAAATAAGTGCTTGGCGCCATTGATGCGCTTTAATTAAGTGCGCTAAAACCGTGGTTTTCTCGCCTTTATTAACCGTAAATACGCGCTGAACTAAAGTGCTTTCGTCTTTGCTTTGTACTTGTATTTCAACAGGGTTGGTTAACAGCTCTTGCGTTAATTGTGTGACTTGCTCTGGGAACGTCGCTGAAAACAACATGGTTTGTTTTTTAGCAGGCATAAGGGCTAATAGCTCAGCAAGCTCTTCAGTAAAGCCAAGGCTTAACATGCGGTCAGCTTCATCAAGCACTAAGGTTGTTACTTTATCGAGCTTAATCGCATTGCTTGAGATTAAATCGAGCAAGCGCCCTGGCGTTGCAACAATGATATCAGCACCACCGCGCAGTGCCTGCATTTGGGTATTAACCGACACACCACCAAACACTGCTACGGTTTTAATCGCACCATTAAAGTTAGCAGAGTATGATTTAACACTATCAGCCACTTGTGTTGCCAGCTCGCGCGTTGGCACTAAAATTAATCCTAAAACAAAGTTGCCTTTGCTCGGCGTTTTATTCGCACCTTGCGCTAAAAATAGCGTTTGTAGCATAGGTAATGCAAAAGTTGCCGTTTTACCTGAGCCGGTATTTGCCCCCGCAATTAAGTCACTCCCCGCCAAGATACTTGGAATTGCTTTTGCCTGAATCGGCGTAGGTTGCGTGTATTCAAGATCAGACAAACGAGCAATTAGCTCTGGAATAAGGCCAAGTTCGTTGAAGGTGCTAGGGCTTGTGGCTGAGGTCATATTTATTACGGGCTTATTGCTAAAAAGTAGCCTGTAATTTTAGCGTATTTAGCAGCTATTAAGTAGAGGTTAGTGATTTAAATAAAATGCATCTTGTTTTTTATTAAACGATGATTCACTGAATATCACTTTGCATTAATACTATTTTTCACATACATCAATCATTACAAATAATAGCTGAACACGCTGTATTATTGATTTCAGCATTTCAAGTGTGTTATTTTTGCGGCCTGATGGATTAATTTTAGATACAAGGAAATGTCATGTCTCAATTTGATTTATGTTTCAATACGAAAAGTCGAGCAAGTTTACCTTTTAACAGTAATGACTTAGAGCAATTAAAGCGATTTAGAGAGGATAACCCTCATATTATAGGTAACTTTATACCTCAAGGAACCCCGTTCATTTTAAGAACTCCACAATCTGGGGATATGAGTGATTTCAGGCGCTCTCGTCCAGACATAGCTTGTGCACTTGATAATACGGTGTCTTGGCCTGAGCATACAAAGAGAAATGTCAGTACTATAGTAAACAACTTCGGTGATGAAGATGCTTTGGCTATTGCCGCGCTATACGATGCGGAAATATCTCCATATGTTGATAAAGTAAGAGGTTTAACGAGTCAACAAGTTCTTGGAAGAAATCTTGATACCTTGACTGCCACTGGCGCAGCACTTACCTCATTAGAGTCAAGCCAAGTGAGATTAAGTACATTTGGAAAAGCGATTCTAAAATACCAAACTAGCTTAATTGAAATTAGAAAAGCATCGCAGAACAAGCAGCCTAAATTAGAATTAATCAAACTAGGTAACAAAGCAAAGCAAGCCCATCTAGAGTTAAACACTGTATTTAAAAGAGAAATGGTTAAATTCAAAGGCAAAGTGAAAGCATCTGCACGGGGTAATATCTGGTCTAATGCGCAGCGAGGCATAGATACAGCAAGAAGCGCAAGAAGTTCAGCTCCCTTGCAATTAACTTCTTTAGCTAACATACAGCACTTACGTAAATTAGAGCAAGGATCCAATATTGCAGGAAAGTTTGTCATTGCGATTGATGCAGGTCTTCGAGCTGATAGCGTTTATGACGATTACAAAGCAGGTAAAGACTGGCAGCGCAGTGCAGTAAGGGAAGCTACAGGTTTTGGTTTAGGGACAGCTGCAGGAGCATATGTTGGCGGTACGACTATAACCGCAGGGGTAGGAATAGCAATTGCAATGGGTCCAGTTGGCTGGGTAATTCTTATAGGTGTAGGCTTGGGGGCTGGTTATGCTGCAGGTAAAGTTGGTGATGCTGTTGGAAAGGGTTTCTCAGGTCTAGTTTATGACCTTAGCTCTAATATAAGCTGGTTTTAAGCTATGTATCTTATGCCTGAAACTTTTTACTGGATAATAACTGGGCCATTTATAATTGCTTTTCTTATTTCAGCTTTGTGCTTCACTCGTATTTCAATGAAACACATAGAGAAGAAAATGCGTGAGGAAGGAATACATGAGCCACTTTGGGATAAAGGACTGGGCATAAGAGTGAGCATGTATGGCAAAGTAATAAGGCGGCAAAAACCCGCAAAGGCGACGGTTGTTAATGACGAAGCAATTTTACGACACGCCAGACCTATCGATTTAATTTTAGCTCGCACAATGCATTACTCTTTCGTAATTATGATGACCCTAGCTGTATATGGTTATTTTGCATATGACTTAGGTGAGCGCGCTTATTAATTTCATGACGAAATTATAGGCAGAAGGTTTTATGCTACAGAAAATCACTTGTACCTTAATATATGCTTACTTCTCTGATATGAATTGGTTTTAAATTATGTATGTGATTCCTGAAAAGATTTTTTTATTTATATCTTTACCAATAATAATTAGCTATCTAATTTCGACTTTATGCTTTACTCGTATTTCAATGAAACATATTGAGAAAAAAATGCGCGAGGAAGGGATACATGAACCACTTTGGGATAAAGGGCTGGGCATAAGAGTGAGCATGTATGGCAAAGTAATAAGGCGACAAAAACCCGTAAAGGCGACGGTTGTTAATGACGAAGCTATTTTGCGACACGCCAGACCTATCGATCTAATTTTAGCTCGCGTAATGCATATATCATTTATAGGTTTGATGTTCGTAATTGCCTATGGCTACTTTGCCTATGATTTAGGTAATCGCGCAGACTAAAAAGGCGCACAAAGCGCCTTTTACATCAAACCTGTCGCCTATTGATTTTAAAATTTTTAGGCCGACTTTGCCAAATTGCGTGGTTCGTCAACATCTGTGCTTTAATTACCGCTTTATAGTGCGACAGTGACTGTAGTGGAATTGTATATACAAGAGGGGCAATCACGTCATTTACATGGTTTACGTTGATTACACGCATGGTCATCTGACTCACAGTATGAGTATTTATCAGTAAACTCTTCTTAGTCTGCAATATCATCAGCAAGTAATATTGCTTCTTCTAATTTGTTTGGTAAGTCTTTAATCACGTTAAAAATCAATATTTTTATCTTAAGCCCTACTCTTTTAATTAATTTAACTGTCAACGTAAGCGCTTCAAACCTAAAGAGGCTTTCATAAAAAGCCAACAACTAAGTTAGCAATATTATTAGTTCTTGCTAAGTTCTGCTTGTAACCTAGCTTTTGTTTCTTTTAAGTAATTTATATAAGGGTATGAGTCATCTGCAATGGCTAAAGCAGACTCCATCTGTTCAAGCGCTTGGCGAGTATCACCCTGCATTTCATAGCCATAAGATAAGGCTGAAAGCGCATCGACTGATTTAGGATGATTTTTTATATTGTACTTAAACACCTCTATAGCACGGGTAAACTGCTTGCTGTCCGTTAAGTTATAACCAAGTAATCTAACAGCGCGATCTGGTGGAGATATTTGCTCACCCCATTGCTGAGATAAGTTTTGATAATAAGTATCAATAGACGCTAAATCGTCAGTTAAAGCGCTCATTGGCATTTGTTTAGGCAGAAATAGGTTGTAATAGGCATTAAATACGCCTGCAGCAGCGGTTAAGTTATGCGAGATACCATCAAACGCATCACTAGAGAAGCGTAACCCTCGCACTTTATGCGATTGTATAGTTTGCTGCAATTCATTGTACCTTTCTCGCATTATGCCGGCTTCTTCGCCGATATTGATATAAACGTAACTGTTAAGCTCTTTGTTTTTAGTTATAAACGATTTTGTACTTTTTACCATTGCGCCATAATTCCACCAAACTGCAGGGCTATACGCAATATGCGCTTGAAATAGTTCGGGATTTGCCTGCAACGCGTATAGCGCAAATACACCACCAGCAGATGCGCCAGCAATCACTTTATAGTCATGCGTGCGATAGTTCTTATTTACTAAAGGAATGAGCTCTTGTTCAAAGAACGCTAAAAACTTTGCCGCGCCGCCCCCTTCACCGACAGGCCCTTGTGGCTCTTTATTCACTGTAGGATACATATCTCTAAGTCGATTAGTGTTTTCAATAGCGACAATAATAACCTCAGGCGCACGATTATCATTTTGTAAGCGCTCAATAACAGCACTTGCAAGCGGTATATTACCCGCTCCATCTAAGCGATATATTACCGGATAAACTTTATCGGGCTCAGCTTGGTAGCTTTTAGGCAATTGAACGACAACTGTGCGTTCTTCGTTTAAAACAGCCGACTTAAAAGTGTGCGTGTGCACAGAGTAATCAGCACTTTGCTGTTTAGTCCCAGATTGTGAAAAGGCACTTTGTGAACTAAAAATACTAAAGCTAATAAAACACAGAACAGCAAATAAACGCATAACTAATCCCTTAGAGAATAATGAGTTACTTAAGCTAACAGAGTTTCAGGCATAAAAAAAGGCGCATTGAGCGCCTTTTTAATTTTTATTCTGGATTTACCAACCTGTTGATTTTACTCAACAGTAACCGATTTTGCTAGGTTACGTGGTTGGTCAACATCAGTGCCTTTAATGACCGCTACATAGTACGACAGTAACTGTAGTGGAATTGTATATACAACAGGGGCAATTACGTCATCTACGTGGTTTACGTTGATTACACGCATTGTGTCGTCTGACTCAAAGTGTGAGTCTTTATCAGCGAATACGTAAATAATGCCGCCACGTGCACGTACTTCTTCTACGTTTGATTTAAGCTTTTCAAGCAATTCGTTGTTTGGTGCTACAACAATAATTGGCATGTCGGCATCAATTAGCGCTAATGGGCCATGTTTAAGCTCACCTGCTGCGTAGGCTTCTGCGTGAATATACGAAATTTCTTTAAGCTTAAGCGCGCCTTCCATCGCGATTGGGTATTGCGACCCGCGACCTAAAAACAGTGAGTGGTGTTTATCAGCAAACTCTTCTGCAAGGTCTGCAATGCCGTCAGCCAACAATAGCGTTTCTTCTAATTTAGCTGGTAGCAGTTTAATAGCGTTAACAATCGCGCTTTGATCTAAGCCTTTCTCTTGCGCAATAGACGCAGTAAGCATTAACAAACCAACAAGCTGCGTAGTAAATGCTTTAGTAGAGGCTACACCAATTTCAGCGCCAGCTTTGGTCATAAAGGCAAGGTCTGATTCGCGTACAAGCGATGAGCCTGGTACGTTACAAATAGTCATTGACCCCATATAGCCTTGCTCTTTAGCTAAACGAAGCGCAGCTAAAGTATCAGCCGTTTCGCCTGATTGTGAAATCGTTACTAGTAGGCTATTTTCGTGTACAAATGACTGACGGTAACGGAACTCAGAGGCAATTTCTACGTTACAACTAACACCTGCAAATTGCTCAAGCCAGTAACGAGCAACCATACCTGAGTGGTATGACGTACCACAGGCAATAATTTGTACGTGTTTTACGTCTTTAAATATTTGCTGTGCGCTATCGCCAAAAGCATCAATCGCTACGCGGTCATCGTTTAAACGTCCTTCAAGAGTGTTACGTACTGCAAGTGGCTGCTCATAAATTTCTTTTAGCATGTAGTGACGGTAATCACCTTTGCCTGATGCATCTTGTGTGATGTTTGATTCAACAACTTCACGCTCTACAGCATCGCCATCTGCATCAAAAATTTCTACAGTGTCGCGAGTAATACGCGCTACATCACCTTCTTCTAAGAAGATAAAGCTGCGAGTCACTGGTAATAATGCAAGTTGATCAGAAGCAATAAAGTTTTCACCAAGGCCTAAACCAATAACTAACGGGCTACCTGAGCGAGCTACAATAATTTCGTTATCATTCGCTTTATCAAACACAACGGTACCAAATGCACCTTCAAACTGCTTAACAGCAGCTTGAACTGACGCTAATAAAGTGGTGTGCTGCTGACGTAACTGATGAATTAAATGCACCATGACTTCAGTGTCGGTGTCTGATAAAAACTCGTAACCGTCGCCTTTAAGTGCTGCACGCAAGCTTGCGTGGTTTTCAATAATACCGTTATGCACAAGCGCTAATTGATTGCTTGAAACATGTGGGTGAGCATTGGCTTCAGTTACACCGCCATGAGTCGCCCAACGAGTGTGTGCAATACCTGTGTGGCCGCTAACACCAGCTTGTTCAAGTGCTGACTCTAAGTTTACAACCTTACCAACTGCTTTAACTGTATTAAGTGTATTGCCTTCAAGTAAAGCTACACCTGCTGAGTCATAACCGCGGTACTCAAGACGCTTAAGGCCTTCAACTAAGATTTTATTTACTGGACGTTCTGCAACAGCCCCAACGATTCCACACATAGTGTCTCCATTAATTTTTTAATTCTAGCAACTTACGTTTTAGTTGCTATTCCATAATTTCTGCGCAAATTAGTTTTACACCACACGCCTCTATGGCTGCACGTTTATTACTTGCTAAGCCACTGTCGGTTATTAATGTGGTTACTGTTTGCCACGGTAATTCTAAATTTGGTATTTTTCGGCCAATCTTTTCTGACTCAACCAGCACAATAACTTCGCGCGCCGCTTTAGCCATCACTTGGCTTAATCCAACAAGTTCATTAAACGTGGTTGTTCCACGCGCTACATCAATGCCATCAGCACCAATGAATAGCTGATCAAAATCATATGAGCATAGAACATTTTCGGCTACTTGCCCTTGAAACGATTCTGAATGCGGATCCCACGTGCCACCTGTCATCAAAAGTGTTGGCTCATTTTCAAGTGCTAATAAACGCGTTGCTACTTTAATAGCGTTAGTCATAACAACTAACCCCTGCTTTGTAGCCAACTCAGGGATCATTGCTGCAGTGGTGCGCCCGCTGTCAATAATAATGCGGTTATGATCTTTTATAAGCGATGCTGCCGCTTTGGCAATGGCCACTTTGCGCTTAGAATCAATCTCATCGCTTACAATCTCTTTTGGTAGCGCAATAGCACCGCCGTAACGGCGCAGTAATAAACCACTTTTTTCAAGCGAGGTTAAGTCTTTTCGAATAGTTACTTCTGATGTTTGAAACTGTTCAGCAAGAGTCTCAACAGCCACTTCACCAAGCTCATTTACTTGGCTAAGGATCAGATGACGGCGTTGCTGGGTGTTTCGTTTGGTCATAAGTGATTACAATTAAGTTTCGTTTCGAAAGTTAGTGAATTTTAAACGAAACATAATAAATGGCAAGTGAATGCGTAAAAAAAACACAGTTTTATTCAAATTATCATCATGCTTAAAGTAGGTTAAGCTAGACACCATTATTTAAGTTAAACAAAATTGATATGCAGTCATTTAATAGTATTAGTAAAGAGAATCTAGCGCAGCGTAGAGCTGTGCACGAAATTTGCCGCTTATTTAATAAAAGCCCCAGTAAAGGTAATTTAAAGCGAATAAAAGAATTATGCTCACACTGTGGTGATGGAGTAATTATTGAAGCGGGCTTTCATTGTGACTATGGCTCGCAAATGCATATAGGTGATCGTACTTTTATAAACATTAACTGCACTGTGTTGGATGCGCCAATAAATGAAGGAGCTATAAGCATTGGCTGCGATTGTTTAATCGGTCCGAACGTTCAACTATTGGCCGTATCTCATGCGGTTAACCCCACAGAGCGGCTCAATAAAGAGAACTTTGCAGCACCGATTACTATCGGTAATAACGTGTGGATTGGCGCGGGAGTTATTGTGTTAGCTGGCGTTACCATTGGTGAAAACGCTGTTGTGGGCGCAGGGTCGGTAGTAACTAAAGACGTGGCTGCGAACACTGTTGTTGCCGGTAATCCTGCTGTAAGAATTAAAGATATTTGAAAAAGGTCTATCGGTATTCTGATAGACCTTTAGTAGGGTTCTTTACTCGTTATTACTCATATCTTAATGTTAACGATGGCCTAGTACTGGCGGCTTTGAAGGCAAGGCTGGCAACCGTGAGCCAAGTGATCGCAGCAACACTCAAAGCGGCAACCAGATAAACCCATAGCGCTTGATCAACCCGCTCGTTAAAATTAGCAAGCCAGTCACCCACCAGCCAATAGGTTAGCGGGTATGCTATGGCTACACTTCCTAACACTAAAATTAAAAATTCTTTTGCCAGTAGGTTCATAATGCTGATGCGTGATGCACCCAGTACTTTGCGTACTGCCACTTCTTTTTGGCGGCGTAATACCGAGAATGACGCTAAACCAAAGGTCCCTACGCACGCTAAAAATACGGCTAAGCCAGAGAATAAAGTGACAAACTCAGTTGCACGTTCATCATTACGATAAAGCGCACGGTAGTTTTCGTTCAGCATATCTATTTGTGGGTCACGAATTGCGAGATTCTCTTCTAAAATACTTGCAAGCTGCGCTTTAATAGACAGTATTTTAGCAGCGTCCATGTCTACGATAACGCGGCCGTCCCAACTATTTGTATAGCCACAAATTAAGATGGTAGAAGGTTGTGCGTCTTTAACACTGCCTACTTTAATATTTTTAACCACACCGACAACCGTTAAGATTAAATCTTTGCCATTGCCCGGACTTGTGCGCCATGTACTGCCAATTGCATCACTTGGTGTTGCATAACCGGCTTGTTTTACTAGCGACTCAGTCAATATGACTGAAGCCGTTGCTTTAGTGTCACTGACTTCACTAAACCAATCAGCAGCCATTTTTTCACTGAAATCTCGCCCAGCGACCAATGTTAGGCCCAATGTTTTGGCTATGTCGTTACCTGCGCCAATAATGGGTAAACTTTGTTTGGTAAATTGACCGTTGTCGGCGGTAAATGTGCGAGACGATTTATATGAGCCTGTTACATCAATATCCATAACACTGGCTCTTTTCACCCCATCAATCGCGTTGATACGATTTAGTAATGCAGTATTATTGTTATGTAATATATGTTCGGCTGATATATCACTGATAACCAATTTACTTTCTTTGGTATAGCCCACTGGCAGGGATTGTAAATAAGCAAGTTGCTGTTGCAGTAATAAAGCGCCAATAATTAAACCGACAGATAATGCCGATTGCACAACCAACAAACCTTTTCTAACCGCAATGGCTGTGCGGCCACGCTGCATGTCACCACTGAGCACTCGTTTGGCACTAAACGCCGACATAAACATGGCAGGGTAAATACCGGCAAGCAAGCCGATTAACAGTACAACAACAGCAATTGCAGCACCTAACGTAGAGTCATAATTGAGGGATAACTGTCTATCGACTAATTGATTAAAAGCCGGTGTTAGTAATTCAACCAACATACAGGCAATTAATGCAGCAATAATAGTGATAAGTAATGACTCCACTAAAAACTGGCAAATAATTTGTGGCTTACTGGCGCCAAGCGCTTTACGTACGCCTACTTCCTTGGCACGTTTTGCCGATTGTGCAATGCTCATATTAATAAAATTAAACGCAGCTAAAAGTATCAATAAAACACTCAAACCAATACAAATACGCAGCGTTGAAAGCGAGCCATTCTTTTTCATTTCATAGTTAGAGTTGGAAGTTAAATGAATAGACGTTAGCGGATGCAGCGTCATTTTTGCTAAATTTGGGCTTTCGTAAGCAATTTTCATGTAGCGTTGCTCAATAGTTTCTGCCAACTTTTCAACATCAGTACCTGGCTTTACTCGAATATAAGAGGCACTATTCATGTTTTGATATTCAGTATTGGCTGGTAACTCTTTAATTAATCCTTGAAAAAAGAAGTGCGTATTTTCAGGTAAATCAGCAAATACCGCCCCAATCTGCCAACGTTTATTACCTTGTATTAAGGTTTCACCAACAATGTCTGCACGGCCAAAAATACGTATTGCGTACTGCTCACTCAATGCGAGCATATTTGGTGCGCTAAGCACTTTGGCTAAGTCGCCTGCAACTAAGTCAATATTCACAAAATCAGCTATATTGCTGCTTGCCGATATAATACTTTCTAATTTATAACCCACATCATCACGAACAAATTCAGCACCTGGCGGACTAGGTTCTAATGATAGTATGTCTTCTATTTCAGCCATATCTTTAAATGTATTCATAAGGTCTTTGTTGGTCATCGGCCCGCCAACTCCCAAGGATGTAAAATACTGATTAACACGATACACGCGTTCAGCATTGGGTTGCTGCTTGTCATAAGACGCTTCATTAAAGGCAAACATAGCCACTAAAATAGCCGCCGCCAAACCAATACTCAAACCAAGTACATTGAGCAAAAAGTGTTGTTTTTGCTGCTTAAATGAGCGCATTGCGGTCATAATATAATTTTTAAACATTATCAAATTCCTTCTTACCCCAAGGGGTTAGAACAAAAATAGCTGGCAAGCCACAAAATCACTTACCATATCACTGAGGTACACATAAGACAGATCATGCTTGAGAGCAAAAGCACTCAATGTAATAAATAAGATTACTGTACTAGCTCTTATTAATTGCACTGGAACATGCTGTAAAAAATAACGATAGTAAACGTGCATTACGCAACAACAGCGTCTGAAACTTGTGATGTTTGTTGCTGTAAATTCGCTTTATCAACCATCACTTGACCATCTAGTAGGCGTACTAGGCGGTCAGCATATGCACCTTCTTTTTCTGAGTGAGTTACCATAATAACCGTGGTGCCCTCTTTATTTAACTCACGTAACATAACCATCACTTCGTCACCATTTTTTGAGTCGAGGTTACCGGTTGGCTCATCGGCTAAAATGAGTTTAGGGTTTATCACTAATGCACGCGCAACGGCTACCCGCTGTTGCTGACCACCCGACAATTGCTGTGGTAAATGCTCGCCGCGGTGATCAATACCTACCCGTTTTAAAATAGTTTCAACGCGTTGCTTACGCTCACTTTTTGATATTTTTTGATACTGTAATGGCAACTCCACGTTTTCATAAACGGTTAGCTCATCAATTAAGTTAAAGCTTTGAAATACAAAGCCAATTGATTCTTTACGTAGCTCTGCTAGTTGTTTTTCGCTATAGCCTGCAATGTCAGTTCCCGCAAAATCAAAGTTGCCTGAGGTCGGTGAATCAAGCATACCCAAAATAGAAAGCAGCGTTGACTTACCACAGCCAGAGGGCCCCATAATCGCTAAAAAATCGCCTTCGTTTACGGTTAAGTTGATATTGCTCAGCGCTGTTGTTTCAACATCTTGAGTACGAAATACGCGGCTTAAATTAGTTAGTTTGATCATTGTTATTATCCTTAAAATTGTAATTGCTGTGCTTTGTCAAAGTTGCTGTAGCTGGAGGTAATCACTTTATCCCCAGCGTTTAGCCCTTCAAGCACTTCAAAATAGTGTTGATTCTTTTTGCCAAGGCGGATATCACGGCGCACTGCTTTATCACTGCCTTGCTCGATTACATAAACCCAGTTACCACCCGAGTTGGTAAAAAAGGCCCCGCGCTTAAGCAGTAAGGCATTGTTATTGTCATCCCCTAGCATTAACTCAATATCAATACTTTGGCCGCGCTTTATGCTTTTAGTGTTACTGGGTAAGTCCACTTCTACTTGAAATTGTGACTGCTGTACGCGGCTATCAATTTTGCTCACTTCGGCATTCACCATGCCGCTTTCAAGCTCAATCAACACGGTCATGTCACGCTGAATTTGGTTTAAGTAAAACTCATCAAGACGCACCACTAATTTATATTCATTAGGAATATCTATTTGTCCGAGTCGTGCGCCGCTACTTTTTGATTCACCAATTTCTACATCAAGCTCGCTTAAATAACCTGATACCGGTGCTTTGATTAATAAGTTGTCGAGATTTCGACGCGTAAATTGCAGATTTTTTTCGAGCATTTTAGCGCTGTCTGACAACTGCGCCACTTGCACCTCACGGATTGAATTTTCTTGCTGTTGGCGCTCAAGGGTGAGCTCTTTACGGGCTTGGTAATAATTTAAATCTTCTTCAAGCTCAGCTAGTTGGTCTTGCGCCAATACGCCACTTTTAACCAAAGGTTTAGTTTGTTTTAATCTACGTGTTAAATGGGTAATTTTTAATTCGATTTCTAATAAGTCGCGGCGTAAGTTTAACCGGCTGGTTTCCATGTTCATTTGCGTATTACGTAAAAAGTTAAGCTGCTCGGTAACTTGTGCTTCACGGCTCATTACATCCAGTTGTAGGTTAGTATTGCTTAGGCGCACGAGCGGTTGGCCTTTTTCAACAAACTCGCCTTGCTCGACTAAGCGTTCTTCCACTTGACCGCCTGCGATAGTATCGAGGTAAATGCTGGTTTTTGGTACCACTTGACCGCGCAAGCTCAAGGCATCTTTAAAGGCACCTTGTGTAACCGTGCTAACCGTAAGGCTGCTACGATCAATATTCTGGCTACGGCCTGTATCGCTGCTTTGTGTAAAACCATATGCAGCCGCAGCAACACCTAAAGTAAGAGCTGCAAAAGTAAATTTTTTTAAATACTTTTGCGTAAATGAGCGTTCTATTTTTTTGTCCATGTCGACTACCTTGATACAGGTTTAATAAACTAATTACCGATAGTTATTACAAACGCTGTGCCAGTTTTATTTAACCAATAAATTCAAACGGTTAATGTTTAGTTTGATTGTTCACATATTTGTAGTGTCCGCTAATAGAACACTTTGTTATTTTATAAACGTCCATTTATGGACACTGTCCCCTTTTTGTTTTAGGCTAAATAAAACTCTATAAGAATAAGAAATATGAAACACACAGGCTCTCTTCTAATTGTTGATGACAACCCAGACATTCTCATTGCAGCACGTTTATTACTAAAACAGCATTATCAAAGTGTTAAAACCACAGACAATCCATTTGACATTGCAGGCATCATTAACGAGCAACGCAAGCTCGAGCAACCCGTTGACGTAATACTGCTTGATATGAACTTTACCCAAGACTCAATCAGTGGCAAAGAAGGCTTTTATTGGCTGAAAAAAATTATCGAACAAGACGCTAATATCGTTGTTTTATTAATGACCGCTTACGGCGATATTCAATTAGCCGTAGATGCAATTAAAGCGGGAGCTTCTGATTTTATTGCCAAGCCTTGGCAAAACGAGCAATTACTTGGCGCAGTCGCCGCTGCATTTTCACACGCAAAAGACAAACAGCAAGTGGGCAAATTAACGCGGCAAAAACAAGGGTTAAACCAAGCCTTAAACACGCCTAACTTTGAGTTTTTAGGTCAAAGCAATGCGATGCAGCAGGTGTTTAGCACCATTGAAAAAGCAGCTCAAACTGATGCCAACATATTAATAACCGGTGAAAGTGGCACAGGGAAGGAGTTGACCGCTCATGCTGTTCATCAAGCAAGTATGCGCCAAAATCAAACCTTTATGAGTTTAGATATGGGTGCAGTAGCGCAGAATTTATTTGAAAGTGAACTATTCGGCCACAAAAAAGGCGCGTTTACTGATGCTAAAGCCGATCGCATTGGTAAATTTGAGCTTGCCCACGGTGGCAGTTTATTTTTAGATGAACTGGGTAATTTACCCCTAGAGCATCAAGCCAAATTACTGGCTGCACTGCAAAATAGACAAATAACGCCCGTTGGCAGCAGTAAAGCCGTTGATATTGATATCCGCCTTATTTGCGCCACTAACGACAACCTTGATCAAGCCGTCGCAGAGGGGCGTTTTCGTCAAGATTTATTGTATCGGATAAACACCGTTGAAATTCGCCTTCCGGCATTACGGGAGCGCAGCGATGACATTCCATTATTAGCTAATTACTACCTAAAACACTTTGCGCAAAAATATAAACGCAGCTTAACCGTTAGCGATGATGATATGAGTGCGCTTTGCCAATACGCGTGGCCAGGTAATGTACGTGAATTGGCTCACGCTATAGAGCGTGCGGTTATTTTAACTGAAAGGGATAAACTCGATATAAGCTCAGTGGTTGGTAATTCAATATCAGTTAGTACTGACGAGAAAACCCAAAGCACGGAGGTTTTAAACAATGTAGCGCAGTACGACACTTTTGATTTAGACATACTTGAACAACGAACAGTTCGCGCAGCACTTAAGCACCATCAAGGTAATGTTAGCCATGCAGCCAAAGCACTGGGTTTAACTCGCGGTGCCATGTACCGCCGCCTTGAAAAGTACGGGCTATAATTATGCGGGCTAATTTATTGCTTTCGTTTAGTATCACCACACTTATAAGTGTAAGTGCGTTGCTTAGTTATGTATTACAAACGCATGGTTTTTCAGCGACGACATTGTTAATAATGCTAGTCGCAGCGGCATTAATAGCGCATATTTTTACGCTGTTTAAGCGCCAACAAAAACAAGCCGAAATGGTGATCCGAGCCTTAGCCAATGGCGACAGCACCTTGGGGCTTGGTCAACAACATCCAATGCTTAAGCAATTTGAACAAGTAAAAACGCAAATGCAAACGGCACGTTTTAATGCCGAGCAACAAGCACAGTTTCTACAAGCTTTGCTCATCCATGTTGATTTAGCTGTTATGGTATGTGATGACAACGGCGAGGTGATCGAATCAAATCCAGCCGTTAGTAAATTACTGGGGAAGAGTTTTCGACATTTGCATGAGTTAGGGGCTGTAGGTGAGTTAATTTTAAACGCCGAACACAATATCCGCAGCACCACCTACTGGCAAAATGGCGAGCAGCACGACACTCTCTCAATTCAACTTAGTATCGCCGAAATTCAAGGTAAAGTTCGTCGTGTAGTGAGCCTACAATCAATTCACGACCAGTTACAACTCAAAGAACAGCAAGCGTATAAACGCTTAACTAAAGTGCTCACTCACGAAATTGCTAACTCTATTACGCCACTTTCATCGCTAGCTGATACTTGTAGCAATTTACTGCCACAAGAGCTATGTTTTGATGAGCTTGAAGATAAACAAGACTTACAACTTGCGCTAAACACGTTAGCATCAAGAACCGCTCATTTAGGGGATTTTATTGCTCGTTTTCGCCAAGTTAGCAGCTTACCTAAACCCAATTTAACACCGGAAAATTTAGCCGATATGCTAACGCGTATTGTCGCTTTACATCAACAACAAGCACGCGTTCAACACACCCATATCGAACTGTCGATTAAAAATCAGCAGTTAGTCATGCTTGATAGCAGCCAAATAGAACAGGTATTAGTAAACTTAATAAAAAATGCACTTGAAGTACTAAAGAGTAACCAAAAGTACAGCGCAGAGAATGCCGCTCAACCAAGGATCGAAATTAGCTTGGCGCAAAACACTAGCCAACAACTTTATATAGAAATCAACGACAACGGACCAGGTATCAGTGAGCATGTGATAGATATGATCTTCGTGCCATTTTTTACCACCAAGCAACAAGGCTCCGGCATTGGCCTTAGCCTCTCTCGGCAAATAATGCTCAACCACGGTGGCGATTTAATTTATGTACCAAAACCACAAGGCGCCTGTTTTAGGTGTGTGTTTGGTTGAGCGTAGAACGCCATTTAAGGTGACAACTCATTAGCATTGGTACTTTCGCGCTAAAGCACGACCTACAAAATTGCACAGCATATCTCGTAGGTTGTCGTTTACGGCGATAGTTAATTTGCAATACAGATAATTAAATCAACCTAAAGATCAGCGGGCTTACCAATATTAGCCCGCAACCAAAGCCCACTTTAACTTGCCATGCTTTATATTTACCTGTGACTTTAATTCCTAACAGTGGGCTTATTAAGTCGATACGGCGCGCAGCAATAAACACCAACCAACAAATAATGAAAGTAAGGCTGAGTATAAGTAATGGCTCCACAAAACCACTTAATTGCAGCTTCGACAAATAAAACGCAAGGCCAATAATTACACTTTGATGCAATAAATAAAAAGGGAATACTGCACCGTTTAATAAAGCCAGTTTAGGGTGATCGTGATTCAAAAAACGTTGTGCTAGTGCCAGCATTAACAACACGCCCATTAATCGTTGCGCAGTATACAGCATATCCATGCTGGTAATTTGCCATTGGCTAGCAGCAGGGTTTTGCCAAATCGTGTTGTAACACAGCACAACAACTATATAACCTAACGTAAATACCACTAATAGCACTCGCCAATGGCGAAGTAGCTGGCTATAAAATGCAGGCTGCCAAGCAAGCAAGTAACCATAAAGTAAGAACAGCGCGCCCATGGGGTATCTAAATGTGTCGCTCGGCCAGCTGAGTTTTAAAATACACAGCGGCAATAGCAATACAATAAAAACTGTAAATAACGAGCGCCCACATAAACGCGTGATTATTGTATGCACAGTAGCGTGATGAAGCAGCGGCATTGCTAGCACCAGCAATAAAGTAAATTGCCATAACGAACGTAAGTACCAAAGGTGATTCACATCGACATGAGGCCAAATCCCTGCTTGATAGCGCTCGAATAAAGGGTTGGTTAAATCAAAGAACTGGCTGTAAAACTGCCAAAAGCCCATAGCTAAACTGGCTTCTTGGCTCATTTGCGCATAAAGCTGAATAGGCACAATAAACCAAATGCCAAACAATAAAGGCAGTAATATTTTTACACTTCGCGTAGTTAAAAACATACCTAGACTAAAGCGCGCAACAATAAAGCGCAGCGCCACACCTGAAATAAACCAAATTAATCCCATCCGCCATGGCGACAATAAAAGCATAATGCTTTCAATACCGCTGGATAAGTACTGACTTTTAAAATGAAAGCCCCAATTTTCACTGTATAACATGCCGGTGTGGTAAAAAATTAATAAGCCAAAGGCAAGTACTCTCAGCCAATCTAAATCATAACGGCGAGATGGTAACTCTTCGCCTTGGTTAAACACATTTACCCAAGATTTTAATAGCGTACGTGTTGTATTTTTAATGACTATTTTAAGATTCATAAAAGATTTAACTTATGAGTAATTAATAACAACTATGGACAACACACTGTGTTAAGCAATCACAAAAGGCTTATAAAACAGTCAATAGGGATAAACGGTGGATATCAGGGATGATATAAACTTGGTGTTTTATCACTCTCTTGCTAGTCTAATTGCGGTCTTTTAAAGAGTTACAATAATAATGATCACTTTATCGCACTTTCAGCGCTATCAAACTTGGTACGCGGCTTTATTTTTATGTAGTTATATTTTTATAAACAACACCATTAATGCCAGCTCAAACATTATGGAAGCCCAACGTGATGGCGCACTTCCTTTTATGCTCTGGGAGCCCTTTGTGTGGGAATACTCGAGTGCTATTGGCACCTTATTATTGTTTCCGGCTTTAGTTTGGCTATTAAAAACCCAACCTTTTAATTGGCAAAAAATCTCTCATTCAATATTACTGTACTTAGTAGCGAGCATTGCTTTTTCGTTATTACATATTGGTATTATGGTCGCTATCCGCAAACTCATTTACACCATGCAGGGTATGCAATATGACTTTGGGTTAGTGTGGTTTGAGTTACTTTATGAATACCGCAAAGATTTGTGGGGATTCTTATTTTTGACTATTGTTATTAAAACCTATCAATATGTCGTGAGCCAATTAACAGGTGAAGCAGCCCCGATCAGTCAAGGCGAAGATACTGCTGAATATGTAAGCTTAGACAGGCTACTGGTAAAAAAGCTGGGAAAAGAATTTATTGTTCGCGTAGCAGAAGTAGATTGGCTTGAATCAAATGGCAATTATGTAAATCTACATATTGGCGCTCGAATTTATCCTTTTCGTGCAACCATGACACAACTTATAACTCAGTTAGAGCCGCAAGGGTTTTGCCGTATTCACCGTTCTCATGCGATTAGATTAGACGCGGTTGAATCAATCACGCCATTAGCAAGTGGCGATAGTGAAGTAAAGCTCACTACAGGTAAAGTGCTAAACCTGTCACGTCGCTATAAAGATCAATTTAAGGAACTGTTAAATTCAACTACAAGTCATTCTTAACTCACGCTATGTTAAGCTAACCTACTTTAGGTTAGCCGCATTCATTTTTTCGGAGTAGTTTAGTACGTGCCTTTAAATCGATTTATCCGCATTTTGCCATTAGTGTTAATTTTATCCGGTTGTGAAACCACACCCGAACAGCCCTCTTCACAACCTGATATTAAAGCTAACCCAAATATTGTTGTTAAAGAACAAAACGAAAATATTGAGCAAATAGCTCCCTTAAGTCCTCAGAAACTCGATGATGTGTGGCAACGCATCCGAGCGCAGCTTACATTTGCCAATTCTAGCCACCCAGATGTACAACAACGCATTGCATGGTATTTATCTCACCCAAATTACATGGATGAAATCAGTCGCCGTGCTGAGCCTTACCTTTATTATATAGTCACAGAGGTTGAAAAGCGGAACTTACCCATAGAATTAGCATTAATGCCGCTAATTGAAAGTGACTTTGATGCCAGTGCCTATTCGCACAAGCATGCATCTGGACTTTGGCAATTAACGCCTGCCATTGCTAAATATTTTAAAGTGCAAATATCCTCTTGGTATGACGGACGTCAGGACGTAATAGACAGTACCCGAGCTGCGTTGGATTTTATGGAATATTTACACAAACGCTTTGGTGGTGACTGGTATCACGCTATAGCAGCCTATAACTTAGGTGAAGGCCGTGTACTTAGAGCAATTAGTAATAATAAAAAACAAGGCAAACCCACTGATTTTTTCAACTTAAAACTGCCCAAACAAACCAGTCAGTACGTGCCAAAATTACTAGCTGCGGCACAATTATTAAAAAGCCAAAAAATGGCTTTTCCTACAATTTCAAACAGCCCAACAATTGCAGTATTGCCTATTGATGACGCTGTTATTTTAGATAACCAAAAGCAATGGCAGCAACTTGAATTTTTAAACCATGGTGTGATCCGCTTTCCAGCAATTATTGATGCGCCCCACATTGTTGTTCCAGTTGCTGAACAAACACAATTTAAAGACATGCTCGCTAATCTTGATTCCAATGATTATAGTCAGTGGCAACACTACACAGTAAAACGTGGCGATAGCTTAAGTGTTATAGCGAAACGCTACAAAGTGGGTATTAGCCAACTCAAAGCGTTTAACGATCTAAAAAGTAACACCATTAGAATTGGCCAAAAGCTTGTGCTCCCTCAATTAGCCGATACCCAAATTGAACATCAGGTTAAATCGGGTGATAGCTTATGGAAAATTGCCAATCATTATAAAGTGAGTATTGCTAAACTAAAACAATGGAATAGCCTTTCGAGCGACCATTTAAAAATAGGTAAACAGCTTACTGTATTCTTATCTAATCGCTAACGACCTCGCTGATTATTAAATATATGGACTGATGACTTTATCAGCCCATATACCCTTCGAAAGACCTAAATTTAGATTCGAGCTTGCACGTATTTGGCGTCGGCGCGCTCCTTCGTAGTGACCACGCAGTAGAATATCGTAGTGCCTACAGCGCTAGAGAGCCACATAGCAAGGTACATTTAATGTTTTTAATGGGATGGGTTGACGTTGCGTTATTTTGCCCATGGGGTTCTAGATACTCAACCCATGCTACGGTGGTCAGGTTGACGCTGTGCTGCTGATAGCTGACGGCTAATACTTTCACTTTCCTGCAGACGTAAAAAAGCCCGGCTCTTTCGAGTCGGGCTTTCTTGTATTTGGAGCCTGGTAATGTCCTACTTTCACATAACAAATGCTACACTATCATCGGCGCTGTTTCGTTTCACTACTGAGTTCGGCATGGGGTCAGGTGGGTCCAAAACGCTATTGTCACCAAGCAAATTTGGGTGTCAGTCCGTATTACTACGCACTAACTAAAATTTGGAATTCTGATAATAAAGTCTTCTAGTATCTACTTTAGTTATATTAACTTCTTCGCTTGTTTCACTATCACATAAAACGCGTTTGGCGTTGTATGGTTAAGCCTCACGGGTAATTAGTACAAGTTAGCTTAATGGCTCACACCACTTCCACATCTTGCCTATCAACGTTGTAGTCTTCAACGGCCCTTCAGAGACTTTAAAAGTCTAGTGAGAACTCATCTCGAGGCCTGCTTCGCGCTTAGATGCTTTCAGCGCTTATCAGTTCCGAACGTAGCTACCGGGCAATGCCATTGGCATGACAACCCGAACACCAGCGGTTCGTTCACTCCGGTCCTCTCGTACTAGGAGCAACCCCTCTCAATTCTCAAACGCCCACGGCAGATAGGGACCGAACTGTCTCACGACGTTCTAAACCCAGCTCGCGTACCACTTTAAATGGCGAACAGCCATACCCTTGGGACCGACTTCAGCCCCAGGATGTGATGAGCCGACATCGAGGTGCCAAACACCGCCGTCGATATGAACTCTTGGGCGGTATCAGCCTGTTATCCCCGGAGTACCTTTTATCCGTTGAGCGATGGCCCTTCCATTCAGAACCACCGGATCACTATGACCTACTTTCGTACCTGCTCGACGTGTCTGTCTCGCAGTTAAGCTGGCTTCTACCATTACACTAACCGTACGATGTCCGACCGTACTTAGCCAACCTTCGTGCTCCTCCGTTACTCTTTGGGAGGAGACCGCCCCAGTCAAACTACCCACCAGGCACTGTCCGTAACCCCGATTCAGGGGCCAACGTTAGAACATCAAAACTACAAGGGTGGTATTTCAAGGACGACTCCACAAAAACTAGCGTCTCTGCTTCTAAGTCTCCCACCTATCCTACACATGTAGGTTCAATGTTCAGTGCCAAGCTGTAGTAAAGGTTCACGGGGTCTTTCCGTCTAGCCGCGGGTACACAGCATCTTCACTGCGATTTCAATTTCACTGAGTCTCGGGTGGAGACAGCGTGGCCATGGTTACACCATTCGTGCAGGTCGGAACTTACCCGACAAGGAATTTCGCTACCTTAGGACCGTTATAGTTACGGCCGCCGTTTACCGGGGCTTCGATCAAGAGCTTCTCCGAAGATAACCCCATCAATTAACCTTCCGGCACCGGGCAGGTGTCACACCGTATACGTCATCTTGCGATTTTGCACAGTGCTGTGTTTTTAATAAACAGTCCCAGCCACCTGGTCACTGCGGCTCCAATCAGCTTAGAGAGCAAGTCTCATCACCAATCGGAGCGTACCTTCTCCCGAAGTTACGGTACGATTTTGCCTAGTTCCTTCACCCGAGTTCTCTCAAGCGCCTTAGTATTCTCTACCTGACCACCTGTGTCGGTTTGGGGTACGATTCGGTATAATCTGAAGCTTAGAGGCTTTTCCTGGAAGTATGGCATCAGCAACTTCATCACCTTGGTGACTCGTCTCGTGTCTCAGCCTAACAGCAACCCGGATTTACCTAAGTCACTAGCCTACACACTTTCACATGGACTACCATCGCCATGCTTGCTTAGCCTGCTCCGTCCCCCCATCGCAATTATACCAAGTACGGAAATATTAATCCGTTTCCCATCGACTACGCCTTTCGGCCTCGCCTTAGGGGTCGACTTACCCTACCCTGATTAACATGGGATAGGAACCCTTGGTCTTCCGGCGTGCGGGTTTTTCACCCGCATTATCGTTACTCATGTCAGCATTCGCACTTCTGATACGTCCAGCATACCTCCCGGTACACCTTCAACCGCTTACAGAACGCTCCCCTACCACTCAGAATAAATTCTGAATCCGCAGCTTCGGTGCATAGTTTAGCCCCGTTACATCTTCCGCGCAGACCGACTCGACCAGTGAGCTATTACGCTTTCTTTAAAGGATGGCTGCTTCTAAGCCAACCTCCTGGCTGTCTGGGCCTTTCCACATCGTTTCCCACTTAACTATGACTTTGGGACCTTAGCTGGCGGTCTGGGTTGTTTCCCTCTTCACGACGGACGTTAGCACCCGCCGTGTGTCTCCCGGATATTACTTTACGGTATTCGGAGTTTGCAAAGGGTTGGTAAGTCGGGATGACCCCCTAGCCTTAACAGTGCTCTACCCCCGTAAGTATTCGTCCGAGGCTCTACCTAAATAGATTTCGGGGAGAACCAGCTATCTCCCGGTTTGATTAGCCTTTCACTCCTA